>DASYBB010000181.1:0-59794 GCA_036501025.1 Streptosporangiaceae bacterium
AGCCCTCCGCCGGGGCTCTCCCCGGACTGTCTAAGAAGCTTCGGATAGGTCAAAGATATATCGTTACAGTCTTACTGACAAGAGCTAAGCTCAGCACGCGAGGCCAGGAGTGACATAAGGCCAGGTGAGAGCAGGTGCGCCCGGGCGGAGAGGCGGCCACTCGACGACTTCGGCTGCGGCAGAAACCGAAGGCCGGTCCGGCCGTAGAGGTGCGAGGCCGGCCGGCCGCTGACGTCCCGCCGGACGGCCGAGGCGGCAGGGCCGGGCGGCGAGCCAGCGGGGCGACCCAGGCGAGAGTTACGTCGGGCGAGGCAGGAGGGGCGGCCCAGGCGAGAGTTGCGGCGGGCGAGGCAGGAGGGGCGACCCAGCCGGGACGAGCCAGCAAGGCAGGGCCGACGAGACCGGACGGGCGGCCAGTCAGGACGGGCCAGCGCGGTAGGGCGGGCGGGCGAGGCGTTGCCAGCGAGGCAGGCCGGCGCTTGCGCGATCGGCGGCAGGCAGCGGAGCGGCCACGACCGACGCTCGGTCGGGTCTGTCATGATCCCGCAGGGTTTTGGTCAGCCGGCTACACCTAATCCTGCGGGCTCATGGCCAACCCCCACCGAGACCGGCCCGCCACTGCCAGCGCCTCCCGGCCCCGCCCCTCCGGCCACTCCCGCCACACCAGTACCGCCACGGAAGTCGCCTGGGGCACGAGCCGCCCCAGCCGCCATGATCGTGACCGATATACCGCAAATCCGCCGGAAAATCGGTCACGATCAAGACGCCACCGGACGCCCGCCCGGCCCGGCCGGCGTTCGCCCATGATCGCGACCGCTATCGGGCGTAGTACCGCCCCTGATCGGTCACGATCAGGCGGACGAGGCTCCGCGCGGGGGTGGGCGGGCGCACCGCCGTGGGTGACTCCCGGCGAGGGGCGCGGCGGGCTAGCTCTCCGGGTTCTCCCAGGCGGCTGCGAGGTCGGTCAGCTTGCGGGTCGCCTCGTCGAGGGACTGGCCGCCGCCTACGGCGAGGCCGAGCAGAAACGCGGTCAGCGGGGCGGCCGGCCGGTCGACCTGGTGCGCGACGTCGCGGGCCAGGTCAAGCACGACCCGGGCGGAGACCTGCTCCGGGGCCAGGCCCAGCTCGGCGCAAGCCGCCTGCGTCCAGCGGTCCAGCGTGCTCACCGTGGTACCTCGCTCTCTGCCCGGCTTCAGCCGGCTGCTCATACTCGGTCTGCTCATACCCGGCCTGGCCCACTTCGGCGGCCAGCCCCCGGCCGGGTCGCTGTCAGTCTGCCTGCCCGGGGTCGGAGACGGCGGAAGCAGGGCCGGCCGCGCAGGGAGAGGCAGCGCGGGCCGCTAGCCAGGCGCGGGCGGCGGCCAGCTCATCGGGCGTGTCGCAGTCGAGCCACGGGGGCGGGCCGTCCGCCGGTCCGGCGTCGCGGATCAGGGCCGGGCGCAGCGGGGCCAGCAGGCCGCGCAGGGAACCGCCCCGATAGCCGGCCAGCGCCGCGCCGAGCCGGTCGGTGCGCCAGCAGCCTGCCAGCCATTGCTCCGCACCCGACTCATCGGCGATGACCGCGCCAGCTGACGCGCCGTCGCGGGCGGCGGCCAGCAAGCTGAGCACCTGATCACCGTCGAGGAACGGGAGATCGGCGGCCAGCACCGCCACCCAGGGCGCGGCGACCTCCGCGACGCCGGCCCGCAGCGCGCGGACCGGCCCGCCGCCCGGCGGCTCCTCGCGGGTCACGACCAGGCGCCCGGCCCAGGTGTCTCCCGCCCGGCTCGCCGCGTCCGGCGCGCCGGCATCCGGCGCGTCGCCGACAGGCACGTCCTCGGCACGCACGTCCTGGGCACGCACGTCCTCGGCACGCACGTCCTCGGCACGCACGTGTCCAGCAGGCGCGTCGCCCGCAGGCACGTCGCCGGCAGGCGCGTCCGCGGCAGGCAGTGCCGCTGCTGCAGCGATGGCCGCGGCGACGTCGGGCCGGTCGGGGCCGACCAGGATGATCCGGCGGGCACCCGCTGTCGCCGCGGCCCGAGCTGCGGTGGCCGCCATGGTCGAGGAGCCGACGACCAGGCCCGGCTTGTCCGCGCCGCCCAGCCGGGCACCCCGCCCGCCGGCCAGGATGATCACGTCAAACGGCGGCCGGGAGTCAGGCACCGGCTAACACGCCCTCAGCCGCCAGCGGCTGCCACCGTGACACGGGCTCAGGCGCCATCCGCCGCCGCCAGGACACGACCGCAGCCGCCAGCAGCCAGCGGCCGCCGCCGGGACACGGGCTCAGCCGCCGATGGCGGACATCGGGCGGGCGGGCTGGAGGAAACCGGGGTCGTTGATGCCGTGGCCGGGGAGCTTGCCGGCCACCGCGCGCTGCCAGCTGCGGGCCAGGTCGTCGTCGGAGGCTCCGGCCCGCAGCCGTGCCCGCAGGTCGCTCTCCTCGCGGGCGAACAGGCAGTTGCGGACCTGGCCGTCGGCGGTCAGCCGGACGCGGTCGCAGGAGCCGCAGAACGGCCGGGTGACTGACGCGATGATGCCCACCGTGGCCGGGCCGCCGTCGACCAGGAACGCCTCCGCGGGCGCTGACCCCCGGTCGACGGAGTCGTCCGGCTTGAGGGTGAACTCCGCGCTCAGCGAGGTCATGATCTCGTCGGCGGTGACCATGTCGTCGCGCCGCCAGCCGTGCTGGGCGTCGAGCGGCATCTGCTCGATGAACCGCAGCTGGTACCCGTGCTCCAGGCAGAACCGCAGCAGCGCCGGCGCGTCGTGGTCATTCACGCCGCGCATCAGCACCGTGTTGATCTTGACCGGGGCGAGGCCGGACCGGGCCGCCGCGGTCAGGCCGGCCAGCACGTCGGCGAGCCGGTCCCGGCGGGCCAGCTGGATGAAGGTCTCGCGGGACAGCGTGTCCAGGGAGACGTTGACGCGGTCCAGGCCGGCCGAGTGCAGCGGGCCGGCCAGCTTGGCCAGGCCGATGCCGTTGGTGGTCAGGGACAGCTCGGCGCGCGGGCGCAGGTCCGCCACCCGGGCGATGATGCCGGGCAGGCCGCGGCGCAGCAGTGGCTCGCCGCCGGTGAAGCGGACCTCGGTGACGCCCAGGTCGCGGACCGCGATGCCGATCAGCCGGACCAGCTCGTCGTCGGTGAGCAGGTCAGGCCGCGGCAGCCACTCGAGCCCTTCCGGTGGCATGCAGTACGTGCAGCGGAGATTACATTTGTCCGTGAGCGAGACGCGAAGGTCCGTGGCCACGCGCCCGTATCCGTCGGTCAGCACCGCACGGCCTCCTCCCCGCGATGACGGGATTGCCCGACACCACCCTCGCCAGACTAGCCGCTCCCGCAACTGGGGCCGGCAGCCGTCGCGCGTGTCGCTGGCCGCCGGGCCCACGCCGGCCGGAGTTCGGGCGGCGCAGCCAGCCGCGGCCGGCCGCGCACCCGGTCCCGAGGCCCGCGCCCGGCCCGCCGCGGCCCGCGACGGCGGCGCGGCGCGGACCCGGTACCGGGTTATTACCCGCATTTCGCGCTGGGGTGAGCATGTCGGCGCGGCCGGCCGATCAAGGTAG
Organism: Streptosporangiaceae bacterium; assembly: GCA_036501025.1. Lineage (GTDB taxonomy): Bacteria > Actinomycetota > Actinomycetes > Streptosporangiales > Streptosporangiaceae > DASUBV01. Next base: position 3,545 of record DASYBB010000181.1, read on the forward strand.
GGCCAGATCGCGGGAGGATGTCACCATGACAGGCAGGACCGGGCACGGGACCGGCGCATGCGGACCGGGGCATGAGGGGCCAGACATGAGGGACGACCGGGCATGAGGGGCGGGGCATGACGGCGCAGGGCGCCATCTGGCGGGCGCAGCTCACGCAGGCGGAGCGGGCGGCCCTCGGCCGGGCGGACGGCGACATCGCCGGCGCCCGGCCTGACGTGCTGGTCGTCGGCGGCGGGATCATGGGCGTGGCGGCCGCGGCCGCGTGCGTGGGGGCCGGGATCGACTCGGTGCTGCTCATCGAGACTGGCCGGCTGGGTGCGGGCGCCACCGGCGGCGCGACCGGCCTGCTCATCCCCGAGCCGCATCAGTGGAGCGACCCGGAGCCGTTCGTCGACCTGGAGCGGGCCAGCCTGGAGCGATGGCGGGACCTGGAGCAGGCCGTTCCGGGCGGGGTCGGCCTGGTCGAGGTGGACTGGCTGGGGCTGGCCCCGCACGAGGGCGGCTTCGCCGCGCACCAGCCGCGGGCGGTTCAGTGGCTGAACCCCGGCCAGGTGGACGAGCTGGTTCCCGGCCTGGCCCGCCCGATGGAAGGGGCGCTGATCCGCCGCCAGGGCCGGGTCAACCCGCTGCGGGCGCTGGTCCGGATCGCGGCCGGCCTGCCCGCGGTGGCCACGGGCGTCGCGGCCACCGGGGTCACCGTCACGGGCGGGCGGATCACGGGGGTCACCACGTCGGCGGGCACGATCAGCCCCGGCGCCGTCGTGTTCGCCACCGGCTGGCCGCCGGTGCTGGACGGGCTGGCCATCAACATCCCGGCCGACCGCGTCAAGGGGCACCTGCTGGTCACGGAGCCGACGCCGGTCCGGCTGCCCGGCATCGTGGCGCCGCTGGCGACCCAGATCGAGGACGGCCGGCTGCTGGCGGGCGGGACGTTCGACGTGGGCGACGAGACACCCGCGGTGCAGCCCGAGGTCATCGAGGCGATCATGGACAGCCTGGCCGCCGTGCTGCCCGAGCTGCGCGGCCTGGGGGTGGCCTGGGAGTGGTGCTGCTTCCGGCCGCGGCATCCTGATCGGCGGCCGGTGATCGACCGGGTGCCCGGAGTCGGTAACGCCTGGCTGACCTCGGGTCACTTCCGGACGGGCATCCTGAACGCCCCGGCCACGGCCGCGGTGCTGGCCCGGTGGATCTCCGCCGGCGAGCAGCCCGCCGAACCGGGCACGTGGTCAGCCAGCCGCTTCCCCGCCCGTCGCTGAGCCCCCAGCCGGTGAGTCCCCCGCCGGTGAATCCCCAGCCGCAGCGCCCTCAGCCGCCGCGACGGCCCCGGCCCGCAGCTGGCGCCGGTCATCGGGCAGCCGCTCGGTAAGCCCGGCCCGGTCCAGGTACTCCAGCAGCGGGATCGCGGTGCGGCGGGTGGTGCCCAGGGCCAGGCGGGCCTCGGCCGCGGTGAACGGCTGCGGGATCCCGGCCAGGACGCACGCCGCCGCGTCGGCGGCGCCGGGAGCCAGCACGATGTGGTCGCTGACCCGCATCAGCAGGCCGGCCCGCTCGGCCGCCGCGACGGCCCGGGCGTCCAGCCCGAGCTTGCGCAGCCGCTCGGCGTCGGGCGCGGCGAACGGCGCCTGGTCCAGGTCGGCACGCAGGATGCGCACGGCCGCGGCCACCGCGTCGGGCAGCCCCGCGGCGGGTGCCCCGCCGGCGGGCATGAGCTGGACCAGGCCCGCCGCGACCCGGAACGGGGGCCGGGCCAGGGCGGTCACCAGGCGGCGGTCGGGCAGGCCGAGCGCGGCCCGGGCGGCCTCGATCGGCAGCCCGGCGGCCAGCGGCTCACGGGCCGCGTGCGCGGCCAGCACCTCGCCCAGCTCGGCGGCCAGCGCCGCCCACCGGGCCGGGTCAGCCAGCCACTCGCCGGTGACCGGCTCGGGGTGCTCGCGGACGCCCATGGCCAGCAGCGCGGTGGCCCGCAGCAGCCCGTGCCGGCGGAGCAGCTCGGCCGCGCCCGGCTGGCCCGGCCAGGTCGCGAGCTCGCGCGCGGCCGCGGCCGCGGCCCCGCGCCGGGTCAGCGGCGGCGGCGTCACGTCGAGCACCACGGCGCCAAGAACCCCGGGCCAGCCCGCCGCGGCCGCCAGGGCCGCCCCAGCCGTCCCGCCCGCCGGGCCCGCCCCGCCCGCCGGACGCGCTGCACCGGCCGGGCTCGCCGCCCCCGCCGCGGTGGCCCGGGCCGCGCCCGGATCGCGCAGCAGCACCCGGTCCCCCACGTGCAGCGGCAGCGAGTCCCGCAGGCTCAGCCGGACGATGGCCCCGGCCAGCGGCCGGACCCGGGCCACGGTCCGGGCCGAGCCGATGTGCAGGGTCAGGGTGCGCGGCAGGCTGGCCGCCAGGTCCGGCTCGCCGCCCGCCGGGCCGCAGAGCCGGATGTCGATGGTGTCGGTCGTCGTCCAGCGCCCGGCCTGGACGATGGCCATGCCCCGGGCCAGGTTCTCCTTGGCCACGCCGCGGAGGTTCAGGGCGACCCGGGCCACCCCGGTGGCGGCCGGCGCGCTCTCGCCGAGGGTCTGGATGTCGCGGACCCGGACCGGGCGGCAGGCGGGCGTGACGACGAGCTCGTCGCCGCGGTGCACGGTTCCGGCCGGCAGGGTGCCCGTCACCACCGTGCCGCTGCCGGTCATGCTGAACGCCCGATCCACCCACAGCCGCACCGGGTCCCCGGCGTCGGGCACCGGCAGGCCCTGGACCAGCGTGTCCAGGGCCGCGACCAGGGCGGCCAGGCCCTCGCCGGTGACGGTGCTGACGGCCAGGGCCGGCACCTGGCCCAGGCTGGTCGCGGCCAGCTGCGCCCGGGCCGCGGCCAGGGCGGGGCCGGGGTCGGCCAGGTCGGACCGGGTGATCACGAGCAGCCCGCTGCGGATGCCGAGGGCGTCCAGCACGGCCAGGTGCTCGGCCGACTGGGGCATCCAGCCCTCGTCCGCGGCCACGGTGAACACCACGGCCGGGACCGGGCCGACGCCGGCCAGCATGTTCGGGACGAAGCGCTCGTGGCCGGGCACGTCGACAAACGCGATCCGCTCGCCCGAGGGCAGCTTGAGCCAGGCGAAGCCGAGGTCGATGGTCATGCCCCGGCGCTTCTCCTCGGCCCACCGGTCGGGGTCCATCCCGGTGAGGGCGCGCAGCAGGGTCGACTTGCCGTGGTCGACGTGGCCGGCGGTGGCGATGACCTGCATGCGCTAGCCCCGCCCCGCCGCGCCGCGGGCGGCGATGACGGCGTCGCCGAGCAGCTCGTCATCGCCGGGCGGCACGGCCCGCAGGTCGAGCAGCAGCCGCCCGTCCTCGACCCGGCCGACCACGGCCGGGACCGCGCCGCGCCGGACCGGGTCGCCGGCCCGCAGCAGCGGGGCCAGCGCCGGCGGCAGGCTGACCGCGGCGCCGGGCAGCGCCACCTCCGGTGCCCCGCCGCCCCCGACGGCCCCGTCGGCCGGCCCCGCGCCGGCGTCGATCCCGGCGGCACGCAGGCGGTGCGCGATCCGTTCCGCCCGGTCCAGAAGTTCTTCCCGACCCGCCGACAGAGCCTGCGCGACCGGCGGGCGGGGTCCGGCCAAGGTGGCCTCCAGGGCAGCGATGGTGAGCTTGTCGACGCGCAGCGCGCGGGCCAGCGGATGCCGGGCCAGCCGGGTCACCAGGTCGGCGCGGCCGAGCAGCAGCCCGGCCTGGGGCCCGCCGAGCAGCTTGTCGCCGCTCGCCGTGACGAGCGCGGCGCCGGCCTCCAGCCACGTCGCGGCGTCGGGCTCGGCGGGCAGCCGCGGGTGCGGCGCCAGCAGCCCGGAGCCGATGTCGCCGACCACCGGCACGCTGAGTGCGGCCAGGTCGGCGACGCTGGCGCTGGCCGTGAAGCCCTCGATGCGGTAGTTGGACGGGTGCACCTTGAGGATGAAGCCGGTCTGCGGCCCGATCGCGGCGGCGTAGTCGGCGGCGGAGGTGCGGTTGGTCGTGCCGACCTCGCGGATCCGGGCGCCGGTCGACTCCAGCAGGTCCGGCAGCCGGAACCCGTCGCCGATCTCGATCAGCTCGCCGCGGCTGACGATGATCTCCCGGCCGGCGGCCAGCGCGGTCGCGGCCAGGACGAGCGCGGCGGCGTTGTTGTTGACCACGTGCACCGCCTCGGCGGCCGGAACCGCCGCCGCCAGCGCGGCCAGCATCCCCCGCCCGCGGCGGCCGCGCGCGCCGGTGTCCAGGCTGAACTCGAGGTCGGTGCTGCCGCCCGCGGCCTGCAGCGAGGCGAGCGCGGCGGGCGACAGCGGCGCGCGGCCCAGGTTGGTGTGCAGCAGCACCCCGGTGGCGTTGATGACGGGGGTCAGCGATGCCGCCCCGGACGGCAGCGCGGCCACCGCGGTGTCGGCCACCGCGCCGGGCTCGATCTCGCCCGCCCGGGCCTGGTCCTGGGCGTGCCGCACGGCGGCCAGCACGAGCGGCCGGCCGAGCCGCTGCTGCGCGCTCGCCAGCCGCGCGTCGGCCAGCACCGCGTCGGTGCGGGGGATGAGCCTGCGGACGTCCACGAGCGCGACCATACCTGCCGCAGCCCGCAAGATGGCGTGCCGTGAACGCGTCATCTGCGCCGGTTTACCAGCACTTTGCATAAGGGGCGCCCCGGGGGGCACGCGCCGTGTGAAAGTCTGGATATTCCGTTTACTCAGGGAGTGAGTCTTGATGGCCGGTGTTACACGTATTCCGCGCCGACGCGGCAGCCTGTGCGGCCTCCTGCTGATCCTCCTCGGCGCGTGGGGCGCCCTGGTTCCGTTTATCGGTCCGTACTTCAAGTTCGCGTTCACGCCTGACCATGCCTGGGCCTACAATTCGGGCCGCCTTTACCTCTCGATCGTGCCGGGGGCGGCCGCCGTCGTGGGCGGCCTGCTGGCCGCGGCGACCCGCAACCGGCCGGCGGGCATGTTCGGCGGGCTGCTGGCCGCGGCGGGCGGCGCCTGGTTCATCGTCGGCCAGCCGGTCGTCGCCATCTTGCTGAAGCGGCCCTCGATCACCGCGGGCGTCCCGGTCACGCGCTCCGGCGCGGTCGTCGCCGGGTCGACGACGACCTGGCAGTTCCTCGAGATGCTGGGGTTCTTCACCGCGGTCGGCATCCTGATCGTCTTCCTCGGCGCGCTGGCCGCCGGCCGGTTCTCGATGGCCTCGGCCCGGGACCTGGTCGAGGAGGACGCCTACGGCGACGACTACCTGGACCCGGCCGACGACGGCCAGCCCGTGCCGGCCGGCGCGGACCAGTACGCGGCGACCGCCACCCACGCGTACCCGCTCGGCGAGCAGCGGCCGTTCCCGGGGGAAGAGCCGACCGAGACGCAGGCCCGGTTCCCGGCCACGACCGGCCAGTTCCCCTCGCCGACGGGCCAGTTCCCGGCCTCGACCGCGACCCAGTTCCCGCCGCGCGGGCCGTTCGAGCCGGGGACTAGCACCGAGTGAGCCAAGGGCACTGGATTCGGTTCCTGTCCGGACCCGATATTGACGGCCTTAACCTGACCAGCGCGGAGATCGTGGCCGCGGTGCAGGGCGCGGTGCTGGCCCACGGCCGGGGCCGCGCCCTGGTCGAGCCGCGCGTGCACCTGACGCCCGACAACGACGGCGCCGGGCACTTCAACGTGCTGCGCGGGCACTTGCCCGACCTCGGCGCCGGCGGCGTCAGCGGGGTCAAGGTGGTCGGCGACTTCGTCACCAACTACGCCCGCGGCCTGCCCAGCGAGCTCGGGCTGCTGACGCTGTATGACCCCGGCACCGGCATGCCCGCGTCGATCATGGACGCGACGCTGATCACCGCGGCCCGGACCGGCGCGATGACCGCCGTCGGCGCGCGGTTCCTGGCCCGGCCCGATGCCCGGATCCTCGGCCACGTCGGGGCGCGCGGTACCGCCTTCTGGAACGTGGTGCTGCTGGACGCGGAGTTTGACCTGGCCGAGATCCGGGTGACCAGCCGCAGGCCGGAGTCGCGCGAGGCGTTCGCCGCGGAGCTGGCCGCGGTGACCGCCACGCCGGTCCGGGTCACCGCCACCGCGGACGAGACGTTCGACGGGGCCGACATCCTGGTCGAGGCCTCGCGGCTGACCCGACCGGAGCCGCTGCTGCGGACCGGCCTGGTCAGGCCCGGCGCGTTCGTCGTGCCCTACGGCACGATCAGCGCCGTCGAGGATGACCTGCTGGACGTGATGGACAAGGTCGTGGTGGACGACTGGGCCGAGTCGCAGTCCGGCCGGTTCGGCGCGCTGCGCCGGCACGTCGACTCCGGCGCGCTGTCGCCGCGCACGCTGCACGCCGAGCTCGGCCAGGTCGTCGCGGGCCTGCGGCCGGGCCGGGAGAGCCCGGCCGAGCGGATCCTGCTGTGGCACCGCGGGCTGGCCATCCTGGACATCGCGCTGGGCCAGCTGATCCTGGAGCGGGCGCAGCGGGCCGACGCGGGCACGATGCTGCGCTACCGGTAGGAGGGCTTGTGCAGGTACTGGTGTCGGTGGACATGGAGGGCATCGCCGGCGTCGTCGACGGCGACGACGTCAGTCCCGGCCACGCCGAGTACGAGCGGAACCGGAGCCTGATCACGGCCGAGGCCAGCGCCGCGGTCCGCGGGATTTACGCCTTCGACCCCGGCGCCCGGGTGCTCGTGACCGAGGCCCACGCGCAATTCCGGAACCTGCTCCCCGAGCAGCTCGACCGGCGCGCCGAGCTGCTGCGCGGCAAGCCCAAGCCCGACGGGATGCTGGCCGGCCTGGCGGACGGCGCGGACGCCGCGGTGTTCATCGGCTACCACGGCCGGGCCGGCACGCCCGGATCGGTCCTGGCCCACACGATCCACGGCGGGGTCGTCGCCGACGTGCGGTGCGACGGGCGGTCCCTGGGCGAGATCGGCCTGAACGTCGCGCTCGCCGCGCACAGCGGGGTGCCGACGGTCCTGGTGTCCGGCGATGACACCGTGGCCGCCGAGGCGAGCGCGGTGGCGCCGGGCGTCCATGCCGTGGTCGTGAAGCGGGCCCTGGGCTTCTCCGCGGCGGCGCTGCTGCACCCCGCCGAGGCCTGCGACCGGATCGAGCGGGAGGTGCCCCAGGCCCTGGCCGACCGCGCGGCCGTCGCGCCGCTGCGCTTCGACGGCCCGGTCGTGCTGGAGGTGCAGGTCCTGCGGCCGAGCATGACCGAGCGGGCGCTGCTCATCCCGGGCATCGAGCGGGTCGATGGCTGCACGCTGCGCTATGCGGCCCCGGACTATCCGACGGCCTACCGGGTCATCCAGCTCATCATCATGCTCGGCGGCATCTGACCGGCGCGCCCGCAGCGGTCAGGGCGCGTCCCAGACCAGGCCGATCCCGCGGGCCCCGCCGAGAACCTCGAGCCGGGCGCCGGGGAACAGGTCCGCGCAGCTGGCCTGCAGCGCCTCCCGGCTGAACATCCGGTCGCTGACGAGGTGGTCCAGCCAGTCGCGCTTGACCGTCAGCCGGCAGACCTCCCACGCGGTCACCGGACCGCGGCGGAGCACGTCCCGGCCGCCGCGCAGCAGCGCCAGCGCAGGCAGCCGCAGGCGCACCGGCACCACCGCCTCGGCCGCCAGCCGCAGCCGCCACCACGCCGACGGGCGGTCCGGGCAGATGTCGTAGCAGTCGGCGATCACCACGCGCCCGCCGGGGGCCAGCAGCGACCTGATGTGGCTGAGCGCCGCGTGCAGGTCGGGCACGTGGTGCAGGGTGAGGACGGACAGGATGCAGTCGTAGCGCTGCGGCCCGGCCACGTCGTGCAGGTCCGACGTCCAGTAGGTGACGTTCGGCCGCGGCCGCCGGGCGCGGGCCAGCCTGATCATCGGCTGCGCCAGGTCGACGGCGTCGACGCGGGTGAACCTGTCGGCCCGGAGCATCGTGTGCCGCCCGGTGCCGCAGCCCAGGTCCAGCGCGCGGCCGCCGGCGCCGGGCAGGACGCCGGCCAGCCACTGGGCGATCCGCTGGTGGTTCTCGCCCAGGTCGCCGAGGCGGTCATAGTCCGCCGCGAGCTTGTCGAACGACTGCGCCTGCGCCCGTAATGCGGCTCTTGTCATGGCATGGGACACTACCCAGTCCCGGCCGCGCCAGGGGTGCGGTCAGCGGGTGCCCGCGGCCAGGAACATCGGGAGGGCGACCAGCAGCCGGTCGCCTTCGGCGCGCCGGCGAGGTGAGCTTGCCGCCACCGTCGGCTGCGTACGCGCCCCAGCGCGGCGGCCTGCCCCTGACCCAGCTCGCCACCGCGGCGACCCCAGCCGGGTAGGCCGCCCACGGGAAGAGTGCGGTCCCGCCCGGCCGGGGCCAGCACGGAGTCAGGTGGCGGAGGCGGACGGGAATCGAACCCGCCGACGACGCTGCGCGCCGTCCGTCGGTTTTGAAGACCGGGGGGGCCACCAGGCACCCTGACGCCTCCGGGACGAGACCTTACCGGCCCGCGCTGTACAGCGAATCGATGACGTCGGCGTACTTGGCGTGCACGACCCGGCGCTTGAGCTTGAGCGTCGGGGTCAGCTCCTCGCTCTCGGCCGTCCACTCCACCGGCAGCAGCCGCCAGTACTTGACCTGCTGGACCCGGGCCAGCCTGGCGTTGGCGGCGGCGACCGCCTCCGCCACCGCCTGTGCCACCTCCGGGCGGTCGGCCAGCTCGGCCAGCGAGCCGGCCTCGATGCCGCGGGCGCGGGCCCAGGCCGGGGCCACCTCGCCGTCCAGGGTCAGCAGCGCGACAATGTAGGGCCGGCGGTCGCCGTAGGCCAGCGCCTGCCCGATCAGCGGGTGGGCGGCCAGCAGGTTCTCGACGGCCGCGGGGGCCACGTTCTCGCCGCCCGCCGTGATGATGAGCTCCTTCTTCCGGTCGATGACCCGCAGGAAGCCGTCGTCATCCAGGCTGCCGATGTCCCCGGTGTGCAGCCAGCCGTCGTCGTCCAGCAGCGCCGCCGTCTGGTCGGGCAGGTCGAGGTAGCCCGGCGTGTTCAGCGGCCCGCGGGTCAGGATCTCGCCGTCGTCCGCGATCTTGATCTCGCAGCCCGCCACCGCCCGCCCCACCGTGCCGAGCCGGAAGGCGCCGGGCGTGTTGGCCGTGAACGCGCCGGTCGTCTCAGTCATCCCGTACACGTCGAGGATGCGCAGGCCGAGGCCGGCGAAGAACTCGCCGGTCTCCGGGGGCAGCGGCGCCGCCGCGCTGACCGCGACCTCGACCTCGCCCAGCCCGAGCAGCGACCGGATCGGCGCCAGCACCTGCTCGTCGGCGCGGGCGAACTCCGCGGCCAGCTCGTCGGGCGTGCGGTGGCCGTACTGGGTGCTGGCGACGTAGGCCAGGCCGGTGGCCATCGCCGCCGCCACTGCCGCCTTCCGGCTCTCGTCCGCCTCCGCCGCCAGCAGGGCCTGGATGCCGGCCTGGATCTTCTCCCACACCCGCGGCACGCCGAAGAACGCGGTGGGCCGGGCGGCCCCCACGGTAGCGATCAGCAGTGCGGACGCGTTCGGGCAGAAGAACACCTGCCAGCCGTTGGTGATGGCCAGGTAGAGGGTGTACATCCGCTCGGCGATGTGCGCGATCGGCAGGTAGGAGACCCAGCGCGCGCGCATCGGCGCGGCCCCGTTCGCCGCGAATGCGGCCAGTTCATACGAAACGCTGGCGTGGGTGATGACCACGCCCTTAGGGGCCCCGGTCGTCCCCGAGGTATAGAGCAGCGTGACCGGGTCGCCCGGCGCGATGGCGTCGATCCGGGCCGACACCTGCCCGGCCAGCTCGTCCCACCGGCGCGCGCCGAGGTCCTCGAGGTCCGCCCAGCTCCGGAACGGCTCGCCCGCCGGGCAGGCGGCCGCGTCGATCACGATGACGTGCGCGATGCCGGGCAGCTCGGCCAGGACCGGCTGCCACCGGGCCAGCTCGGCCGCGCCGTCCAGGACGGCGATGCGCGCGTCGCAGTTGCCGGCCACGTAGGCGACCTGGTCGGGCGCCAGCGTCGGGTAGAAGGTCACCGGCACTCCCCCGGCGTGCAGCACGCCCTGGTCGGCCAGGACGTGCTCCAGCTGGTTGGGCATCATCAGGGCGACCTTCTCGCCGGGCTGCAGGCCGAGGGCGAGGAACCCGGCGGCCAGCCGCAGGACGCGGTCGCGGGTCTGGCCCCAGGTGATGGTCTGCCAGGGCTGGTCAGGGGCGGCCCGGTCGGAGTAGGCGGGCTCGCCGGCCCACCGGTCGGCGGCCAGCCGGAGCAGGTCGCAGACCGTCCGGCCGGACGCGTCCCGCAGCACGGCCGCCCGTTCCTCGAGCACGTATTCGCTCACTGCCTACCTCCGCTGACATGGCCCCGCCGTCGTGTGCGTCTACAGTCTCGGGCATGGACGATCATCGCGGAATACGCCTGACCCAGTACGCCCGCGGCGGCGGCTGCGCCTGCAAGATCCCGCCGGGCGAGCTGGAGGCGGCGGTCGCCCGGCTGATCCCGGACGAGCCCGGCCCGAACCTGCTGATCGGCGTCGAGCACGGCGACGACGCCGCGGTCGTCCGGATCAGCGCCGACCGGGCCGTCGTGGCCACGGCCGACTTCTTCACGCCGGTGGCCGACGACGCCTACACCTTCGGCCGCATCGCGGCGACCAACGCGCTGTCGGACGTGTACGCCGTCGGCGGCGAGCCGCTGGTCGCGGTCAACCTGCTCGGCTGGCCGCGCGAGGTGCTCAGCGCGGACCTGGCCGCCGAGGTGCTGCGCGGCGGCCTGGACGCGGCCCGCGCGGCGAACTGCCACGTCGCGGGCGGCCACAGCATCGACGACCCCGAGCCCAAGTACGGCATGGCCGTCACCGGGCTGGCCCACCCGGACAGGCTGCTGCGGATCGACGCGGGCCGCGCGGGCCAGCCCCTGTCGCTGACCAAGCCGCTCGGCACCGGCGTGCTGAACTCCTGGCACAAGGCGACCGGCGAGGTCAGCGAGGAGGCCGTCGCGGTGATGACGACCCTCAACGACATCGCCTGCGCGGCCGCCCTCGCCGCCGGGATCGGCTGCGCCACCGACGTCACCGGCTTCGGGCTGCTCGGCCACCTGTACAAGCTGGCCCGGGCCAGCGGCGTCACGGCGGTGATCAACCGCGCGGCGGTGCCGTTCATCACCGGGACCCGCGACCGGCTGCGGGACGGCTACCTGCCCGGCGGCAGCCGCCGCAACCTGGACTGGGTGGCGCCGCACCTGGCCGCGGACGGGGTCAGCGAGGACGACCTGCTGCTCCTCGCCGACGCGCAGACCTCGGGCGGCCTGCTGCTGGCCGGCGAGGTGCCCGGTGCCCCCGTCATCGGCGAGCTCATCCCCCGCGGCCCGGCCGTCCTCGTCATCCGCTGACCGGCCCGCTGCGGCCCGGTCGAGAGCACGGCCAGCTTCAGGGTCGAGGCTTTGCCACCGACCCGGGCCGCCCGAGTGGCGGCCAGCTGAGGTGCTCGGGGTGACCGCAAGTCGTACCTCGTTAGCGGTTCGCTTCGTACCTGGTTCAGACCCGCGATCCGAACCGCCAAAGGGGTGGGGCTCGATAATGACGGAGCCCGGTTCGGGCGCAGACATGGATGAACTGCGGCAAGCGCTGACCGAGGCGGTCGGCCTCTCCCTGTCTGAGCCGGGCAGCGACCGACGTGCGGGTCGAGCTGGAAGGCGGGCCCGGCACGGTGATCGAACAGCACGTCCTGGCCAGGACCGCCTGGCCGGCCAGGACCGCTGACTCCAGCATTCGGGCTTCATCGGCGCGATTCCCGGCCGGGTGCGGCGACACTGCTGGTCACCGGCACACGGACCTCAGGCGGCCCGCTGCTGGCCGGCGAGGTGCCCGCCGTCAGGGTTACCGGCTGACGCGCTGACCGGAGCGCCGCCCAGCGCGCCCATCGCGGCCGGGACCCGCGCACGGCGCCCGGCGGCCAGGGCCGCGGTCAGGGCGACGGCGGCCGCGGCGCCGACCGCCCAGCCGCAGAAGGGGAGCATCGCGGCGACGGCCAGGAAGGCGGGCACGGCGGCGATGCGGGCCGGGCCGGCCAGGATCCGCGCGGCCGGGCGAGCGGGCCGGGCCGCGCCGAGGCGGGCCACCATCTCGGCGGCACCGGTCAGGCAGGCGTTGGTCGAGCCCAGGGTCAGCACCAGCGCGGCGACCGCGGCGGCGGCCCGGCCGGCCGGGCCGAGGGCCAGCTGCAGCAGGAGGGCCAGCGGCACGTCGGTCCCGCCCCGGTGGCCCAGGCACGCGATGGTGGCCACGGCCAGGCCGAGGTAGAGCGCGGCCGTGATGCCGAACGCGATCATGGTCACCCGCGGCAGCTCCCGCTCCGGGCGGGCGAACCGGGTGGTGAGCGGCGCGATGGCCTCCCACCCGGCGAACGACAGCATCAGGGTGGCGGCCGCCCGGCCCACCGCCGTCCAGCCGTGCGGGGCAAACGGCGCCCAGCTGGCCGCGTGAGCTGACGGCGCCGACCCTGCCACCGCCACGACCACGACCACGATCAGCAGCCCGACCAGCCCGAGCTGGGCGGCCGTGCTGGCCCGGACGCCGCCGAGGGCCAGGCCGACCACGGCCAGCAGCAGCGCGCCGGCCACCGCGGCGCGCATCAGCTGGCCGCCCCCGGCCAGGTCGGTCACGTAGCTGGCGCCGATGAGGCACACGATCGGGGCGCCGCAGACCACCCCGGCCAGGAAGCACCACCCGGTCGCGGCCCCGGCCCGGCGGCCGAGCCCGGCCGCCGCGTACCCGGCCACCCCGCCGCCCGCCGGGACGGCCCGGCCCAGCGCGGTGAACACCGTGGCCAGCAGGGCCGACAGCCCGATGAGCGCGACCCACGCGATGATCGACGCCGGGCCGGCCTGGGCGGCGGCCAGGCCGGGCAGGAGCAGCACGCCGGGGCCGAGCAGCGCGCCGACGTAGAGCGACGCACCGCGCGGGATGGACAGCGGGCGGAGCGCGGGAGCAGCTGTTGTGGTCATGGCTCAAGCCTGGCCGAAACCGGCTCGCAGGCCATGGCAAATATTGCACGGCCAGGCACTCTGCACGCAACTCTGTGCGGTGAAATCACGCGTAGCAGCATTTTCATGCCGGACCTCAGAACAGACCGCCTCGATCGTGCCATCGTGGCCACGCTGCAGCGCGACGGGCGGATGGCCAACGTCGACCTGGCCGACCACGTGTCCCTGTCGCCGTCGGCCTGCCTGCGCCGGGTCAAGGCCCTGGAAGCGAGCGGGATCATCGCCGGGTACCGGGCCGATGTCGACCGGGCCACGGCCGGCCTCGCCCTGACCGTCTTCGTCGGGCTGCGGGTCGACCGCCATTCCCGCCCGGCCTCGGTGGAGATCGAGGAGGCCCTGCTGGCCATCCCGGCCGTGGTGGCCTACTACCTGATCACCGGCACGGCCGACTTCATGGTCGAGCTGGCCATGCCCGACCTGCCCAGCTACGAGCGCCTGCTGCTGGACCGCCTGCTGGCCATCCCCGGCGTCGTCGAGGCCCGCAGCACGTTCACCATCCGCACCATCCGCAGCCGCGGCCCGCTCCCCCTGGACCACTGGCGCTAGCGGGGCCGCGCCGCCGGAAGCCGCAGCGGTCGCCTCACCGCGCGCAGCCGGCTCAGCCGGGCGGGATCAGCAGGCGCCGAAGCTGATCCGCCTGATTCCTGCTGGGCACGACGATCTGGAACTGCCCGTCGGTGAACGGCTGCAGCACCTTGGCGATGAGCCAGGTCGTGCGGGCGACGCTGACGTCGAGGTAGCCCTCGGCGTCATAGGCCGTCGTGCTATCCGCACAGCTTGGACCTTCGATTAATTTACACATGTCCAATTGTGTAAACTGGCCACGTGACCCCGGGAGCAGCCGTCGCCGCCGCCGTGGCCTTCACCTGGCTCGGCATGGTGCTCGCCATCTCGTTCCTCGAGGCTCCCCTCAAGTTCCGCGCCCCCGGCGTCTCGGTGCCGCTCGGGCTCGGGATCGGCCGGCTGGTGTTCCGCGCCCTCAACGCCGTTGAGGCGGTCCTCGCCGTGGCCCTCATCACCGCCGCCGCGCTCTCCGGCGCCCCGGCCGGATCCGTGACGGCCGCGGCGGTGGTGATCGCGGTCCTCGTCGTGCAGCTGGCCGCGGTGCGTCCCCGGCTGTCCCGCCGGACCGGCCGGATCCTCGCCGGAGCGGACGCGCCGCGCTCGCGCGGCCACCTGGCCTACATCGTCCTGGAGTCGGCCAAGGTCGCCGCCCTGATCGTTACCGGCGTCCTGCTGCTGTCGGCGTGAGCGGCGGCTCCCCGCCCGCGCTCAGGCGCGCGACGCACAGGCCCGGCTCAGCGAACGGCTCCAGCCGGTCGGCGGTGACCGCGGAGCGCAGCTGATCCAGCGCGCCGCGCATGAGCCCGAGGTGCAGCGCGCACACCACGTCCTGGTGCTGCTGCGCGATCTCCTTGAACGGGCACTCGCGCAGGCTCAGGCGGTAGTGATCCCCCTCGGCCGCGAGCTGCGGCGCGAACCCCAGCTCGGCCAGCATCGCGGTGAGCCGCGCCAGCGACTCGCTCGCGCCGAGCCGCTGGTAGGGCGGCGGCGCCTCGGTCAGGTACGCCCCCCATTCCCGCCCGGCCGCCGCGGCGGCCTCGCCCGGCTCGGCCATCAGGCCGGCGATGAGGCTGGTGAGCATCTCGGCCAGCAGCCGGTACCGCCGCGGTCCCGCGGGCCCGCGGGCGGCCGCGCGGTAGGCCATGCTGGGCCGCCCCACCGCGGCCCTGGCCTGCGGCTCGCGGGTCGCGAGGCCGGCCCCCACCAGGCCGTCCAGGTGGAAGCGCGCGGTGTTGGGATGCAGCCCGGTGCGGTCGGCGACGGCCTGGACGCCCAGCGGCGTGTCGGTCTCGCGCAGCAGCTCCAGGACCCGGGCCCGGCTCCGGCCGAGCCCGGAGCCGGCGTCCGGGGCGAGCAGAGCCTCCAGGTCCATGGCGCCTCCGTTAAAGCCATCCACGCTAGTTGAAACGATCTTCGCTGTCGCGAAACCGCGCCGCGCCCGCGGCGCTCCATGCGGCCGGCGGGGCCGCCTGCGGCCAGGCGCCGGGCCGCTACTGCCGCCGGGGCAAGGCCGCGACCAGCGGCGTGTCGGCGCCGACGGTACCGAGCCGGGACGCCCCGCCGGGCGAGCCGAGCGGCTCGGCGCGGCCGGGCAGCGGCTCGGTGAAGAACAGCGCGTTCTCCGCGGTATAGGCCTGCTGCGCATCCGGGACGTCGTCCTCGTAGTAAATCGCCTCGACCGGGCACACCGGCTCGCACGCCCCGCAGTCCACGCACTCGTCCGGATGGATGTAGAGCATCCGCTCGCCCTCGTAGATGCAGTCCACCGGGCACTCCTCGACGCACGCGCGGTCCAGCACGTCCACGCACGCCTCGCCGATGACGTAGGTCATGACCTTCCTCCCGACAGGATCGATCCTCCCTCCATTATTACTATCACTGTCGTTGCAAAGATCGGAGGACGGGGCGGGCTGACGGAGAGGCGTGGCCTGAGGGGAGGCTGGCCTGACCCGCGGCCGTGACTACACGGTCAGGACGATCTTGCCGTGGATGTGGCCCGACGCGAGCTTGGCGTAGGCCTCCCGAACCTGGTCCAGCGGGAAGGTCGCCGCGATCGGGAAGTCCAGCTCGCCGTCGGCGATCAGGCCCGCGAGCTCGGCCAGCACCGCCGCGCTCGAGCCGGCTGCGTTGCCGTCGGTCTTGACGCCGTACTGGGCGCCGGCGTCGAAGCGGACGATCGTGTCGACGCGGGACGGCGCCACGCCCAGGTCGTTGAGGGCCAGCTCCACGTAGTCCTGGCCGGCCGTGTCGATGAAGGCGCTCACCTGCGGGGCCGCCGCGCGGATGCGGTCCGCGACGCCGTCGCCGTAGCTGACGGCGGTCACGCCGTGCTCGGCGAGCCAGGCGTGGTTCGGCTCGCTGGCCAGCCCGATGACGGTGGCCCCGGCCCGGCGGGCCAGCTGGACGGTGATCGAGCCGACCCCGCCCGCGGCGCCGGACACGACGACGGTGTCGCCGGGAGCCAGCGCCACGGCCCGGACCGCGGCCCAGGACGTCGCCGCGACCACGAACAGGCCCCCGGCGGCCGGCCACGGCACCGCCGCGGGCCGGGCGGTCAGGTTCTCGGCCGGGACCAGGACGTACTCCGCCTGGCTGGACCGGTCGTCGGTGTAGCCGATGACCTCGTTGCCGGCGGTCCAGCCGGTGACCCCCGGCCCGGTTTCCGCGACGATTCCGGCCAGGTCGCTGCCCTGCCCGGACGGGAACGTGGCCGGGAACATGGAGTCCAGCAGGCCCTCGCGGATCTTGGCCTCGCCCGGGTTGATCCCGGCCGCCTTGACCTGCACCAGTACCTGGCCGGGGCCGGGCACCGGCCGCGGGACGTCCCGCACCTGCAAGACGTCCAGCCCGCCGTACTCGTCGAACTGCACTGCCTTCGGCATGACTCCTCCGCTCGGTTGGCCCGCGGCGGCCGGTAACCGCCGCGGCAGCTGGGCTATGCCGC
This sequence comes from Streptosporangiaceae bacterium, assembly GCA_036501025.1. Taxonomy (GTDB): domain Bacteria; phylum Actinomycetota; class Actinomycetes; order Streptosporangiales; family Streptosporangiaceae; genus DASUBV01. The sequence goes on from DASYBB010000181.1 coordinate 20,053, forward strand.
CACCGGGCCGCCGCCGCCGCGGGCAGGCCGCCGCCATGCTCAGGAAGAGCGACGACGGCGCGGCGGGCCTGCGGGACCCACAGGAGTCGTCGCCGCCCGGAGCGGGGCGCAAACCCGCCGCCCGGCCGCGGTTACTGTCCCCCGGAGAGCGAGCCGGTGACGAGGCCCGGGCCCAGCGCAACGCCGGGCGGCGGGCCGGGCCCGGCGCGGATGCGGCAGTGCGGCGGAAATCACACTGGATCGGGCCGGGCCGGGCCATTACAGTACGTCTCAGCACAAACGTTTGCCGAGCTCGAGTCCGGACCGCCGGGCGGCACGTCCGGCAGCGATGACGGCACGGAGGCTGGGTCACATTTTGCTGCGCGCGCCCGGAACGGGCGATCCCGGAACGCCACCGGACGGCCGCCGGGCCCGGACCGGGCCGCCCCGGTGAGCGGCGACCTGACCGGCACGGACGGCCTGACCGGCCCGGACGGCCTGGCCGGCGCGGGCGAGCTGGCCGGGAAGACGGCCGTCGTGACCGGAACGGGGCACGGCATCGGAGCCGGGATCGCCGAGGCGCTGCGGCGCGACGGCGCGCTCGTGCACGGCGTGGACAAGGACACCGCCGACCTGTCCGACCCGGCCGCGGTGGCGGGCTTCTTCGGCGGCCTCGGGCCGGTCGACATCCTGGTCAACTGCGCGGGCGGGGTGGCCGGCCAGACCGGCAAGCCGCTGGAGGACGTCACGGCCGAGGACTGGCGGGCGGTGCTCGACGCCAACCTGACCACCGCGTTCCTGTGCTCCAGGGCCGTGGTCGCGGGGATGAAGGAGCGGCGCTGGGGGCGGATCATCATCATCTCCTCCGGCGCCGGCCTCGGCGTGAGCCTGACCGGCATCCAGGCCTACACCAGCGCGAAGGCGGCCCAGCTCGGCTTCACCCGGCAGCTGGCCCACGACCTGGGGCCGTTCGGGATCACGGTGAACTGCATCGCCCCCGGCTACATCCGGTCCAACCCGGCCAGCGAGGCCCAGTGGCAGAGCTACGGCCCGCAGGGGCAGGCCGCGCTGGTCGAGCGGATCAGCATGCGGCGGCTGGGCGAGCCCGCTGACATCGCCAACGGCGTGCGGTTCTTCGCCGCCGAGCGCTCCTCGTGGGTGACCGGGCAGGTCATCTCGATTGACGGCGGCTATGCCGGCCACTGAGGCCGGCCGCGACTTCACTGAATCAGGCAGCGACTACGCGGGGGGCACTGATGATCGTCACCATCAATGACAACGACCTCAACGTGGAGGTGCTCGGCCCGGAGGGCGCCCCGGTGCTGATCGCCCATCACGGCGGCGGCGGCATCGGCTCGCTGGCCGAGCCGAAGGCCACATTCGGCCCGCTGGCCGACGAGCTGCGGGTGGTGGTCTTCGACGCGCGCGGCTGCGGGACGAGCGAGGGCAAGCCGCCGTTCTCGCACGCCCAGTGGGCCGCCGACGTGGACGGGCTGCGCGAGTGGCTCGGCGCCGAACAGGTCATGGTGGCGGGCGGCTCCTACGGCGGGTTCATCGCCATGGAGTACGCGCTTCGCTACCCCGACCGGGTGACGGCCATGATCCTGCGGGACACCTCGGCCGACAACTCCAACCTGGCCCGCGCCTACGAGAACGCGCGTAACCAGGACCGCGTCGAGATCAACTGGGGCAACTTCGACCGGTACTGGTCGGGCCGGATCTACGACGACGCCGACCTCAAGGCCCGGTGGGCCGACATCATCCCGCTGTACGACTACGAGTACGACCCGGTCGCCGCCACCGCGCGGGTCGAGGCCGGCATCTACCGGCACGAGGCCCACAACTGGTGCTTCGAGCACAACATGCCCGCCTACGACCTCAAGCCCCAGCTCCCCGGCGTCCGCTGCCCGACCCTGGTCACCGTCGGCCGTACCGACTGGGTCACCCCGGTGGCCAGCGCCGAGACGATCGCCGCCCTGATCCCGGACTCACGCCTGGTGATCTTCGAGAAGTCCGGCCACTCGCCGCAGATCGAGGAGGCTGACAAGTTCCAGGCGGTGCTTCGCGACTTCATCCGCGAGGTCCTCGGCTAGCTGGCGGCCCGCCCGCCGGTCACCCCGCATGCGAAACGGATCGCTCGGCGGGCAGCCCGCTCAGGATCTTCTCGACCACCGCGGCGGCGGCCAGCAGGGCCTGATCCTGGCCGGCCGGCGCGGATAGCTGCAGGCCCACGGGCAGGCCTTCGGCCGTCCGCCCGCACGGGAGGGCGATCGCGGGCGCGCCGGTCAGGTTGTAGGGCTGCTCGAACTCGCCGCTGAAGCGGCCGGGTGACTCGCCGGCCAGCGGGGCGGTACCCGGCATGACCGGGGACAGGAGCACGTCGGTGCCGGCGTAGGCGGCGGCCGCGGCGGGCCGGAGTTCCTCGCGGCGGCGGGTCGCGTCGGCGTAGTCCGCGGGGGTGATGCGCTCGGCCGCCCGCAGCAGTGACAGGGTGCCGGGGCCGAAGTGGCCCGGGTCGCGCTGCACCGCGTCGCGGTGCACCTGCCACGCCTCGGCCAGGAGGATCACCTCGTACAGCTGGCTGATCTGGGCGAACGCGGTTCCGTCGACCTCGGTCAGGGTGGCCTCCGGGCGCAGGGCGGCGACCGCGTCGGCCAGGGCGGCGGCGACGCCGGGTTCGAGGCCCGGGTCGCCCAGCTGGCTGGCGATCAGGCCGATCCGCAGCCGGGGCGGCGCCGTGGCCGGCGGCTGCCCGGTCAGGGCGGTGAAGACCTGCCCGGCGACCGCCACATCCGACGTCAGCAGGCCGAGGTGGTCCAGGGACGGCGCCAGCGGCGTCACGCCGGTCAGGTCGAGGGCGCCGAACGACGGCTTGAACCCGGACACCCCGCAGAAGTGGGCCGGGCCGCGGACCGACCCGCCGGTGTCGGTGCCGAGGGCGGCCCGGCACGCGCCCGCGCCGACCAGGGCGGCCGAGCCGCCGCTGGACCCGCCGGAGGTCCGGCCCGGGTCGCGGGGGTTGGCGGTGGCGGGCAGGCCGGGGTGCTGGCTGCCGGCCGCGTACTCCAGCAGCGCGGCGGTGGCGTAGACGTCGGCGCCCGCGCGGCGCAGCGCGGCGATGACCGGGGCGTCGTCGCGGGCCGGGGCGCCGCGCATGTCCGCCGGGTTGCCGTTGCCGCGCGGCAGGCCGGCGATGTCGATCATGTCCTTGACCGCCACGGCCAGCCCGTGCAGCGGGCCTTCGGGCGCCCGGCGGGGGGCCGGGTCGATGGCGACCACGGCGTGCAGCGGGCGGCCGAGCCGCTCGGTGGCCTCGCACGCGGCCAGCAGCTCCAGGTTGGCCACCTCGCAGGTGCGCTCGCCGCGCTCGATGGCCCGGATGAGCGCGGCGACGTGCCCGGTGAGCGGGCCGGCCAGCCCGGCCAGGTCGCCGACCTCGGTCGGGCGGTGGCGGACGGCCAGGTCGCGGTAGACCCCGGAGTGCGACTTGGCGCTGGCCCGGTTGAACGCGGCCAGCCGGGCCAGCGAGCCCTCCAGGTCGGCCGGGTCGAACCCGTCGAAGCCCGCCGGGGTCACCGGGGACTGGGCCAGCACCTCCCGGGCGATGGCCAGCATCAGCGGCCGCCAGCGGGGGTCCTCCAGGGTCTCCGCGATGGACAGGTCGCTGACCGCGCCCGCGAACAGCATCGCGCCGTAGGCCTCCTTGGCCCACAGGAAGCCCAGGATGTTGTCGGTGGCGACGGCATACGGCAGCGCCGCGGCGAGCTCGGCGACCCGCGGGGTGACCGGGCCGCCGCCGGGCTCGCCGACCCGGAAGGTGCCGATGTTGCCCTGCAGGATCCGGCCCGGCGCGAGCACGTCCGCGCCGAAGTTGACGAAGCTGCTCACCAGCCGCCCGGGGCCGGTCACCGCCTCGATCGCGGCGGCGGTCAGCCCGTTCTGGAAGCTGACGACGTAACCGGACGGGTCGAGCCGGCCCCGCACCAGCTCCGCGGCCGCCGCGGTGTGGTGGTTCTTCACCGCGATCGCGGCCCGGCTCACGGTGGCGGGCAGGCCGTCAGGGGTCACCGCCCGGGCCGGGACGGTGAAGTTCTCGACCGGGCCCTCGATGGCCAGGCCCGACCGGTTGATGGCATCGACGTGGGCCTGGTCGGCGTCGCACAGCAGGACGTCGTGGCCGTCCCGGATGAGGTGCGCGCCGATAGTCCCGCCGATGGCGCCGGCCCCGATGATCGTCAGCTGCATGATTTAGGGTAAACAGAGCATTTTTCGCCCGCGACAGCGGCCCGGGCCGCGAGGAGGCAGATGAGCCAGGTCACGGACTCGCGCCGGGGGATGATCCCCGCCGACATCGGGACGCTGCGGCAGGTCGGCGGGCCGCGGGTGTCGCCCGACGGGACCACGGTGGCGTTCACCGTCGCCGACCCGGACGTGGCGGCCAACCGGTACGCCCGGCGGATCTGGCTCGCGGCGGCGGGCGGGGGTGACGCCGCGGGTGCGACGGCACGGCCGTTCACCGGGCCGGGTGCGGAGTTCCTGCCGCGCTGGTCACCGGACGGGCGGCGGCTGGCGTTCGCCGCGACCGACGCCGACGGCGGCCAGCCCCGGGTCTGCGTCCTGCCGGTGACCGGCGGCGGCGAGCGGCTCGTCGTGTGCTCCCCGGCCGCGGCGCCCAGCGAGCTGGAGTGGTCCCCGGACGGGACCATGCTGGCGTTCGCCGCGCGTGACCCCGACCCCGCGCAGTACGGGACCGACGGCAAGCGGGCCGGGAAGGACATGCCGCCGCGGCGGATCACCCGGCTGCTGTACCGCTTCAACGGCACCGGGTGGACGGCCGACCGGCCGAGCCGGGTGTTCGTCGTGCCCGCCGACGGATCGGCGCCGGCCCGCGCGGTCACCGACGGGCCGTTCGAGGCGTCCGAGCTGGCGTGGTCGCCGGACTCCGCCCTGATCGCGTTCGTATCGGGCCGGCACGAGGCGTGGGACCTGGACCTGGCCACCGACCTGTTCACCGTCCCGGCCGACGGCAGCGGCGCCCCGGAGGCTGTCACCGGCGGCGGGCGGGACTGGTCGCGGCCGGCCTGGTCGCCCGACGGGACGGCGCTGGCCGCCTACCTGAACCCGACGCCGCTGGAGTCACCGCGGCACCGCCAGGTCGCGGTCATCGACCTGGCCAGCGGGAAGGACCAGGTCCTGACGGCGAGCCTGGACCGCAACTGCCAGGCGCTCGGCAGCGCCATCGCCCCGATCTGGGCCGGCGGCCACCTGCTGTTCGGCGTCGACGACAGCGGCAATGTCCCCCTCTACCAGGTGCCCGCCGACGGGTCCGGCGCCCCCGAGCTGGTGGCGGGCGGGGACCGGTCGATCACCGAGTGGGACTGGGCCGGCGGCACCCTCGCGTTCGTCGCCGCCACGCCGGCCTGCCCCGGCGAGCTGATCGCCCGCGGCCTCGACCCGGCCCGGCCGGCCGGCGGCGAGACCGCCGAGCGGACGCTGACCAGCGTCACGGCGGCGTTCACGGCGCGGATCGCGCTGGGCGCCCCGCAGCGGTTCACCGCGACCTCGGCCGGCGGTGCCGAGGTCGAGTGCTGGGCCATCCCGCCCGCCGGGGCGGTCCCGGGCACTCGGTACCCGACGCTCCTCAACGTGCACGGCGGTCCGTTCACCCAGTACGGCAACCGGTTCGTCGACGACTTCCAGCTCCAGGCCGCCGCCGGATTCGGGGTGCTGTACTGCAACCCGCGCGGCAGCTCGGGCTACGCCGAGCAGTGGGGCCGCGCCATCCGCGGCCCGCAGGCCGACATCGACCCCGGCTCGGGCTGGGGCGCCGTCGACTTCGCCGACGTGATGGCCTGCGTCGACACCGCCTGCGACCGGTTCGACTGGGTCGACCCCGACGCGCTGGGCATCCTGGGCGGCTCCTACGGCGGGTACATGACGTCGTGGGCCATCGGCCACACCGGCCGGTTCAGGGCCGCCTGCTCCGAGCGGGCCTGCAACAACCTGCTCACCATGGAGCACTCCGCCGACATCGCCGGCTTCGTCCGCAGCTACATCGGCCGCGACCACGTCACCGACCCGGGCGCCTACCTGGCCCAGTCCCCGGTCACCTATGTCGCGGACATGACCGCGCCGGTGCTCATCCTGCATTCGGAGGACGACCTGCGCTGCCCCATCAGCCAGGCCGAGGAGCTGTTCGTCGCCCTGCGGCGCCTCGGCCGTGACCCGGTCATGTACCGGTTCCCGGCCGAGAACCACGAGCTGTCCCGCTCCGGGGCGCCGCAGCACCGGATCACCCGCGCCGGGCTCATCCTGGACTGGTTCCGGCAGCACCTGGGCGGGCACGCCGGGTAGCGGCGGGCGGCGGCCCGGCGAGCGAGCCGGCGGGCCGCCTCACTCGGTGAAGGGCGGCTCGGGGCGCCAGGGGAACCAGCCGGGCAGGTCCGTGCTGGGCGCCAGGGTCCAGGCCGGGTCGCGCTTCTCCAGGAACGCGGTGACGCCCTCGGCGGCGTCGGCCGTGCGGCCGGTGTCGTAGATGGCGCGGGAGTCGATCCGGTGGGTGACCATCGGGTGATCAGCGCCCAGGCTCTGCCACAGCAGGTGCCGGGTCAGCACCGCCGACACCGGCGCGGCGCTGACCGCGATCTCCTGCGCCAGCGCCGTGGCCCGCCCCAGGACGTCCGCGGCCGGGCAGACCGTGCGGGCCAGGCCGCCCGCCAGCGCCTCGCCGGCGCTGATCAGCCGGCCGGTGAGGCACCACTCGAGCGCCGTGCTGATCCCGGCGATCCGCGGCAGGAACCAGCTCGACGCCCCGTCGGGCACGATGCCGCGCCGGGCGAACACGAACCCCACCCGCGCGGTGTCGGCCAGGATCCGGATGTCCATCGGCAGCGTCATGGAGATGCCGACCCCGACGGCGGGGCCGTTGATGGCCGCGATGACCGGCTTGAGCGACCGGAAGACCCGCAGCACCAGCATCCCGCCCCGGTCGCGGTGCGCCTCCTCGCCGGCGTCCGGGCCGTAGTCGAACGTCCCGCCGCCGCCGCTCAGGTCGGCGCCCGCGCAGAACGCGCGGCCGGCCCCGGTGACGACGACCGCCCGGACCGCGTCATCGGCGTCGGTCCGGTCGAAGGCGTCCATCAGGCCGTGGTACATGTCGCTGTTCAGCGCGTTGAGCTTGTCCGGCCGGTTCAGGGTGATCGTGGCCACCCCGCCCGTCACGCTGTAGTGCACTGCCTCTGCCATGGCGCTCCTGACTCCGGCCGACCCGCCCGAACTAAGATCACCGTAATAGACGGGGCAGCACAGCCGGCCGGGACCGGGCACCCGGCCGGCTGCTTCCATCCGGGGCCAGTTCAGAAGGCGGGCATGTCCAGACCAGAACACGGCGGCACTTCCGGCCGCCCGGACCCGGACGGCCTGACCGTCGCCTGGCTGGGCCTGGAGGACCTCGGCCCGCAGCCCGGCTTCTCGGCCCTGATCGACGCCCTGCGCACGCTGCAGGACGCGGTCACCGGCGCCCGGCCGCCCGCGGCGGCGCTCGAGGAGACGACCCGGCAGGTCGCCGAGCTGACCCGGCAGCTGGCCAAGTACCAGGTGGACGAGCGCGAGCAGATCGCCGGGCACCTGGCCGAGACGCCGGGCCGCGGCCAGGCCCTGATCCCCCCGGTGCACCTCGACGAGATCGCCCCCGGCGCGATCCGCGGTCACGTCACCTTCGGCCGGTTCTACCTGGGCGGCAACGGCGCGGTGCACGGCGGCGCGCTCCCGCTGGTCTTCGACGACCTCATGGGCCGGCTGGCCAACACCGGGCGCTCGCCCGCCCGGACGGCGTACCTGCACGTCAACTACCGGAACGTCACGCCGATCGAGACCCGGCTCACGATCGAGGCGCGGCTGGAGTCGGTGGCCGGCCGCAAGCGCCTGCTGCGCGGCGAGCTGCGCCACGGCGGCACGGTGTGCGCCGAGGCCGAGAGCCTGTTCGTGGCCCTGCGCCCCGGCCAGCCCTGACCCGTCCCCCGCCCTGGGTCACCGCTTCCAGGATCATCGTTAACAGGCAGGTCACGGGTACTGACACCGGCCATGCCCAGGAGACACACTAGGCAAATGACGCATCTCTCGGAACTGGCCCGGCTCCAGGCCGGCCAGCCCGCCGCCACCGCGGCCGACGGCACCGGCCTGACGTTCGCCCAGCTCGACGACGAGTCCCGCCGCCTGGCGTCGCTGCTGGAGGCCCGCGGCCTGCAGCCCGGCGACACGGTCGCGATCCTGCTGGAGAACATCCCGCGCTACCTGTCGGCCGCGTGGGGCGCGCTGCGCGCGGGCCTGCGGATCGTCCCGGTCAACTGGCACCTGAGCGCCGCCGAGGCCGTCTACATCGCGGGCGACAGCGGGGCGCGCGCCCTCATCACCTCCAGCACGCTCGCGCCGCTGGCGAGCGAGATCGCCGCCAGCGGCCGCGTTCTGGATGCCAGGCTGATGTGCGGGGGGCCGGCGGCCGGGTTCGAGGACCTCGACGCCGCGCTGGCGGCCAGTTCCCCGGAGCGGCCGGCGCAGGAGCCGGGCGGCCAGGTGATGTTCTACTCCTCCGGGACGACCGGCCGGCCGAAGGGCATCAAGCGCACCGTGCCGCCCGAGCCGTTCGGCAGCGACCAGATGCTGGAGGCCCTGCTGGGCGGGCTCTACGGCTTCGCCGCCGACACCGTGTACCTGTGCACCGGGCCGCTGTATCACGCGGCGCCGCTGGGCTGGTCGCTCGGCGCCCAGGCGCTGGGCGGGCAGGTCGTCGTCATGCCCCGGTTCGACGCGGAGGCGTGCCTGGCCATGATCGAGCAGTTCCGCGTCACGCACGTGCAGTTCGTGCCGACGATGTTCGTGCGGCTGCTGAAGCTGGCGCCGGAGGTCCGCGCCCGCTATGACCTGTCCAGCCTGCGCCGGGTCGTGCACGCCGCGGCGCCGTGCCCGGTCGAGGTGAAGCGCGCGATCATCAGCTGGCTCGGCCCGATCGTGGACGAGTACTACGCGGCCAGCGAGGGCAACTGCTACTTCGCGATCGGCTCGCAGGAGTGGCTGGCGCACCCGGGCTCGGTCGGGCGGCCGCTGCTGGGGACCCCGCACATCCTCGACGACGACGGCGCCGAGGTCGGGGCGGGCGAGGTGGGCCAGATCTGGATCGAGGGCCCGCGGGTGTTCGAGTACCACAACGACGTGGCGAAGACGGCCGGCGCGTTCAACGACCGGGACTGGAGCACGCTCGGCGACCTGGGCCACGTCGACTCCGACGGCTACCTGTACCTGTCGGACCGGCGGACCGACCTGATCATCACCGGCGGCGTCAACGTCTACCCGCGCGAGATCGAGGACGCGCTGGCCATGCACCCGTCGGTCGCGGACGTCGCCGTCATCGGGCTGCCCGACGCGGAAATGGGCCAGGAGATCCGCGCGGTGGTGCAGCCCGCCGCGCACGTGACCGGCAGCCCGGAGCTGGAGCAGGAGCTCATTGAGCACTGCGCGCAGCAGCTGGCCCGGTTCAAGCGGCCGCGGCGCGTCGACTTCGTCGCGGAGCTGCCCCGGGTCCCCAGCGGGAAGATCCTGCGCCGGCTGGTACGCGACACCTACCTGGAGCGGGCCGCCGAGGCCAGCGCGGCGGGCGGGTGACCGCCGACCCGGCCGGGCGCTGCTGGCGTGGCCTCCGGGCGAGTGCCGACCCGGCCGGGCGCTTGTGGCGCGGCGGCCGGCGGCGTTAGCGCTTCGCGCGGCGGCGGCCGGCGGCGCTGTCGCTCTTGCGCCGGCGGTCGGCCAGGTCGTCGATGACCAGGCCGAGCCCGATCCCGGCCAGCCACACGTCCTTGGCCAGGGCCGTGCCTTCCTGGGACGGGAAGATGCTGCCCTCCTTGCGCATCCCCGGCGTCCGCGCGTACAGGCCGAGCAGCCCGCCGGCGAACGCCGCCAGCCCGGCGCCGGCCAGGGCGGCGGGCACGACCGGCACCAGGAGCGCCGAGCCGAGGGCGATCTCGCTGACCGACAGCAGCCGCGCGAAGTCGGCCGGCTTGAGCTTGCCCACGAACGGGTACGTGGCGGCGGCGAAGCCGTGCAGCTGGGCGGCCGTCTGCTCGTCGGCGGACAGCTTGCTCAGGCCGGCGTTCAGGACGAACGCGCCGATCGCGATCCGCGGCGGCAGGTGCCGGACTTTCACTGACAGTGACATGTCTTCCCCCCTGGTGACGTGCTGCCGATCCTCTCAGGTCAGGGGCCCGCGGCCGGGGAGGCAGGCCGGGCCGGGCTCAGTAGCCGAGCTCGAGTTCCAGGACGCGCTTGACCTCGGTGGCCCGCTCGAGCCGCTGCATCGCGGTAAGCGCCGGGTCCGGGCGGCCGCCCAGGGTCAGGTGCGTCGCGCCGGCCTGCTCCCAGCGCCGGGCCGCGGCCGTCCACTCGCTGTCCGGGCCAGCCCCGCCGACGGTGGCCTGGATGCCCAGCGACGACGGCTCGCGGCCCGCGTCGCGCAGGTAACCCCGCATGCGGGCGGTGAGCCCGGCGATGTCGGTGCTGGCGCGGGCCATCGGCATCCAGCCGTCAGCCAGCCGCGCGATCCGGCGCAGGGTGGCCTCCCCGGTGCCGCCGCCCATCCACACCGGGATCGGGCGGGCCGGCAGCGGCGCGATGGCCACCCGGTCCAGCGCGTGCCAGCGCCCGGTGAAGGTGACCAGCGGCTCGGTCCACAGCCGGCGCAGCACCACGACCTGCTCGGCCGTCCGCTCGCCCCTTGTGTGAAAGTCCGCGCCCAGTGCCTCGAACTCGGCGTGGTTCCAGCCCACGCCCACGCCCAGCCGCAGCCGCCCCCCGGCCAGCAGCGACACCTGCGCGGCCTGCTTGGCCACCAGCACCGTCTGGCGCTGCGGCAGCACCAGCACGCTGGTGACCAGCTCGATCCGGCTGGTGATCCCGGCCAGGAACGCGAACAGCGTGAAGGGCTCGTGGAACGGGTAGTCGTGCAGGTAGGGCGGCGCCGGGAAGCCGGTGTCGACCCCGGCGAAGCGCTCGGCGTGCGCCCCGGCCACGTGCTCGATCGCGGACAGGTAGTCGAACCCGGCGGCCTCGGCCGCCCGGCCGAAGTCCGCGACCGCGGCCGGGTCGGTCCCGATGACCTGATGCGGGAAGCCAATGCCGAGGCGCATCGCTCAGCTCCCTTCGCCGGCCGGGCCGGCCGAGTCATCCCCGGCGGAGGCCGGCTCGGGGTGCTGCAGGCGGCTGGCGGCCAGCGCGGCCACAGCCGGCAGCAGGCTGGTATCCCGCGCCCCGACGAGCTGCCAGGCCCGGGCGATGGCGTAGACGAAGAAGACGATGCACAGGCCGCCCGCGCTGGAGATGCGCCCCGCGTCGCGGGGCGAGCCCCCAAGGCCGATGCCGTTGGCGAGCTGCAGGCCGTACAGGACCAGCGGGGTCAGGAGCAGGATGACCTGCGCCGGCCGGATCTGGTCCTGGTGCTCCCGGAACAGCACGATGCCCAGGCCGACGGTGGAGGCCAGGCCGGCGCCGCCCAGGATGATGGCCGTCGTGCTCAAGCCCGCTCCGGGCAGCAGCGCGTCGAGCGAGAACACGAGGGTGTTCACCAGGGCGGTGAAGGCCGCGCCGGCCGTCACCTGGTGCTCCGCGCGCGCGGTCGCGCCGGTGACCTTGCCCGGGGTGACCGAGATGGCAACGAACAGCAGCCCAATCAGCGCGCCGGCCGTGGTCGCGGAGGCGCTGAAGAAATCATGAAAGCTGGCGGAAACCACCGGCCCAAAACTACACGCCGCGCGGCTCGCCGGCGGGGGTGGCTGGGCGCATGCAGCTTGGGTGCGGAAAGCCACCCCCGATCGGTCACGATCATCGCGACTCGGCGGGGCGGGCGGCTGCCGCGGGGCGCTGGGTGGCGATGACGTACCTGGGGTCGGCGACCGAGGCCGGGCCGGCCCGGAACACGCCGAACCGGGTGGTGACCGCGCCGGCCGTGAGCAGGCCGGCCGCCGCCACCGCCGCGAGGCGGCTGCGCGGGGCGGCCAGCGCGGCGAGCGCGCCGGACGGGGTCAGCCAGCGCGCGGCCCGCATCATCTGGCCCGCGCCGCCCTGCCGGTAGGTCTCCCCCACCAGCCCGGTCCGGTGCTCCAGCGCCGCGGCGGCGGCCAGCTCCAGCGCGGTCCCGAGCACGGCCAGCCGGGCCGCCGGGACCCGGTCGGCGGGCGCGCCGAAGGCGGTCCCGGCCAGCCCGGCCGCGGCTGCCGCGGTCATCGCGCTGCCCGCGAACAGGAACGGGAGCTGCCGCTGGCCCTCGTGCCAGGCCGGGACCGCGGTGTTGGACAGCAGGACCGCGCTGTAGGTGGCCAGCAGCGGCCCGGTCAGCGCCGAGGCCGCCCCGGCCGCCGCGCCGAGGCGCGGGACGATGCCGGTGACGTCGCTGGCCGCCGCGCCGCCCGCCAGGCTCGCGTGCGCGGCCAGCAGCCACGACCCCATGCTCATCGGCGAGGTCGGCTTGGCCACCCGCAGCATGTGCAGGAACCGTTCCGGCCGGCCCAGCTCCGCGATCAGGAACCCGGTCCCGCCCGCGGCCGCGGCGGCCGCGGTCAGCCGCCCGGCCCGGGCCAGCGCCCGGCGGCCGGTCAGCGCCGCGGCGGCGCCCATGGCCGCCGACGCGCCCGACAGCCCGCCGAGGTACAGGTAGGCGGGCAGGTGCGGTTCCTTCCAGCGGGGCAGCTTCAGGATGGGCTGGCCGTAGTAGGACCGGAAGTCGGCGTCGGGGACCTGCGGCTGCTCGGTCACCGTGAGCCCCGCCGCGAGGCCAGCCGGGCGCCGAGCCCTGACGCCAGCCGCGACCCCGGCCGTCCCGCGAACGACGCCCCCACGCCGGCCAGCACCAGCGCCGCGGCCACGCCCGCCCGGCGCCACATCGCGGGCAGGTCCCGGGTCGTGACGACCGGGTCCGGCGGCAGGCCGTACACCTCGGGCTCGTCCAGCAGCAGGAAGAACGCGCCCGCCCCGCCGACCCCGTCGCCCGGGTCCTCGCCGTACAGCCGGGCCGAGGTGGTGCCCGCCGCGTGCAGCTCCTCCAGCCGGCCCTGCGCGGTGGCCCGCAGCTCGTCCAGCGGCCCGAACTGGATCGAGTCGGTCGGGCACGCCTTGGCGCAGGCCGGCTCCAGCCCGCCGGCCAGCCGGTCGTAGCACATCGTGCACTTCCAGGCCCGGCCGTCGCCCTCGCGCCGGTCGATGACGCCGAACGGGCAGGCCGAGACGCAGTAGGCGCACCCGTTGCACACGTCGTCCTGCACGACCACGGTGCCGAACTCGGTCCGCACCAGCGCGCCGGTCGGGCAGACGTCCAGGCAGGCCGCGTGCGTGCAGTGCTTGCACACGTCGGACGACATCAGCCAGCGGGTCGCGCCCCCATCGCCGTCGGCGAGCGCGGAGATCACGTCGCCGCCGTCGCCGGCGACCGGCACCGGCGCGGCCTGCTCGATGAAGGCCACGTGCCGCCAGGAGTCGGCGCCGAGCGACCCGGTGTTGTCGTAGGACATGCCGGTCAGGCTGAGCACGTCGGCGTCCGGATCGGGCAGCCCGTTCCACTCCTTGCAGGCCACCTCGCACGCCTTGCAGCCGATGCACACGCTGGTGTCGGTGAAGAACCCGACCCGCTCGGGGGGCGCTGAGTAGCCCGCGTCGGCGGCCACGTCGTGCAGCCGCCCGGCCAGCCGGTTCCTGCTCAATGGTGCTCCGTCCCGCCGGGCGGGGCCGGATGCCGGGCCGGGTCCGGCTCGACGGCCTCGCTGATCTGGCCATCATCCTCCAGGCCCGCCGCGTGCCGGTACTGCTCGACCAGCTCGGTCCGGGCGCGGCCGCGCGGCCGGCGGCCGGGCCGGATGTCGCACGTGGCGACCTTGCTCTCCTGGATGAACACGTTCGGGTCCAGCACGAACGGCAGCAGGTCGTTGACCACGTCGCCGGTCACCAGCCCCTCGCCGCCCCAGTGGTAGGGCAGCCCGACCTGCTGGATGACGCCCTCGCCGGGAATCCGCAGCGGCCGCAGCCGCCGGGTGACCAGCACCCGGGCCTCGATCGCCGCCCGGGCCGTGACGATCGTGGCCCAGCCCCCGTTCTCCAGCCCGCGCTCGGCGGCCAGCGACGGCGAGACCTCGCAGAACAGCTCGGGCTGCAGCTCGGCCAGGCGGCCGAGCGTGCGGCTCATCGAGCCGCCCGTGTGGTGCTCGGTCAGCCGGTAGGTAGTGACGACGTAGGGGTAGGTGGCCGCGTGCCCGGACAGCTGCGCGTGCGTCGGCCGGCGGTCCCGGTACTGGACCGATACCGGGCTGGCGTCCTGGGCGTAGACCCGGTTGCGCAGCGGGGACTCGGCCGCCTCGAAGTGCGCCGGCAGCGGCCCGTCGACCAGCCCCTTGGGCACGAACAGGGCCGCCTTGCCGTTGGCGTTCAGGATGAACGGGTCGGTTCCGGCCAGCGAGGCCGGCCCGGTGGCGCCGGGCTCGGGCACGAACCACGGCGGCTTGTTCTTCTCGAAGTCCGGCACGTCCTGCCCGGTCCACTCGCCCGCCGCCTCGTCCCACCAGACGTAGGCCTTGGCCGCGCTCCACGGGCGGCCCTGCGGGTCGGCCGAGGCCCGGTTGTACAGGATCCGCCGGTTGGCGGGCCACGCCCAGCCCCACTCCAGCGCGACGTAGGACTGCTCGGTCCAGGGCTTGCGCCGGGCCGTCTGGTTGACCCCGCCGGCGAAGCACCCGGCGTGGATCCAGCTCCCGCACGCGGTCGACCCGTCGTCGGCCAGCTGGGCGAACGTGGACAGCGGCGAGCCGTCCGCGGCGAACCCGTTCAGCTCGGCCAGGACCGCCGCCGCGGACGGCTCGGCGTGCGGCGCCTCCTCCGGGTAGTCCCAGGTCAGGTCCAGCACCGGCCGGTCGCGCGGGTCGGCGGAGCCGGCCAGCCGGGCGCGGATCCGCTTGCCCAGGTGGTAGATGAACCACAGGTCGCTGCGCGCCTCGCCGGGCGGGTCCAGCGCCTTCTCCCGCCACTGCAGCAGCCGCTGGGTGTTGGTGAAGCTGCCGTCCTTCTCCACGTGCGCGGCGGCGGGCATGAAGAAGACCTCGGTGCCGATCTTGTCGGTGACCAGCTCGCCGCTGTCGATCTCCGGCCCGCTCTTCCAGAACGTGGCCGACTCGATCATGGCCAGGTCCGCGACCACCAGCCAGTCCAGGTTGGCCAGGGCCAGCCGCTGCAGCCGCCCGCCGGCCGAGCCCACGGCCGGGTTCTCGCCGAGCAGGAAGTACCCCTTGACCTTCTTGTCGATCATGTCGAGCGTGGTCCGGTAGGTGCCGTGGTCGCCGGTGATCCGGGGCAGGTAGCCGAAGCAGAAGTCGTTCTCCGGGGTGGCCGCGGCGCCGAACCAGGACTTGAGCATGCTGACCAGGTAGGCCCGCTTGTTGCCCCAGTAGCCGGTGTCGGGGATCTTGGCCAGGTACTCCTCGATCCCCTCGCCCGGCCCGGGCATCGGCAGGTAGCCGCCCAGCAGGTGGAACAGGGTCGGGACGTCGGTCGCGCCCTGGATGTTGGCGTGGCCGCGCAGGGCCATGATGCCGCCGCCCGGCCGGCCCATGTTGCCCAGCAGCATCTGCAGGATCGAGGCCGTCCGGATGTGCTGCACGCCGGTGCTGTGCTGCGTCCAGCCGACCGCGTACACCCAGGCCGTCGTCTTCTCCCGGCCGCTGGCCGCGACCAGGGTGGCGGCGATCTGAGCGAAGTCGCCCGGCCTGATCCCGCACACCTGCTCGACCAGCTCCGGGGTGTACCGGGCGAAGTGCCGCTTCAGGATCTGGAACACGCACCGCGGGTGCTCCAGCGTCTCGTCCCGCTCCCCGGTCGGCTGCCAGGTGGAGTTGTCGTAGGTGCGGGTGTCCGGGTCATAGCCCGAGAACAGCCCGCCGCCGTCCTCGGCGTCGGTGAACGACTCCGGCAGCACGTCGGCCGCGTTGGTGTAGGCGGTGACGTACTCGCGGAACTCGTGCCCGCCCGCCAGCACGTGGTTGATCAGCGCGCCGAGGAACACGATGTCGCCGCCGGCCCGGGTCGGGACGTGCAGGTCCGCGTGCGCGCTGGTCCGGGTGAACCGCGGGTCCACGTGAATGACGGTGGCCCCGCGCTTGCGGGCCTCGATCACCCACTGGAACGCGACCGGGTGGCACTCGGCCATGTTGGAGCCGCAGATGACGATCGCGTCGGAGTTGGTCAGGTCACGCGGGAAGGTGGTGGCGCCGCCGCGCCCGAAGCTCGTTCCCAGACCGGGAACGGTGGCGGAGTGTCATATCCGGGCCTGGTTCTCGATCTGGATCGCGCCCAGCGCGCTCCAGAGCTTGTTGATGAGGTAGTTCTCCTCGTTGTCCAGCGTGGCCCCGCCCAGGCTGGCGAACCCGAGCGTGCGCGCGACCCGCTGGCCGCCGGAGGTCTCCTGCCAGGTCGCCGCCCGGGTGGCCAGCACCCGGTCGGCGATCATGTCCATCGCCTCGTCCAGGGCCAGCGGCTCCCAGCCGGTCCCGTACGGACGGCGGTACAGCACCTTCCTCTGGCGGCCGGCGTGGGTGACCAGTTCCTTGCTCGCCGCTCCCTTGGGACACAGGCGGCCGCGCGAAACGGGGCTGTCCGGGTCACCCTCGATCTGCGTGACGCGGTCGGCCCCGTCGATGTTCTGCACGTACACGCGCTGGCCGCAGCCCACCGCGCAGTACGGGCAGATCGAGCTGGTGACGCGGTCGGCCTGCTCCGTCCGCGGCCGGGCGTTCTCCGTGCCGGGCGACCGGACGGCCGCGCCGCGGCCCAGGTCATCCCGCCCGGTCAGCTGCCGGTAGACCGGCCAGTTGAGCACCGGGCCGGGGAGGGACAGCCGCTTGCCGCGTGGCATGTCCTTATTTAATCCCACATAGCCTGCGGACAGGGGCTTGGGCCCGGTAGAACCGGCCCCGGCGCGGGAAGGGAGTCAGCATGACAGGCAGGACCGCCCGGCGCCGGGTAGTGCGGGTATCACTGGACGGCGGGGCCGGGCCGCGGGCCGACCTGCTGGCCGCCGAGGAGCCGCTCGGCATCCGGATCGGCGGCCAGGCGCTCACCCTCACGATGCGGACGCCCGGCGACGACCTCGACCTGGTGGCCGGGTTCCTGGTCAGCGAGGGCATCGTGGCGTCCGCCGCCGACATCGCCGAGCTGCGCATCTGCTCGGGCGAGCGCTGCGGGCACGATCACGGCGACGACGGCGAGGACCTGGGCAACGTCGCGGACGTGACGCTGGCGCCGGGGATCGTGCTGCGTGCCGGGCAGCGCCGCAACTTCCTGACCTCGAGCGCCTGCGGCGTCTGCGGGAAGACGAGTATCGCCGAGCTATCCGTTCCGGGAAGTTATGACCTTTCCCGCGATTCCGCGCGGGTCACGCCGGAGGTGCTGGCCGGGCTGCCCGATGCGCTGCGGGCGGCGCAGCGGGTCTTCGACCGGACCGGCGGGCTGCACGCGGCCGGGCTGTTCACGGCGGCCGGCGACCTGCTGGCGGTGCGGGAGGACGTGGGGCGGCACAACGCGGTCGACAAGATCGTCGGCTGGGCGCTGCGGGCCGGGCGGCTGCCGCTGGCCGGGTGCGTGCTGCTGGTCAGCGGGCGGGCCTCGTTCGAGCTGGTCCAGAAGGCGGTGCTGGCCGGGATCCCGGTGCTGGCCGCGGTGTCGGCGCCGTCGTCGCTGGCCGCCGACCTGGCGGAGGAGTCCGGGCTGACACTGGTCGGCTTCCTGCGCGGTACCTCGATGAACGTCTACGCCGGCGCGGAGCGGGTGGCCGCGCCGGCCCGCCTGGCCGGCCAGTAACTGGCCGGCGGCTAGCTGGCCAGCGCCGGGTCGAGCAGGCCGCGGCGGCGGCGGACGGCCAGGTCGATCTTGGCGAACACCGTGTCGACGGCCAGGCCGATGACCAGGATCACGATCAGCATGGCGCTGGCCCCGGCGAAGTCCAGGCTCTGCTGGTCGACGCTGAGCTGCTGGCCGATGGTGAAGTGGCCGATGATCTGGACGACCAGCTCGCCCGCCATCAGGCCGCGCCAGGCGAAGGCCCAGCCCTGCTTCAGGCCCGCGATGTAGGCGGGCAGGGACGCGGGCAGGATGAGGTACCGGTACAGCGCGTAACCGCGCAGCCCCATGGTGCGCCCGGCCCGCAGCAGCAGCGGCGGGGTGTAGTCCACGCCGGTGATCAGCCCGCCCGCGATCGACGGCGCGGCGCCGAGGATGACCACGAACAGGATCGCGGCGGTGCTCTGGCCGAACAAGATGATGGCGAACGGCACCCAGGCGATGGACGGCATCGTGGTCAGCGCCGAGATGATCGAGCCGACGGCCGCGCGCAGCGGCGGGATCCGGGACACCAGCACGCCCGCCACCGTGCCGATGAGCAGGGCCAGGGCGTAGCCGATGACGGCGGTCTGCAGCGTGTTGCCGATGACGGACCACAGGCTCGGGTTGCCCGGGCCGGGGTGGAAGGCCTGGTCCCACAGGCTGGCGAACACCGGGCCCGGGCCCTTCAGCACGAAGTGCTTCCAGCCGCTGAGGTCGACCAGCTCCCAGACGCCCAGCACCAGGATGATGGCCAGGGCCTTGGGCCACAGCGCGGCCCAGGCCCGGCGGGCCAGCCGGCCGGGGTCCGAGCCGGGCTGGCCGGGCGGCAGGTCCAGGCTGTCCAGCCCGCGCAGCGCCTGGTCAGTGGCCATGTCGCCCTACTTCCTCGCGCAGCCGGTCGGTGAGCCGGGCGGCCACCTGGCTGACCTCCGGGGAGTCGATCCGCCGCTGTCCGGTCCGGGGCAGGTCGTACTCGGCGATGACCTTGCCCGGCCGGCTGCTGAGCAGGATGACGCGGTCGCCGAGGCGGGCCGCCTCGCGGACGTTGTGGGTCACGAACAGCACCGTCAGGGTCCGCTCGGCGCAGATCCGCTCCAGCTCGTCGTGGAGCAGGTCGCGGGTCATCGCGTCCAGCGCCCCGAACGGCTCGTCCATCAGCAGCACGTCCGCGTCCTGGGCCAGCGACCGGGCCAGGGCGGCCCGCTGGCGCATGCCGCCCGACAGCTCGTGCGGCCGCTTGCCGCCGAAGCCCTCCAGCCGCACGGTGCCCAGCAGCTGCTCGGCGCGGGCCCGGCGCTCGGGCTTGGGCACCTTGCGGGCCCGCAGCGCGAGCTCGATGTTGGCCGTCACCGTCAGCCACGGCAGCAGGCCCGGCTCCTGGAACATCATGGCCACCCGGCGGCCGCCCGTGCTGAGCTGGCCCGAGGTCGGCGAGTCGAGCCCGGCGACCAGGGACAGCAGCGTGCTCTTGCCGCAGCCCGACGCGCCGATCAGGCAGACGAACTCGCCGTCGGCCACGGTCAGCGAGACCTGGTCCAGGGCCTGCACGGCGCGCGGCCCCGAGCCGTAGAACTTGGACACGCCGGCCAGCTCGACGGCCGGCCCCCGCTCGCCAGGCGGCGCTCCCCCCGGGGCCGGGGGAAGCGCTGCCTGGCGGTTGGTGATGCTCACGAGCTGACCTGAGGCTTCCCGGCGGCCGCGAGCAGCTTGTTCAGCGGGCCCAGGTCATAGATGCCGGCCAGGTTGCTCACCGGCTTGAGCAGGCCGATCCCCGCCGCGTTGCCGGCGTCGGTGATCAGCGAGGGCGCGATCGGGTCGTTGGTGAAGGTGATCTGGTCGAACGAGGCCGCGACGATGGCCGGGGCCAGGCTCTTGCCGCTTACCGCGGCCAGCTCGGAGTTGGCCACGCTCTCGGCCTGCGCCTTGTTCGCGGCGATGAAGTTGTTGGCGTCGATCTGCGCCTTGAGCAGGTCGCTGATGACCGCGGGGTTGGCCTTGATGTAGGACTGGGTGGCGATCAGCTGGGTGGTGACGAACTGGCCCTGCGGCCACAGCGTGGCCTCGTTGACCAGGACGTGCCCGCCGGCGGCCAGCATCTCTGCGTCGTAGGGGGCAGGCTCCCAGCCGCCCGCGATCGAGCCCGACTTGAACGCCAGCACCGCGTCGGAGTTGGGCGTGATCGGCGTGATCGGCACGTCCCCGCCGCCGGTCGAGGTGGCGGTCAGGCCCTTGGTCTTGAGCCAGTGCCGCAGCGACACGTCCTGGGTGTTGCCGAGCGACGGCGTGGCCAGCTTCTGGCCCTTCAGCTGGGCCGGGGTGGTGATGCCCTTCTTGACCACGAGCTCGGCGCCGCCCGACGCGGCCCCGGAGATCACGCTGATCTCCTTGCCGTCGGACTTCTGCCAGGTGCTGATCGCCGGGTTCGGGCCGACGTAGGCCGCGTCCAGCTGGCCGGCCAGCAGAGCCGTGGCCTCCTCGGTGCCGGTGCTGAACGGGGAGAGCTTCAGCGTCACGTTCGGGCCGAGTTCCTTGGTGAAGTAGCCCTGCTTGATGGCGATCAGCGCGCTGGCGTGGGTGATGTTCTCCAGGAAGCCCAGCCGCAGGGTGACTTTCTTGGCCGCCGTCGCGCTGCCGCTGGAGCCGCCGGAACTGCCGGAGGACGACGAGGCAGACGACCCGCACCCGGCGGCCAGTACGGTGACGGCGGCCGCCACGGCGGCCGCGGCCATGGTACGTCGCATAGTCCATCCTTTTCCGGTTGAGTTAGTAGGCATAGCGTTTATAGCATAATCCCGATAGGGAATCCAGACAAGGCGCGCGGGGCGGGACGCGAGCGGGTCAGCCCTGGTCGGCGACGTCCTTCAGGGACACGCCCAGGACCGAGCCGGGGAAGTGCGCGACCAGGCACCGCTGCAGGGCGACCAGGTCGCGGGTGCTGGCGCCGGAGACGTCATAGCGGACCGAGGACGGCGCCGCGGCGGTGCCGGGCACCGCGGGCACCGGGGCGGGGCGCACCCCCGGCTCGTGCCCGCAGGTCCGCCCGGCCGCCGTGATGACGGCCGCGGAGGTGTCGGGCCGGAAGGTCACCGTGGCCCACTGCCGGCTGAGCGCGGCGTCGATGCTGCCGCAGCCGGCCAGCGCCAGCGTGGCCGCGGCGGCCAGGGCGGCGAGGGCCGGCCGGGCGGCCCGGCGGGCCGGGCGCGCGGGGCTCAATCTCCCTCGTCTCCGGTGTCCATCGGGGTGAAGCCCTGGACGGCCGGGAACTTCTGCAGGCACTCCTGGAGCTGGGCCACATTCGAGTCGGTGGCCGTCGACGTGTCGTAACGGACGCCGGCCATCAGGTTGAGCACCGTGCGCTGCTTGGGGAACGGCAGCGGGGTCACGTTCGGGATGTGCGAGCAGGCGGCCCGGATGCGCAGCAGCTGCGCCGCGCTGGTGCCCTGCTTGAAGGTCACCTCGACCCACTGCTTGCCGAGCGCGGCGTCGAACTTGGCGCAGCCGGCCAGGGACAGGACCGCGGCTGCGGCCGCGGCCGCGGCCAACCCTGCGCGACGAGATAGTGACACGTCACGAAGCTTACGACGGCCCGTAGGGCACTAATGCGACGGCTCCGCAGATCGCCTATATGTTTGGCCTCACACTCGCGACATCTCAGGAGGCTGGGCATGGCCGGGCTCATCGAGGACTACGCCCTCATCGGCGACATGCAGTCCGCGGCCCTCGTCAGCCGCGACGGCTGCGTCGACTGGCTGTGCCTGCCCCGGTTCGACTCCGACGCCTGCTTCGCCGCTCTGCTGGGCGACGAGTCCAACGGCCAGTGGCAGCTGCGCCCGACCGCCCAGGACGGCCCGGAGGCGCGCCGCGGCGAGGTGAGCCGGCGCTACGCCGACGGCAGCCTCATCCTCGAGACGACCTGGACCACGATGAGCGGCACCGTCAGGGTGACCGACTTCATGCCGCCGCGCCGCGATCAGCAGCCGGTCCTGGTCCGGATCGTCGAGGGCGTGGCCGGCGCGGTGGAGATGGAGACCGTGCTGCGGGTCCGGTTCGGCTACGGCAAGGTCCTGCCGTGGATGCGCCGGGTCGACCACTGCCTGTC
This sequence comes from Streptosporangiaceae bacterium, assembly GCA_036501025.1. GTDB lineage: Bacteria > Actinomycetota > Actinomycetes > Streptosporangiales > Streptosporangiaceae > DASUBV01. The sequence goes on from DASYBB010000181.1 coordinate 42,026, forward strand.
GGCGGTCGCCGGGCCGGACGCGGTCTGGCTGCGGACCCCCATCCACCTGACCGGGAAGAGCATGCGGCACGAGGCCAGCTTCACGGTGCGGGCCGGCGACCGGGTCCCGTTCGTGCTGTGCTGGATGCCCTCGCACGCCGGCGCGCCCGAGGTGACCGAGGCGCACGCCGACGACCTGCTGGCCCGCACCCGCGAGTTCTGGTCCGACTGGAGCTCCCGCTGCACCTACCGGGGCGAGTACTCCGGCGCCGTGCTGCGCTCCCTGATCACGCTCAAGGCCCTGACCTACGCCCCGACGGGCGGGATCGTCGCGGCGCCCACGACCTCCCTGCCCGAGGATCTCGGCGGCGTGCGGAACTGGGACTACCGGTACTGCTGGCTCCGGGACGCGACCATCACCCTGGAGGCGCTGCTGCGCACGGGCTACACGGCCGAGGCCGCCGCCTGGCGCGAGTGGCTGGAGCGGACGGTCGCCGGGAGCGCCCGCGACGTGCAGATCATGTACGGGGTGGCCGGCGAGCGGCGGCTGGCCGAGTGGGAGGCCAGCTGGCTGCCCGGCTACGAGAACTCGGCGCCGGTGCGGATCGGCAACGCGGCCGTCGACCAGCGCCAGCTCGACGTGTACGGCGAGGTCATCGACGCCATCACCCTGGGCAAGCAGGCCGGGCTCCGGTTCGACAGCCACACCTGGGCGCTGGTCCGCCAGCTGCTGGAGTTCCTGGAGGAGCACTGGGACGAGCCGGACGAGGGCATCTGGGAGGTCCGCGGCCCGCGGCGGCACTTCGTGCACTCCAAGATCATGGCCTGGGTCGCCTTCGACCGGGCCTGCCAGGTGGCCGAGCTGACCCGCTACGGCGCGCTGGCCCGCTGGAGCGCGATCCGCGACAAGATCCACACGGAGATCTGCGACCAGGGCTACGACGCCGAGCGCGGCACCTTCACCCAGTACTACGGCAGCTCGGAGCTGGACGCCTCGGTGCTGCTGATGATCGAGGTGGGCTTCCTGCCGGTCGATGACCCGCGGGTCATCTCGACCGTGCGGACGATCCAGCGCGACCTGGTGCGGGACGGGCTGGTGCTGCGCTACACCCAGCCGCCGGCCGCCGAGGCGGCCGGGGCGACCGCCGTGGACGGGCTCGTGGGCGGCGAGGGCGCCTTCCTGGCCTGCAGCTTCTGGCTGGTCAACGCGCTGCACCTGATCGGCGACTACCCGGCCGCGGTGGAGCTGTTCGAGCGGCTGCTGGCGCTGCGCAACGACGTCGGCCTGCTCAGCGAGGAGTACGACCCCCGCTACGGGCGGCAGGTCGGGAACACGCCGCAGGCCTTCAGCCACGTGCCGCTGATCCAGGCCGCCCTGAACCTGCACAACCACGAGGGGCACCACTGCCGGGTGCCCTCGGGGCGGCCTGCCGCGGCGACCGGGTAGCCATGCCCGCCCGGCCAACCATCCTGGTCGTCAACGGCCGCAAGGTCCGCCAGCCGGTGTTCGTCATCGGTGCCCCGCACTCGGGCGTGGACCTGCTGGCGCGTGCCCTCAAGCAGGCACCCGGATTCCACGTGACCATCGGCCAGCGCAGCGTGCTGAGCGTGGTCTACGCCTTCGCCCGCAGCCCGTCGATCCAGCGCGGCCGCGACGAGGCCGCGGCGACCGTCCTGCGCGACGCGTTCGCCCAGGCCTGGCAGGTCACCCCGCACGGCTGCCTGGACTGCTCGCCCGACTGCCGGGCGGCCGGCGGCGTCCGCGGCGCGGCCAGCTGCGCCGTGGAGCGGGACATCACCCGCTACGGCGACGCGACCCCCGACCTCATGTACTGCGCCGAGGCGGTCGTCGACGCCTTCCCCGACGCCCGCATCGTGCAGCTCATCCGCGACGGCCGGGACGTGACCGCGGCGATGATGGGCGATGCCCAGGCGCTCGGGTTCTTCCGCCGGGCCATGGCCAGCGTGCAGAGCGAGTTCCCCAACCCGTTCTTCGGCATCGAGACCGAGCAGGACCTGGCCGCCTGGCCGGACCTGTCGCCGGCCGGCAAGTCGGCCATGCGCTGGCTCGGGTGCGTCCGCCAGATGGCCCGGCTGCGGTCCAGCCTGGCCGCCGAGCAGCTGACCACGCTCCGCTACGAGCAGCTGGTCCGCCACCCCGGTGCCTCGTACGCGGCCGTCTCGCAGTTCATCGGGGCGGAGGTGCGCCCGGTCCGGGTCAGCCGGGGGGCCCAGGCGCTGGAGCCCGGCGCGTGGCGGCGGCTGCTGAGCCCGGTCCAGCTGGCCGACTTCGAGAAGGTGGCCGGGCAGGAGCTGCGGCGGGTGGGGTACGGGGGGTAGGGCGGGCCGGGCGGCAGGGCGGTGCGGGGCGGTGCTGCGGGCCGGGCCGGGCGGTGCGGCGAGCGGGCCGGGCGGTGCGGCGCGTTCGCGGCGGCACGGGAGCCGGCCTGATCCCGGTTGCGCACCGCGTCGCCGATGTGCGATCGTTCCGGTGATCGTGATCCAGCGGCAGGAGGTGAGCCCCGTGAACGCAGTATCCGCAGTGGGTGCTCCCCCGCCGTCCACGATCCCGCGACTGAGGTAGCCGCGGCCGGGAGCGCCCGCCAGGCCATTCGCGAAAGGCGGCTCCCATGAGCACGACACCTTCCTCAACCCCTGCTCCAGCTCCGCGCTCCTCCTCGGCCGCGGGCGGGCGAGCGCTGGTCCTCCACGGCGGCGGGTCGGCCGGCAATGCCTGGGAGATCGGCGTCATCGCCGGCCTGCTGGACGCCGGCCTGGACGTGACCGAGGCTGACCTGATCGTCGGGACGTCGGCCGGATCGACGGCCGCGGCCCAGATCACGAGCGCGTCCCCGGCCGGGCTGCTGGCCGCCATCCTGACCGCCCCGCCCCGGCAGCGGGCTGATCCGGCCGGATCCGGGGGCAGCGACCCTCCCATGGCGCCGGTGGCCGACCACATGGAGAGAACGAGCCGGATCATCGCCGCCGCGCAGGACGCGGCCGACATGCGCCGCCGGATGGGCGCGGCGGCGCTCGAGCTGGACGCGGCGTCGGACGGCTCCGGGCCGGCCCGGTGGCGCGCTACCGTCGCCGCCCGGCTGCCCAGTCAGCGCTGGCCGGAACGGGCGGTGCTCATCACGGCGGTCGATGCCCGGACCGGGGAGCCGGTCGTGTTCGACCGCCACAGCGGGGTCGACCTGGCGGACGCCGTCGCCGCCAGTACCTCCAGCGGCTTCGGTGTCCCTCCCTGCCGAATCGGCGGCGACCGGTACATCGACGGCGGCTACCGGCGCAACGAGAATGCCGACCTGGCCGCCGGATACGGGCGGGTGCTGGTCCTGTCGCCGTTCGGCGGCCGGTCACGGCATCCGCCCGAGTGGGGCATGCAGCTCGCCGCGCAGGTCGACGAGCTGCGCGCCGCTGGCAGCAGCGTCGAGACGATCTTCCCGGATGAGAGCTCACGCAGCGCGTTCGGTGCCAGCATGATGGACCCGTCGACGCGTCCGCCCGCCGCCCGGGCTGGTTACGACCAGGGCCGGACCCTGGCCGGGCGGCTCACCCGATTCTGGCGCTGACGCCCCCGAGACCAGCCGGCCCGGCGGGCATGCGCGCGCATGAAGAGCCGGCTAGCGGCCGAGCAGCTGGTAGCGGGCCTCGGTGGCCTCCTTCTGCGGGCGCCACCACCACTCGTTATCCCGGTACCAGGCGATCGTGGCGGCCAGGCCCGCGCGGAAGTCGCCGTACTGCGGCGACCAGCCCAGCTCGGTCCGGAGCTTGGTCGAGTCGTTGGCGTAGCGCAGGTCGTGGCCGGGCCGGTCGGGCACGTGGTCGAACGCGTCCGCGGGCTGGCCCATCAGCTCCAGCACCACGGCCATGATCTGCGCGTTGCTGCGCTCGTCGCCGGTCCCGATCAGGTATGTCTGGCCGGGCGTGCCGCCCGCGAGGATGGCGTGGACCGCGGCATTGTGGTCGTCGACGTGCGTCCACTCGCGGACGTTGGCCCCGGCCCCGTAGAGCTTGGGCCGCTGGCCGGTGAGGACGTTGGTGATCTGCCGCGGCACGAACTTCTCGACGTGCTGGTAGGGGCCGTAGTTGTTCGCGCAGTTGGACAGCGTGGCGGCCACCCCGTAGGACCGCGCCCAGGCCCGCACCAGCAGGTCGGAGCTGGCCTTGGCCGCCGAGTACGGGCTGGACGGGTCGTACCGGGTCTCCTCGGTGAACTTCTGCCCGGCGTCCAGGGGCAGGTCGCCGAAGACCTCGTCGGTGGAGATGTGGTGCAGCCGCTTCCCGTGCCGCCGGACCGCCTCCAGGATGGTGAAAGTCCCGACGATGTTCGTCGAGATGAAGGGCGCCGGGTCGTGCAGCGAGTTGTCGACGTGCGACTCGGCCGCGAAGTGGACCACCACGTCAGCCTCGGCGGCCAGCTTGTCGACCAGCGGGACGTCGCAGATGTCCCCGTGCACGAAGTCGACCGAGCCGTCGGCGGGCAGGCTCTCCCGGTGCCCGGCGTAGGTCAGGGCATCCAGCACCCGGATCCGGCACTCCGGGTGACGGGCCAGCGTGTAGTGCACGAAATTGGCCCCGATGAACCCGGCGCCGCCGGTGACGAGCATCCTCATGACCGGTAAGCCTATTGGCCCGCCGGGGCTACGAGGCCGCCGCGGCGGGCTCCTGCCGGGCGAACTGGGTCCGGTACAGCTCGGCGTAGAGGCCGTCGGCGGCCAGCAGCTCGTCGTGGCGGCCGCGCTCGCGGACCGTGCCGCCGTCGATGACCAGGATCTGGTCGGCCTCGCGGATGGTGGACAGCCGGTGGGCGATGACCAGCGACGTCCGGCCGGCCAGCGCCGCCCGCAGGGCACGCTGCACGGCCGCCTCCGACTCGGAGTCCAGGTGGGCGGTGGCCTCGTCGAGCACCACCACCGACGGGGCCTTGAGCAGCAGCCGGGCCAGGGCCACCCGCTGCTTCTCGCCGCCCGACAGCCGGTAGCCGCGATCGCCCACGATCGTGTCCAGCCCGTCGGGCAGCACCGAGACCAGGTCCCAGATCTGCGCCGCCCGGCACGCCGCCACCAGCTCGTCCTCGGTCGCCTCGGGCCGCGCGTACTCCAGGTTGGCCCGGATGGTGTCATGCCACATGTGCGCGTCCTGGGTGACCACCCCGACCGCGGCGTGCAGCGACTCCTGGGTGACATCCCGCAGGTCGCGGCCGCCGGCCCGGATCGCGCCGGAGCCGGGGTCATACAGCCGGGCCACCAGGTTGCTGATCGTCGTCTTGCCCGCGCCCGACGGCCCGACCAGCGCCGTGAGCTGCCCGGCCGGGGCGGTGAAGGTCAGGTCGTGCAGGACGTCGGTGCCCGCGTCGCTCCGCTCGGGGACCTTGAGCGCGATCGACTCCAGCGAGGCCAGGGACACCTCGCTGGCCGTCGGGTACCGGAAGGACACGCGGTCGAACTCGATATCGGCCGGGCCGTCCAGCCGCAGGGGCTGCGCGCCGGGCCGGTCCGCGATGAGCGGCTTCAGGTCCAGGACCTCGAACACCCGGTCGAAGCTGACCAGCGCCGTCATGACGTCGACCTGGACGTTGGACAGGGCCGTGATCGGCCCGTACATCCGGCTCAGCAGCAGGGTCAGGGCGACCAGGGTGCCGAGCTGGATGGAGCCGTTGATGACCAGGCTGCCGCCGACCCCGTACACGGCCGCGGTGGCCAGCGAGGCCAGCAGGCTGAGCGCGACGAACAGGGAGCTGCCGAACACGGCCGTCAGGACGCCGATGTCGCGGACCCGCGCGGCCCGGCCGGCGAACACCTCGGCCTCCTCGCCGGGGCGGCCGAACAGCTTGGCCAGCATCGCGCCGGCCACGTTGAAGCGCTCGGTCATGGTGGAGCCCATCTGGGCGTCCAGCTGCATGGACTCGCGGGTCAGCCGCTGCAGGCGGCGGCCCACCAGCCGCGCGGGGATGATGAACAGCGGGGCCAGCACCAGCGCGATGAGCGTGACCGGCCAGGACAGCAGGAACATGGCCACCAGGACCAGGACCAGCGACACCGAGTTGGACACCACCGCCGACAGGGTCGAGGTCAGCGCCTGCTGGGCCCCGATCACGTCGCTGTTGAGGCGGCTGACCAGCGATCCGGTCTGGGTCCGGGTGAAGAACGCGATCGGCTGCCGCTGCACGTGCGCGAACACCTGCGAGCGCAGGTCGAAGATGAGGCCCTCGCCGATCCGCGAGGACAGCCAGCGCTCGGTCAGGCTCAGCAGGGCATCGAATACGGCCAGCCCGGCGGCCAGCCCGGCCAGGCCGATAACCAGCGCGGTGTCCTTCTTCAGGATGCCGTCGTCGATGATGACCTTCAGCAGCAGCGGCACGGCCACGATCAGGACGGCGTCGACCACGGTCGCGGCCAGGAACAGGGCCAGCGACCCGCGGTAGGGCCGGGCGTAGGAGGCGATCCGGCGCACGCTGCCCGGCTTGAGCCGCTGGCTGGTGATGGAGCGGTCGCGCGTGTACGACCGCATGGCGTGCCAGCTGCTCATCGACATACCTCCCTGAACCGGCGGCCGGGCACCGAGCTTCCCGGGTTAGCTCACAGCGAACCCGGCCCCGGCTCCGGGCCCGCGCCCGGATCCGGCTCCCGGGGCCGCGCCCGGGTCCGGGCGCGGGCCCGGGAGCCGAGACCGCATCAGCGCGGCCTGGGCCGCGCGCTCGGCCGCGGCCTGTTCCGCGAAGCTGTTGCCGGGCGCCTGGACGAGCAGCGCCTTGGTCGCGCGGGCCGCCGCGGCGTCGGTGGCAAGCAGCGCCGCGACCAGGTCGGCCACGGCCCCGTCGAGCTCGGCCGCGGGCACGACCAGCTCGGCCAGCCGCAGCGCGCCGGCCTCGGCCGCGCTGACCGTCCGGGCGGTCAGGCACAGCTCGATCGCGCGCGGCAGGCCGACGATCTCGACCAGCGGCTTGGTCCCGGTGAGGTCGGGCACCAGGCCGAGGGCCGGCTCCTTGATGCACAGCGTCGCGTCATCGGCCAGCACCCGCAGGTCGCAGGCCAGCGCGAGCTGGCAGCCCGCGCCGATGGCATGACCCCGGACGGCGGCCACCGACACGATGGCCGGGTCCCGCAGCCAGGTGAAGCCGGCCTGCAGGCCGGCGATCCAGTCCTCGAAGCCCGGCTCGGCCGCGCCGGGCACCGGCTCCTCCCCGGGGACCCCGCCGGCCGAGAACATCCGCAGGTCGATCCCGGACGAGAAGGACGGCCCGGCGCCCCGGACCACCACGACGCGGACCCGGGCGGGCAGGCTGGCGCCCAGCATCGCCAGACCCTGCCACATTCCCGGGGTCATCGCATTGCGCCGCTCAGGACGACTGAGCGTCACGGTGGCCACCGCGTCGTCGATCTCCAGCTGCAGCCCGCGAGCCGCCAGCTCCGCCGTGGTGGGAGTGCTCACAACTCCAGGCCTTCCGCCGTCAGGGGGCGCCCGGGCGCCTGACCGCGGCCGACCTTATCAGCGCGCGGCCTTGACCTTGGCCTTGCCGCGCGTCGCGCCGCCGCGGCCGCGCAGGGCCACCCCGTTCTCGGACAGGATTCGGTGAATGAACCCATAAGACCGCCCGGTGGAAGCGGCCAGCGAACGGATGCTCTCGCCGGAGTTGTATCGCTTCTTAAGGTCCGAGGCCAGCTTGGCCCGGTCGGCCCCAGTAACTCTGGTGCCTTTCTTTAGCGTCTCCGTCACGCAGTCCTCCCGGTGTACTGAAGTGGCCCCAGCGTTACCGTATCTCCGCCATGATCACGCATCAGCCACCGATCGGCTACCCACACGAGACCAAAAGATCTCTTCTTTCCACATCTACGCGACGAAGTAGCCTTTCTCAGGCCAGTGTCACGCCAGGGCGACCAGGTCGACCAGTTCCGAGCTCCAGGCGTCCTCGACGCCATCCGGGAGCAGCACGACGCGCTCGGGGGCGAGGGCCTCGACCGCGCCCTCATCGTGGGTGACCAGGACAATCGCGCCCTGATAACGGCGCAGGGCGCCGAGGATCTCAGCCCGGCTGCCGGGATCGAGGTTGTTGGTCGGCTCATCCAGTAGCAAAACGTTTGCCCCGGACACGACCAGCAGCGCGAGGGCCAGTCTGGTCTTCTCGCCGCCCGACAGGACTCCCACGGGTTTGGCCACGTCATCACCCGAGAAAAGGAAGGAGCCGAGGATCCCGCGCTGATCCGACTCGGTCAAGTCGGGGGCGGCGGATCGCATGTTCTCAAGCACGGTCCGCTCGTTATCCAATGTCTCGTGCTCTTGGGCGTAATATCCGAGCCGCAGCCCATGTCCGGGCAGGACCTCGCCCGCATCAGCATCCTCGACTCCGCCCAGCAGCCGCAGCAGCGTGGTCTTGCCGGCGCCGTTCAGCCCGAGCACGACCACCCGCGATCCCCGGTCCACCGCCATGTCCACCCCGGCGAAGACCTCCAGCGACCCGTAGGACTTGGTCAGCCCCCGCGCGGTCAGCGGCGTCCGGCCGCAGTGCGCCGGGACGGGGAAGCGCAGCCGGGCGACCCGGTCCGCCGCGCGGTCGGCGCTGACGCCCGCGAGCAGCTTCTCGGCCCTCTTGGCCATGCCCTGGGCCGCCTTGGCCTTGGTCGCCTTGGCCCGCATCTTGTCGGCCTGGGACTGCAGCGCCGTGGCCTGCCGCTCGGCGTTGACCCGCTCCCGGCGCCGCCGCCGGGCGTCAGTCTCGCGCTGGTCGAGGTAGGCCTTCCAGCCGAGGTTGTAGATGTCCAGCGTGGACCGGTCGGCGTCCAGGTGGAACACCTTGTTGACGACGCTGTCCAGCAGGGCGGTGTCGTGGCTGATGACCACCAGGCCGCCGCGGAAGGACCGCAGGTGATCCCGGAGCCAGGCCACCGAGTCGGCGTCCAGGTGGTTGGTCGGCTCGTCGAGCAGCAGGGTGTCGGAGCCGCCGAACAGGATCCGGGCCAGCTCCACCCGGCGCCGCTGGCCGCCCGACAGCGTGCGCAGCGGCTGCCGCAGCACCTTCTGGGGCAGGCCCAGGCTAGCCGACAGCGAGGCGGCCTCCGACTCGGCGGCGTAGCCGCCGAGCACGGACAGGCGCTCCTCCAGGTTGCCGTAGCGCCGCACGGCGGCGTCGCGGCGGCGGGGATCCTCGCTGGCCATCTCCGCCTCCGCCTGGCGCAGGCCGGTCAGCAGCGCGTCCAGGCCGCGGGCGGACAGGATCCGGTCGACGGCCAGCGCGTCCAGGTCGCCGACGCGGGTGTCCTGCGGCAGGTACCCGACCGTGCCGCCGATCCGCACCGAACCGGCCGCCGGGACGCCCTCGCTGGCCAGCACGCGGGCCAGCGTCGTCTTGCCGGCGCCGTTGCGGCCCACGAGGCCGATCTTGTCGCCCGGGGCGACCTGGAAAGAAACCGAGTCCAGCAGCAGGCGCGCGCCCGCGCGCAGCTCAAGCTCGTGGGCCGAGATCATGGGAGTTACTCCGTTAGGAATGCAGCGGCCCGCCTTCGGGGCGGCGCTGAGCAGGCTGGGGCTTCGCTAGGCGGGCAGCGTCGTAGACGCGGGCGTCATCACCTCAGCAGCGGCTGCATGCCATCAGGCTACCCAGTGCGCCCCGCCCGTCCAAAACGGTTTAGCCGCGGCCGCCGCGCCGCGTGCCCGCCCGCCCGCCCGAAACGCCTCAGCCGCGGCCGCCCGCATCGGGCTCGGCCCCGCCGGGCTCGGTCAGCCGGATCCGGATGGCGCAGAACTGCCGCGGCGTGCTCTTCAGCACGGCCAGCCGCGGGTCGGGGACAGTCAGGAACCGGTCGACGGCAAGGCTGAAGTAGGGCCGCAGCCGCGGGTCGTCCGCCAGCCCGGCGACCGCGCGCCGGTCACCGCCGAGCACGACAGCGTCGAGCCGGCCCTGCCACGGGGCGAACACCGCCGCGGCCGTGCTGGCCGCCGCGCCCAGCGCCTCCCGGGACTGCTTCTCCCGGCGCCGGGCGAAGCGCTGCTGGGACTGCCCGCCCGCGGCCGACCGCCCGTGCACCAGCCGGCTGCCGACCTTCGAGGCGAGCAGGGCCTGGCCCGGGCCGAACACCCCGGCCGCGTAGCCGCCCAGCCGGACCAGCAGGACGCCGACCAGCCGGCCGGCCAGGGCGTGCGCCGCTATCTCGGCCGGGCTGAGGGCACCCGGCGGCAGCGGCGGGAACGGCGGATGGCACTCCGCCACCGCGCCGTCCGCGGCGCGGAAGGTGACGCAGTCCGGGGCGCGCGGCGGCGGCTCGCCAGCCCCGGCCGGCCCGCCGTGCCGCCGCTCGAACGAGGCGAGCCAGCCCGGCAGGCGGTCCGGCGCGACATCGAGCCAGCGCGGACTGACCGCGTGTAGCTCATTTGCCATTACCCACCGCTCTCCAGTGTCTACGATCCGTAGTATGAGGTTGCCCGCCGCCAGGCTCCCGACCACCAAGCGCGCCGCCGCTGCCGCCCGCCACGATGACACCGTAGAGCGTGCCTTCGAGTTAGCGGCAGCCGATCCGGCCCGGCTGGACGACCTGCTGGGTGCGCTGCGCCTCGGCTGGCTGTGGGTGCCGCTGCCCGACGACGGCGCCCCGGTGACGGACGGGTCCGCCGTGCAGCTGCCCACGGTCCGCTACCTGGGTGACGTGTTCATCCCGGCCTACACCTCCGCCCCGCGCCTGCAGCGCGCCATCCCCGACCCCCCGGAGGGCCGCCGGACGCCGGTCATCCCGCACGTCGTGGTGCGGGCCGCCGACCTGGCCCGCCGGCTGCCGCCCGACCTCGGCATCGCGCTGAACCCCGGCTCGCCGCGCAGCATCCCCGTCTCGCCCGCCGGCGTCGGCGAGATCGCCGCCGAGCACGCGACCGTCGGCGGCTGCCGCGTCAGTGTCGGCCCGCCGCCCGCCATCCAGCCCGCGCTGCTCGCGGCCATCGCGGCCAGCCTGCGCCCGATCACCGCCGCCCGCGAGGCCGCCACCGCCTGGCTGACCGTGCACGCCACCCCCCGCCCGGCTACCGCCGAGCCCGGGGCCGGCCAGGGCCTGGCAGCCCACGCCGCCCCTGGCCAGCCCGCAGCCGCCCAGTCCGAGGCCGACCAGCCCGCCGCCGCTCAGCCTGGGGCCGGCCAGGCCGGCGCGGGCATGATCATCTCGGTCCGGCTAGATGATCCGGCCGACGCCGCCGTCCGGGACGCGGTCATCGCCGGGGTTCAGGGCGCGGTGGCCGCCGTGCCGGGCATGACCGCCTGGCCCGTTGACGTGACGTTCCCCGGCGAGGGCGAGCCAGACATCATCGACCACTGGGTCGCCGCCGCGGCCGCCCCGTTCTACCAGCGCGACCTCCCCCGGGTCGAGCTCCCCGCTCCCCGCCGCCCGGCCAGCTGACCCGCGCTCAGCCCAAGCGCCCGGCCAGCTGACCCCGCGCGCAGCCAAAGAGCCCGGCCAGCTGACCGCTCAGCCAAAGCGCCCAGCCAGCTGACCCCGCTCAGCCAAGGCGCCCGGCCAGCTGACCGCACCCGCCGGGCGCCCGGCCAGACCGCTCCCACGACGCGCGGCAGCCCGGCCGCAACGGCTACCCGCCCACCCGCGCAGCGCCCTGTCGTCATGATCGTGACCGATCTTCCGCTGGTTTGCCGGCAAATCGGTCACGATCATGGCGTCCGCGGCAGGCACCCCGAGGGACGACTCCTGGCCAGGGTGCGGGCGTGACGGGGATGGCCGGTGTGGCTGGAGAGGTGCGGCACTGGAGGCCGGCGACCGGCCCCGAGAGGGTTCGTCATGATCCCGAAGGATTTGGCACACCCTGGCAGCACAAGTCCTGCGGGATCATGACAGTCCCCCCGATCGAAGCGCCTGCCGACGCGACCCTGGCCCCGCGCCTCGACCCGTCAATCACAAACGTCACGCCAGCATCCCTGAGCCTGCCTCGGCCGACCTGAGCAGTGATCATCGAGGAGGCTCGCGACGGCCGGCTGCGGTGACACCCCCGGGTCAAGCGCCTACCCGGCCGGCCCGCGAGAAGACCAGCCCCGGCCAGTGAAAGCTAGCCGGGCTGGTCGGTTCGCCTGGAGCCAGCCGGCCTCAAGCCCCCCGGCCTGGAGCCCGCCGGCCTGGAGCCAGCCGGCCTCAAGCCCCCGGCCTGGAGCCAGCCGACCGGGAGCCCGCCGGCCTGGAGGCAGCCGACCGGGAGCCCGCCGGCCTGGAGGCAGCCGACCTCAAGCCCGGCGACCGGGAGCCCGCCGGCCTCGGGCCGGCCGGCCGGGCGCTAGCCGGCCTGGAGGCGGGCGGCGCGGGTCATCGCGCTGATGACGCCGCGGAGGGAGGCGGCCACGATCGACTCGCTGATGCCGACGCCCCAGAACACCCGGTCCCCGACCTGGATCTCGAGGTAGGCCGCGGCCTCGGCGTCGCGGCCGGCGGTGAGCGCGTGCTCGGCGTAGTCCAGGACGCGCACGCTGACGCCGCCCAGGCCCAGGTCGATCGGCGATACCGCCTCGCAGAAGGCCGCGATGGGGCCGTTGCCGGTGCCGGTGACCGTGTGCTCGACCCCGAACGCGCGCACCACGGCCGTGATCCTGTCACCGGCGTCGCTGGTCTCGGAGCTGAAGCTGACCAGCTCGTACGGGCCGTCCTCCAGGTACTCGGCCGCGAACAGGCGCCACATCGTCGCGGCGTCGACCTCGCCGCCCTCGTCGTCGGTGTGCCGCTGGATCACGTGGCTGAACTCGATCTGGAGCCGGCGCGGCAGGTCCAGGTGATGGTCGGACTTCATGATGTAGGCCACGCCGCCCTTGCCGGACTGCGAGTTGACCCGGATGACCGCCTCGTAGGACCTTCCGACGTCCTTGGGGTCGATGGGCAGGTAGGGCATCGCCCAGGGCAGCTCGCCGACCGGGCGGCCGGCCTGCTCGGCCACCTGGTCCAGCCGGTCGAAGCCCTTCTTGATGGCGTCCTGGTGCGAGCCGGAGAACGAGGTGTAGACCAGGTCGCCGGCGTAGGGATGCCGCTCGTGCACCCCGATCCGGTTGCAGTACTCCGCCGTGCGCCGGATCTCGTCGATGTCGCTGAAGTCGATCATGGGGTCGATGCCCTGGCTGTACAGGTTCAGGCCGAGGGTGACCAGGTCCACGTTGCCCGACCGCTCGCCGTTGCCGAACAGGCAGCCCTCGACCCGCTGCGCCCCGGCCAGCACGGCCAGCTCGGCGTCGGCCGTGGCCGTGCCCCGGTCATTGTGAGTGTGCACCGACAGCGCCACGTGCTCGCGCCGGGTCAGGTTGCGGCTCATCCACTCGATCTGGTCGGCGTACACGTTCGGGGTGGAGCGCTCGACCGTGCACGGCAGGTTGAGCACGATCTCCCGGTCCGGGCCGGGCTGCCAGACGTCCATCACCGCCTCGCAGATCTCCAGGCTGAAGTCCAGCTCGGTGTCCATGAAGATCTCGGGCGAGTACTCGTAGCCGAAGTCCGCGCCCGGCAGGTAGGTCTCGGCGAACTTCATCACGGCGCGGGTGCCGTCGACCGCGACCGCCTTGCACTGCTCGCGCCCGTCGCCGGGCCAGCCGAAGACGACGTCGCGGAAGATGGGCGCGGCCGCGTTGTACATGTGGACGGTGGCCAGCCTGGCCCCGACCAGCGACTGCACCGTGCGGTCGATGAGCTCCTCGCGGGCCTGGGTCAGGACGGAGATGCGCACGTCCGGCGGGACGTGGCCGCCCTCGATGAGGCCGCGGATGAAGTCGAAGTCCGTCTGGCTGGCGGCCGGGAAGCCGACCTCGATCTCCTTGTAGCCCATCTTGACCAGCAGCGCGAACATGGCCTGCTTGCGCTCGTTGTTCATCGGGTCGATCAGCGCCTGGTTGCCGTCCCGCAGGTCGGTGGACAGCCAGCGCGGCGCCGTGGTGATGGCGGCCGAGGGCCACTGCCGGTCGGGCAGGTCGACGGCCGGGAACGGCCGGTAGCGATGGAAGGGCATGCCCGACGGGCACTGCCGGTTATTGCCGTGCGCATGACTGGGGGTGCTCACTCGAGGCTCCTATGACTGTCGTAACCGGGCCGGGAAGAGTCGGTCGGCGCAGTACTACGACCCGCGACGAGGAGCCGACCGGTTAGTTACCGGGCCTCGCCGCGGCCGCGAAGGAGCAGCACGCCAGTCATGGTCTCATGAGCCTAGCCGGCGCGGTTCGCCCGACGTAGCCCAATCCCCTGACAAGGCGCCCGGCGGCATGCCAAACTCAAGATATATCTCTTCGAGCGGCACGCCGGGGACAGCGGTGCCGGGGATGTGCGGGACGGGACGGGGACATCATGGGAGCAACTGCGGGCCACCGGATCGGCCGGCGGCTCATCGGGCAGTTCTTCCGGACCGGGCAGGTCACGGACGTCCGGCCGGTGGCGGCCCGGATGCGCCGGATCACTCTGGAAGTGCCGGAGCTGCCCTGGAGCCCCGGCCAGCAGGTCCGGGTCTGCGTCGGCAACATCGCCGCGCCGGCCAGCTGGCTCGACGGGCTGCGGCGCACCTACTCCGTGTGGGACTACGACGGCGCGCTGCTGCAGCTGTGCGTCCTGGACCACGGGGACGGCCCCGGGGCGCGCTGGGCCCGGTCGGTGCAGGCCGGCGACGAGGTGCTGTTCAGCCCGCCCGAGGGGGCCATGGTGCTGCGGCCGGCGGCGCATCACCTGTTCGCCGGCGAGGAGACCGCCGCGGTGGCGTTCGGCCCGATGCTCCGGGCGCTCGGCGCGGTGCCCTACCGCGCGGTCCTCGAGGTAGACGGGCCGGCCAGCCGGCTGCCGCTCCCGGACGAGGTGAGCTGGCACTACCGGGGCGGGGCGCCCGCCGCGTCCTCGGCCGGCCTGGTGGCGGCGGTCCGGGAGCTCGACCTGCCCGCCGAGCCGGGGTCGGCCTACCTGGCCGGCGAGGCCCGCACCGTCCAGGCCATCGGCCAGCACCTGGTCCGCGAGCGCGGCTGGCCGCGCCGGGCCATCCGGGCCAAGCCGTTCTGGACCCCCGGCAAGACCGGCCTGGACTAGCCGCCGGAGCCCGGAGCCCCATCCGCCGGAGCCCGGCCGCAAACCGCCCGAGCCCGGCGGCCCATCCGCCGGAACCCCGTGCCGCCGCGAGACGGCGCGCGACAGCCCTAGACGTTGAAGCCGAGCGCCCGGAGCTGCTCGCGGCCGTCGTCGGTGATCTTGTCCGGGCCCCACGGCGGCATCCAGACCCAGTTGATCCGGAAGTCGCTGACCAGCCCCTCCAGGGCATCGCGGGTCTGGTCCTCGATGACGTCGGTCAGCGGGCAGGCCGCGCTGGTCAGCGTCATGTCGATGGTGAGGGTCTTGTCCTCCTCCAGCGACACGCCGTAGATGAGCCCCAGGTCAACGACGTTCACGCCCAGCTCGGGGTCCACCACGTCGCGCAGCGCCTCGAGCAGGTCTTCCATCTCCGGGGCTACGCCGGTACCGGTCTCAGTCATTTCTCGCCTTCCAGGGCGCCGTCACGGGCCAGGGCCTGGGCCGTCGCGTCTTTCCACGCCATCCAGCCGAGCAGCGCGCACTTGATCCGGGCCGGGTACTTGGCCACGCCCTCGAACGCTACCGCGTCACCCAGCACATCCTCGTCCGGCTCGATCTCGCCGCGGGACTGCATCAGCCGGACGAACTCCGCATTGATGTCCATCGCCTCGGCGACCGTCTTGCCGATCACCATGTCGGCCAGCACGGACGTGCTGGCCTGGCTGATCGAGCAGCCCAGGGACTCATACGACACGTCGGCGACCGCGGGATCGCCCGCGGCGTCCCGGGTCAGGCCCACCCGCAGCGTCACCTCGTCACCGCAGGTCGGGTTGACGTGGGACACCTCCGCGTCGAAGGGGTCCCGCAGTCCCTTGTGGTGCGGGTGCCGGTAGTGGTCCAGGATTATCTCCTGGTACATCGACTGAAGATCCGTCACTTGGGCTTCAACACCCCCATCCCCGAAATCATGCCGTACCCCGCCAATCAGGCTGTGCCGAAGAACTTCTGCGTCTGCCGGATCCCGTCCGCCAGCGTGTCCACCTCGTCGTGGGTGTTGTACAGGTAGAAGCTGGCCCGGGTGCTGGCCTGGACGCCGAGCGCCCGGTGCAGCGGCCACGCGCAGTGGTGCCCGGTCCGCACCGCGATCCCGAGCTCGTCCAGGACCTGGCCGACGTCGTGCGGGTGGATGTCGTCCACCTCGAACGCCACCGCCCCGCCGCGGTCCTCGGTGGACAGCGGGCCGAGCACGCGGACGCCGGGGATGGCCGTGATGGCCTCCAGCGCGTGCGCGGTCAGCGCCTCCTCGTGCGCGACGACATTGGCCATGCCGAGCCCGTCGAGGTAGTCGCAGGCCGCGGCCAGCCCGACGGCCTGGGCCGCCGGCGGCACGCCCGCCTCGAACCGCTCGGGCGGCGGCAGGAAGGTCGAGGCCTCCATCTTGACGACCTCGATCATCGACCCGCCCGTCACGTACGGCGGCATGGCCTCCAGCAGCTCGCGGCGCCCCCACAGCACGCCGATGCCCGAGGGGCCGACCATCTTGTGGGACGAGAACGCGTAGAAGTCCGCGCCCAGCGCGGCGACGTCGACCACCTGGTGCGGCGCCGACTGCGCGCCGTCGACCACGACCAGCGCTCCGCGCTCGTGCGCGCGCCGCGCGATCTCGGTCACCGGCGGGATCACGCCCGTCACGTTCGACTGGTGCGTGACCGCGACCAGCCGGGTCCGGTCGGTGATCAGCTCGTCGATGTTGCTCAGGTCGAGCCGGCCCTCGGGCGTCACGCCGAACCAGCGCAGCGTGGCCCCGGTGCGCAGGCACAGCTGCTGCCACGGCACCAGGTTGGCGTGGTGCTCCATCTCGGTGATGAGGATCTCGTCGCCCGGCCCTACTGACGAGGTAAGCGTGTAGGCGACGAGGTTGATGGACTCGGTCGCGCTCTTGGTGAAGACGATCTCGCCCGGATCAGCGCCGAGGAACGCGGCCACCTTGGCCCGCGCCGCCTCGTAGATCTCGGTGCCCTCCTCGCTGAGCAGGTGGGCCCCGCGGTGCGCGGCCCCGTTGTGCTGCTCGTAGAAGGTGCGCTCGGCATCGAGCACCGAGACCGGCTTCTGCGAGGTCGCGCCGGAGTCCAGGTAGATCAGCGGGTTGCCGTTGCGGACCGTCCGGGCCAGTGCGGGAAAGTCAGCCCGAACGGCCTCGACGTCGAGGTGCTCGGGGTAGACGGTCATGCCGGGACTCCCAGGAACTTCTCGTACCCCTCGTTCTCCAGGCGTTCGGCCAGCTCCGGGCCGCCCTCTTCGACCACGCGGCCGGCCACGAAGACGTGCACGAAGTCCGGCTTCACGTAGCGCAGGATCCGGTTGTAGTGGGTGATCAGCAGGACCCCGTGCCCGGATTCCTGGCGGAACCGGTTGATGCCCTCGGAGACGATCTTGAGCGCGTCGACGTCCAGGCCGGAGTCGGTCTCGTCCAGGATGGCGATCTTCGGCTGGAGCAGCTCGAGCTGGAGGATCTCGTGCCGCTTCTTCTCCCCGCCGGAGAAGCCCTCGTTCAGGTTCCGCTCGGCGAAGGCCGGGTCGATGGACAGCGCCGCCATGGTCGAGCGCAGTTCCTTGACGAAGTCGCGCAGCTTGGGCGCTTCGCCCCGGACCGCGGTTACCGCGGTGCGCAAGAAGTTCGACACCGTGACCCCGGGCACCTCGACCGGGTACTGCATGGCGAGGAACAGCCCGGCGCGGGCGCGCGCGTCCACGCTCATCGACAGCACGTCCTCGCCGTCCAGGGTGA
>DASYBB010000182.1:0-11501 GCA_036501025.1 Streptosporangiaceae bacterium
GCGGGCGTCCCGATCCGGCCGGCCGGCAGCCGCGCCGCCAGCTCCGACAGCCGGGCCTGCTTGGCCGCCGGCGTCGCCAGCTCATCCCAGATCGGGGTGTCCACCCAGCCGGGGGAGACCGCGTTGACGCGGATGGGCGCCAGTTCCAGCGCGAACGCGCGGACCATGGACTCCAGGCCCCCGTTCGCGGTGGCAGCGAGCGAGCCGCCCGGGGCGGGCCGGTAGGCGGCGATGCCGGAGGTGAACGTGATGCTCCCGCCGGCCGTCATCCGCGGGGCCGCCTCCTGGACGGTGAAGTAAGGCCCGAGGAACTTGGACCGGACGGCCCGCATGACATCGGCCTCGGTCAGCTCCCCAACCGGGCCGTACGGGAGGTCGGCCGCGGTCACGACCACGTGACGGACGAGACTCCCGGCCTCCTCGAACAGGGCGGCCACCTGGCCGCGGTCCCCGATGTCAGCCGTGACCGCGCGCAGCCGGCCCCCGCCGGCCAGCCCGGCCCGGGCGGCCGCGAGCCGCTCGGCTGACCGTCCGGCGATCACGACGGACGCGCCGTCGGTCAGGCACCGGCGGGCCACGGCCAGCCCCAGGCCCGAGCTGCCGCCGATGACGACGACGATGTCGGTGCTATCCATCCTCTCCCCTTCGGTGTTCGGTCTCGATGGCGAGCAGCAGCCGGGCCAGCAGCCCGCCCAGAGCCTCGCGGTCGGCCGGGGGCAGGGCGGCAATCAGCCCCGCCTCGAGCTCCATCCGCGTGCTCATCGCCCGGCCGGCGACCTCCATGCCGGCGGCGGTCAGGCCGACCAGGGTGCTGCGGCGATCCTGCTCGGCGGGCAGGCGCTCGACCAGCCCGGCGCGCTCCAGGGCGTCGACGCGGTGGGTCACCGCGCCCGAGGTCAGCACCAGCTCCTCGTACAGCCTGGTCGGGGTGAGCCGGTATGGCGGCCCGGCGCGGCGCAGGGTGGCCAGGACGTCGAAGCCGCCGCGGTCGAGTCCCTCGCGCCGCAGCGCCGTCCTGGTCAGCGCGTCCGCCAGGTGCTCGGCCCGGAAGATCCGGCCGATGATCTCCAGCGGCGACGTGTCGAGGCCGGGGCATTCGCGCGCCCACTCGGCGCGGACGCGCCCGATCCGGTCCCCGGCTGGTATCTGCACGTTAAGTATCTTAACCTACAGATATCCGGCCGACGGCGGCACAAGGGCGGGGCGGCCGCCGCCGGGCGCCGGAGGCGCTAGCGGTAACCGCACTTGAGCAGGTACTTCGCTCCCGCGTCGAAGCCCTCGGGGCTGAGTACCTCGAAGCCGAACGCGTCGGCCAGCCGGCCGGTCGTGTTGAACGCGGCGCACACCGCCAGCGCGTCCTCGACCTGCTGCCGCGAGGCGCCGGCGGACAGCACCTCCCGCATGGCCGCCGCGCTCACCGTGCCCGCCGCGGTCAGCTGGCCGAGCATCCGCAGCGTGGCCCGGAGCGGCTCCCCGACGGGCGCCGAGTCCAGGTCGGCGAGCACGGCCCGCACCTTCGCCCCGTCCTGGTACGCCCGGCTCGCGGTCGCGGTGTGCGCGCCGACGCAGAACGCGGAGTTGTTCACCGTGGACACGTAGGCGGCCATCAGCTCCCGGTCGCCCACCGACCAGGCGGACGGCCCGCGCATGGCCGCGTGGGTGAACTCCTTGGCCCGGGCGCCGTAGAAATCGGGCCGGTAGAAGACCAGCCGCGCGGCATCCGGGACCGGGTGCCCGGAGAACAGCCGGATGACCGCGAACAGCAGCCTGGTCCCCGGGCCGTAGCCGCGGTTGAGGATGTCCGGGCGCACCTACCCGCCCTCCCCGCGGCCGGCGGCCGCGGCCAGGGCCGCCAGTCCCGCGTCATACAGCCGGGCGGACTGGCCGACCGCGGCGCAGATCACCAGCTCGACCAGCTGATCCTCGGGGACGCCCGCCGCCTGGGCCGCGGCGAAGTCCGCATCGGTGACCTGGGCCGGCCGCGCGGCGACCTTGCCGATCAGCGCGTCCAGCGGCGGGGCGAGGCCGTCGTTGGCGAAGGCCCGCGCTCGCTGACCGGCCGCGGCCCGGCCCGGCCCGGTCAGGACGCGATCCACCAGGGCCCGGTGGGCCGCTCGTTTCCGGTCCTCGTCCGGCACGGCGCCTTCGCCTCCTCCGCAGGCTAGCTGCGTGCCTAACGTAGCGAACTGCTGCGGGCGCTCCCGGCGTCAGCCCGCGGTGTCGTCGCCTTCGATGCCCACGTGGGTGAGGGGCACGTCGCCCGCCAGGTCCACGCACAGCCCGCGCAGCAGTTCCGCGAGGGCGGCCCGGCGATCGGCGGGTACCGTCGCGAGGAGGGCGTCATCATGGGCGAAGATCGCTCCCGCGGTCGCGTCCGCGATCACGATGCCCGGCTCGGTCAGCCGCACCAGGACGCTCCGCCCGCCCGCGGGCTCCCGCGCCACCCAGCCCCTCAGCTCGGCGCGGGTCAGGCGCTGCGAGATCGCGGCCGGCGTCACGGCGGCGCGCACCGCGAGCTCCCGGGTGGTCAGTGCGTAGGGCGGCCCGCTGCGGCGGAGCGTGCCCAGCAGGTCCATCAGCGACGGCTCGATGCCGAGCTCGGCCAGGAGCCGGCGCCGCTCGGCCCCGAACACTCTGGCCAGGTGCCAGATCCGCGTCACGATCCCGATCGATGACGGGTCCAGGTCCGGCCGCTCGCGCTCCCACGCGGCCATGATCGCCGCGGCCCGGTCGGTTGCGGCCCGGTCGGCTGCGGCCCGGTCGGAGTTGCCCATGCCCGCAGCCTATATTAAGGTCTAAACGAACGCACGTTTAGACCTTAACGGAGGTGTCATGCACATCGTCACCGGAGGCGGCACCGGCATCGGCCGCGCCATCGCGCTGGCCCTCCACGGTCAGGGCCGCCAGGTCCTGATCGCGGGCCGCCGCCGCGACCCGCTCGATGACGTCGTCCGGGCCAGTGGCGGCGCGATCACCGCCGTGGCGTGCGACAGCTCGACTCCCGCGGGCGCGGAGGCAGTGGCCGCCGGCGTGGCGGGGGACGTCGAGGGCCTCGCGCACTGCGCCGGCGGCAACCCCGCGATCGGCCGGCCCGATCCCGATTCACTCGAGGCCGAGGCCGCGCTGCTGGGCGAGACGATCGCCGGCAACCTCACCTCGGCCGCCCTTACCGTCACCGCGCTGGCCGGGCGGATGACCGCCGGCAGCTCGGTGGTGCTGTTCGGCTCCATCGCCGCCGAGCGCGGGGTGGGCTACTACGGGCCGGCCAAGGCCGCGGTGACGTCGTACGCCGTCGGCCTCGCCCGTGCCCTGGGTCCCCGGGACATCCGCGTCAACTGCATCTCCCCGGGCTACATCGCCGGAACGGAGTTCTTCGGCGGGCGCCTGAGCCCGGAGCGCGAGGCCGGGCTGCGCGCGCAGACCGCGACCGGCCGCACGGGCCAGCCCGAGGACGCGGTGGCCCTGGCGCTCTTCCTGCTCTCGGCCGAGGCGCGGCACCTCACCGGGCAGAACTTCCACCTCAACGGCGGGGCCTTCACCACCCGGTGAGGCCGCCGGCCCGCCCGCGCCCGGGCGATGATCCTGCCGGGGCGGGGCGTCTATCCTCCGACATGCCGTGACGGCCCCGAAGGAGGACCTGCATGAACCTGGTGACCGCGCCTGGCGGCAGCTGGCCGCTCGTCCACGGCGAGCGGGCGGCGCTGGCCGCCGATCTCGCGAGCCTGGACGGCGAGCAGTGGGCGACGCCGTCGCTGTGCGCCGGGCTGACAGTGCGCGAGATGCTCGCGCACCTCACCGCGGGCGCGCGCCTGAATTCCGTCCGCTGGCTGGCCGGGGTGATCCGCTGCCGGTTCGACTTCGAGAAGCAGGTGGCCATGCGGCTGGCCGAGCAGCTCGGCGCGTCCCCGGCCGAGACCCTGGAAAGGTTCCGCTCGACCGTGACCAGCACCACCAAGCCGCCCCTGCCGGTGCTGGCGATGCTGGGCGAGGCTGTCGTGCACGCCGCCGACATCCGGCGGCCACTGGTATCCGGCCCCACCCTGGCCCTCATCATGGCGATGACCGGACGCGCCGTGTACTGCGGCGATCTGGAGGGCGAGGGAGCCGCCATCCTGCGGGGACGCTGCGACGCCCGGTGACCCCGGCCCGCGGCTGCCGCGCGCGAAACTGACCGCAGCGGACCGGGCGGGTGTCGATCCGGGCCGGCCTCGTTCGTCGGAGAAGTACGAGCAGTGACGCAGGCGAACCGGGGGGGAACCACATGAAGACGGCTGATATCTGGACCTACATTCACGCGGAGCGCGCCGGCCTGGCCCGGACCTGGGCCGAGCTGACGCCGCAGCAGTGGGCGGCCGCCTCCTGGTGCGGCGGCTGGTCGGTCCAGGACGCCGCCGGGCACGTCGTCGCGGCGGCGGAGCAGACCCCGGCCAACTTCTACAAGGAGATGGCCCTGGCCGGGTTCCGGTTCGATACCTTCACCGACCGGGCCGCCCGGCACCTGGCCGCGGCCGGGCCGGATGAGCTGGTCCGGCGGCTGCAGGCGCGGACCGCGACGACGAACCACCCGCCCGCGCCGGTCCTGGCCATGCTGGGAGAGATCGTGGTTCACGGCGAGGACATACGCCGCCCGCTCGGGCTCACCCACCAGGTGCCGGAGGGCGCCGTGGTCGCGGTGGCCGACGGGTGGAAGAACTCCAACCTGCTGATCGGCGCGAAGCGGCGGATCGCGGGGCTGCGGCTGCGGGCCACCGACGCCGACTGGGCGCACGGCGCCGGGCCTGAGGTGTCGGGACCGCTGGTGGCGCTGGTGCTGGCCATGACCGGGCGCACGGGCGTGCACGGTGACCTGGCCGGCGACGGGCTGGCCACGTTGCGCTCGCGGTCCTGAGCCGCCGTCCCGCCCGGGACGCGCATGCGCCCGGGCAGGACGGCGGCCCGGCCGTGGCTACGGCGAGCAGATCACGTAGGCATCGGCCTGGAAGGACGCGCCCACGGGGCCGGCGTAGATGATCTTCCAGCTGACGGGCTGCTGCCCGGTCTGGAGCTTCCCGCCGTTGACGTTCAGCGGGTACGACGACACCAGGGCCGGCGTTGCGGTCCCGTTGCCGCTGGCCCCGCCGCCGAGCGCGGTGTCCCCGGTGGGGCACGTCGCCGTGGCCGTGCTGCCGTTGGTGACCTGGGTCACCACGGTGGTCACGCTCGACCCCGCCGACCACTTGATCGAGTGGCCCGAGTCGACCCAGGCCCCGCTCACGCAGGAGTAGACCTCACCGGACGCGAGGTCGATGTCGGTGTCGCCGGTGGTGCAGCTTCCGGTCGGGGCACCCGCGCTGGTGAGCACGCTGGCACCGGCCGCGCCGGCCGGTCCCGTCGGCCCGGGAGAGCCCTGCGGTCCCGGCGACCCCTGCGGTCCGGGGGATCCCTGGGGTCCGGGGGAGCCCGTCGGCCCGGGAGATCCCTGAGGTCCGGGAGATCCCTGCGGCCCGGGCGAGCCGGCCGGCCCCGGTGAGCCGGGCGGGCCCGGGGAGCCCGCTGGGCCCGGGGAGCCCTGGAGTCCTCGAGGTCCCGCCGGCCCGCGGGCGCCCTGGGGCCCGGTCTGGTTCCAGCTGATCGGCGTAGTCCCCCGCGGGCATCGCCGGCCGGACTGCACGGTGAGCACATTCGTCCGGTTGCTGACGCAGCCGTGAATAGTGGTGTCCTGCGGCTGGCTGGCCACCGAGGCGAAAGCGACGCCCGCCCCGATAACCGGCACGCCCGCCGCCGCGACAATCAGGCCGCGCCACCCCCAGTGGCGCGATCTCCATTTCCCAGCCAGGCCTTTCCGGGGCTGGGATGCTTCTGCGTCCGGGATCGTCACATTCCCCCCTTAGCTTTCTTTTGCCGTCTTTCCGAGCTTGCCCGCCGGATGACTATTGACCGTTGCCGCGCTGCTGCCAGCATGCGTACACAGCGGACGCGAGCATTTCGGTCAGGTCAGGCCGGACGGCGCGAGCGGTGTCAGAGTGACCTGGCTGAGGCTAACATAGGGAAACGCTTTGGGCATGCCTTCGCTGGATATGCCGACTGCGCGCAATGCGGCCGTTATAATCGCGGCGCTAGCCCTTTTCGGGAATGTTGCGCATTAGCGCTCAGAAAGCGGGGATGTGCATTTCTGCGGGCCGTTACCGCGGCTCGCGGTCCCCGTGCCCCGGCCCCGGGCCTGAGCGGGACCGGGGCCGGGCACGGCCGCGGGTCAGAACTTGCGGGGCCGGGTGGCGGCCTGCCTGGCCCGCTGGGCGCGTGCGGCCGGCGTCATGGCTGACGCGAGGAACTTCGGGTTGACCTGCCCGGCGTTGGCCACGGCGAAGCCGGACACGTCCAGGATGAGGTGCGTGGTCACGTTGGCGAAGATGGCGATGGTGTCGGTCGCGGTCGCGCTGAACTCGGCGAGCCCGGTGACGGTCAGGTTCGAGAGTGTCGCGCTTGCCGTGTAGTTGAGCACTGAGGTGCCCGGCCGGGCTACCGCGCCCGACCACAGCGTGATGAACCCGGCCCCCGTCGGCTGGGTCACCGTGAGGTTCGCCGTCACCGCCTCGCCGAAGTTGACCAGGCTGGTCAGGTTGACGTGGATGGTCTTGCCGCCGATCAGCATGCCGCTGGAGTTCAGGTTGCCGGACGCGTCGAGGACGCTGGCCCGGCCGGCGCTGCTGCGGGTATCCAGGATCCGGTTCGGCGCGGCCAGTGGCACGAACAGGTTGTCCGTGGCGTCGGTGTGCACCGTGGCGGCGACAGGCCCGACATTCGGGATGGCGTGGGTGAACCACAGGTTGCCGTCGCCCCCGGCCAGCAGGTCCCCGCCCGCGGTGGCGCTGGACGGGAGGACCAGGGCCGTCGCCGCCGGGGTGAGCCGCAGGTTGGGACTCGCCTCGGTAGAGCCGGCGTCGCCGCCGGTGTTGGTCAGGATCAGCGTGGGCGTCGGCGTCGCCGGGTCGTTGTCGGCCGTGATCTCGGTGGCGGCGACGTTGGTGCCGGCGTTGTTCACCTCGCCTTGCAGGACGGGGTCCGAGACCGCCGCGCCCGCCGGGGCCGCGACCGCGACGCCCGCCGCGACAGCGCCGGCGGCACCCGCGGCGACCGCGCCCCCGCGGATGAGCAGGGCACGCCGGTCGACCGCCCGCTGCGCCTCGGCCGGCTGGGCCGCGGCCTCGGGAATCCTCCGCTTCATGTGTCTACCTCCGGTGAGAAACCGCGCAAAGCGCAGGTATGTGACTATCCCGGCGGTCATAAAACAAACGCATTCGCCCATTTCGGACACGTGCTGGATCATTAGAGGCGCGCCCGCGGTCCGGGCACCGGCCAGGCGGCTGGCCGGTGCCCGGGGCCGTCAGGGCGTGCTGGCGAAGGCGGTCTGGCACAGCTCGGGCAGCTTCGCCTCGGCCTCGCCCGCCGCGATCCGCACGCCCGCCCAGGCCAGCGCCAGCCCGTAGGCGGCCGAGCCCAGCAGCAGGGCCGGCACCCGGATAGCGGCCGGGGCGGCGCTCGTGGTCAGGCCGATGATGATCACCGGGGCGGTCGCCGCCGCGACCCCGAGCAGGTTGCCGAAGGTGCTGCCGACTCCGTAGGACGTGTAGCCCTCGGCCGGCTGCAGCGTCGGGCTGCCGATCCGCCGTCGCACCGGGAAGGCCACCCCGACCGTGAAGATGCTGGTCAGGCCGAGCGCCGCGCCGAGCCCGGCCAGGTCGACGGCCACGCCGACCAGCCCGTAGGACATGTTCCCGGCCAGCGCGGCCAGGCCCAGGGAGACCGCCGCCAGCAGCGGCGCCCCGATCACGCCGCGGACGATGATCTGGCCCGTCAGGTAATCGCGCAGGGCACGGCGGCTGTTGAGCGCCATCGCCTCGAAGATGAAGGCCGGGCCGGTGGCCCCGATCGCATTGGCGTTGAACACGCCCAGGAACCCGGCGCCGAGGACCGCCCCCAGGAGCAGGACCCCCGCGTGCCGCTGCGTGCCGATCAGGGCCGTGATCGAGGCGGCGACCATGATGATCGCGACGATGCCCCAGGTGACCAGCATCATCGGCTCGCGGCGCTGGTAGATCCAGACCTTGGCCGTCACCGCGCCGAGCAGGCCGTACCGGCCCAGCGGCAGCGTCCCCGTGTGCACCTGCGCGGACTGGGTGGAGCTGTCCGGGCTGACCAGCGCGTGGCCCAGGGCCCGGACCCACAGCCAGGCCAGCGCGATGATGATGGCCGCCAGCAGAGCCAGCCGCAGCAGGGCCGCGCCCGGCCGCCCGTGCGAGGCGTCCGAGATCGCGTGCGCGGCCAGGCCGGGCGGCAGCCAGCGCAGCCACGGGTCGACGCCCGCGAAGCTGGCCGCGGTCAGCTGACCGCTGGCGGCCAGCCTCGGCACGACCTGAGTGAACAGCTCGTAGCAGGCGACGATCGGGATGAACAGGAAGACGGCGAAGTCCTTGCCCCGGCGCGAGCGCAGCACCCCGGCCAGCCCGGTGATCACGAACCGGGCCAGCACGATGCTGAACAGCACCTGCAGCAGCACGGCGACCACCGCCACGAGCTCGCCCAGCCCGCCGCGGGCGAGCCCGATGGTCACCCCGAGCAGGCCGATCACGTTGGCCGCCGGCCAGGCGCCGGTGGCCGAGGCGGCGAGCAGCCCGACCGCCAGCGGGCGGGTGCGCAGCGGGTACATCGACAGCGTGGCCGGGTCCAGGGTGCTGTCCAGGCCGAAGGCCAGCAGCGGCAGGATCAGCCAGCCGAACCCGAACAGGGTGAAGATGACCGTGGTCAGGTCCGCGGGCGCGGCCTGGCCGCGCAGCAGGGCCAGCACGGTGAAGGTACCCGCCGCGACCAGCACGGCGACGGTCGTGCTGATCACGAAGGAGGTCTTGCCGCGCACCGACGAGCGGAGCGCGTTGACCAGGATGCGCAGCTTCAGCTGGACGAAGAGCCGAGCCATGACAGCTCCTCCTCTCCCTGCCGCGCGCCGACCAGGTCGATGAAGGCCTGCAGCAGGGTCTTGTCGCCCCGCACCTCCGCGGTAGTGCCGGAGGCCACGATCTGGCCCTGGTCGATGATCGAGACGTGGTCACAGACCTGCTCGACCAGCTCCATCACGTGGCTGGAGAACAGCACCGTCGAGCCGGAGGCGGCGTAGCGGGTCAGCAGCCGCCGGATCACGTCAGCGGACACCGGGTCCACGCCCTCCAGCGGCTCGTCCAGGAACAGCACCGGCGGGTTGTGGATCAGGGCGCAGCCGAGCGCGATCTTCTTGCGCATGCCGGTCGAGTAGTCGGCCACCAGCCGCTTGGCCTCGTCGGCCAGGTCGAGCAGGTCCAGCAGCTCGGCGGCCCGCGACCGGGCCTGCCGGGCGGGCAGGCCGCGCAGCCGGCCGGCGTACTCCAGCATCTCCTCCCCGCTGAGCCGCTCGAACAGCCGGACCTCGGCCGGCACCACCCCCATGATGGCCTTGGCGGCCGGGGGATCGGCCCATACGTCCCGCCCGCCGATCACGATCTGGCCGGCGTCGGGCCGCAGCAGGCCGGTCATCATCGACAGCGAGGTCGTCTTGCCCGCGCCGTTCGGCCCGACCAGGCCGGCCAGGGACCCGGCCGCGATCTCCAGGTCGATCCCGGCCACCGCCTCCTTCTTGCCGAAGCTCTTGTGCAGCGCGCGCACCACGATGGCCGGCCCCGGGTGCGCCGGCCCGGCCGCGACGGGCCCCGCACCGGGCTCCGCGGTGAGTTCGCCGCCCGCGCCCGCGGGGACGGGCGTGCCGTGCGCGGCCTCCCGCGGGAAGAACAGCGTCAGGATGACCACGAAGGCCAGCACCTTCGACACCACGTTGAAGGCGGTCGGGGCCGGGGCGGAGGGATAGCCGAAGCCGGTCAGGGCCCAGATCGCGAACACGCCCAGCATCAGGGCCGCGGAGTAGAACGTGGCCCTGGTCAGCCGGGCGGCGGGCGCGAGGCACAGCAGGGCCATGGTAATGAGCTCGACCAGGATCAGCGGGGCGAAGAACAGCACCCGGAACCCGGCCGGGTCCGGGTGCAGCGCCGGGTAGGTGCGGGCCATGACGATGAGGTCGAACGGCAGCTCGAAGACCATCGGCGCGGCCATGGCGGCCACCAGCGCGTTGCCCAGCCGGGTCCCGATGCGGGGCGAGCCGCGGGTCAGCATGACGGCGAACACCGCGACGGCCGCCAGCAGGGTGACCGGCGTGATGGGATCAGCGGGCGCGGCCCCGTGGGCCGGGTACTCGTTCACGTAATGCTGGACGTAGATGCTGACGAGGGTAAGGAAGACGGGGATGGACGTGGCCCAGGCCACGAGCAGGAAGACGGTGGCCTTCTGGCCGGCCCGGGGGAGCCGGACTGGCCGGCGCAGCCGCGTCCCGGCATAGGCCAGGCCGCCCGCGACGGCCAGCAGGCCGACCGCGAGCTCGATCTTGGCCGGGCCGCCGTAGGGGACCCATCCGCTGTACTGAGTCATGGCGTGTACCTGCTTTCCGACGGCGCATGTCCGGCCACTGCTGGGTCGTTAAACTGATATCACAATGCTAGGCGCTTGATACCAGGTCGTCAATGGCCGGCGGGGGCCTCGATCAGCGGGCCGGCAGCATCGGCGGCCAGGCGCAGCCGGTCGCGGGGCGCGGCGCCGGTGACCCGGGCCGGGTCATCGGCCACGGCGGTGCGGAGGCACCGGCCGGCGCGCGCTAAAAACCCTAAGCTCATGGCATGGCCCGGTACTTCGACATCCATCCGGCCGACCCGCAGCCGCGCAGGATTGCCCAGGTCGCCGACATCGTCCGCGGGGGCGGCGTGATCGCCTACCCGACGGACTCCTGCTACGCGCTCGGCTGCCAGCTCGGCAACGCCGACGGCATGACGAGGATCAGGGCGATCCGCGGCCTCGATGACCGGCATCACCTCACGCTGGTGTGCCGGGACTTTGCCCAGCTGGGCCAGTTCGCCCGCGTGGCCAACTCGGTGTTCCCGGCCATCCGGGCGGCCACGCCGGGCAGCTACACCTTCATCCTGCCCGCGACCAGGGAGGTACCGCGCCGGCTGCAGCACCCCGGGAAGAAGACGGTCGGGGTGCGGATTCCCCGGCACACCGTGACGCAGGCACTGCTGGCCGAGCTCGGCGAGCCGCTGGTCTCGAGCACGCTGCTGCTGCCCGGCGAGGACGAGCCCATGACCCAGGGGTGGCAGATCGACGACCAGCTCGGCCAGGCCGTGGACGCGGTGATCGACTCCGGCGACTGCGATACCGAGCCGACTACGGTCATCGACTTCTCCCAGGACGAGCCCGAGATCCTGCGGCGCGGGGCGGGTGACACGTCCGGGTTCGAGTGACCGCCGGCGCTACCACCAGTTGCTCTCGAGCGCGCGGTCGGTGCCGCCGGTCCGGTCCAGCGCGTCGAGCTCGGCCATGTCGCCGGGGGTCAGCGCGAAGTCGAAGACCTGCGCGTTCGCGCTGATCCGGTCGCGGTGCGACGACTTGGG
>DASYBB010000183.1:0-28357 GCA_036501025.1 Streptosporangiaceae bacterium
AAGTCCCGCCCGCTGTCGTCCACCAGCAGCTCAAGCGCGTAGAAGTCGCTGTCGCGGGCTCCGGTCATCAGTGCCTCCTCGAGCGGTATCGCCAGCCCCCGGGCTCACCTGCCCGGGGCGCGGCCGGTCAACCCTGGGGGGGTGCGCCCGCAATCGGCGGCTATCGTGTGGGCGGGGTGCGACGATTGCCGGAGGCTGGGTCATGCGACACCTGACCGGGATCTTCCTGGCCTTGGTCATGGCGGCGGTGCTGTACGCCGGGGCCGGCTGGGGGGCCGGGCGGATCGACGCGCTCCGCGCGCACGGCACGAGCCTGGCCACCGCGCCGGGCGCGGAGGCCCTGGCCGTGCTGGCCGCCGCGGGGGTGCTGCTCGGCGTCATGATCGCGGTGCCGGCCATCTCGCCGCTGGCCGCCGGGCTGCCGGGGCTGGCCCTGCTGGCCTGGTCGGCTTACCTGGCGGTCAGCCCCCGGGTGGCCGAGCAGCTCATCCCGCTGACGGCGGCGCACACCGCCGAGGTGGGCTTCCGCGCGCTGCTGGCCAGCGGGATCCTGGCCGCGCTGGGCGCGATGATGATCATCCCGCTGTTCGTGCCGTCCCGCTGGCGCGGCCGCGGGCGCGGCGACCGCTTCGATGACCTGGACGGCTTCAGCCGCCCGTCCGCCGGCGGGCTCCTGCAGTAACGGGGCCGGTCCCGCCCGGGCCGGGCCGGGAAGGTGACCGTGATCCCGAAGAGTGCCAGTCAGCGGCGCCTGGGCACTCTCCGGGACCACGGAGCCCGGCCGGGGAGCGAGACGGAGGAGGGAGCCCTCGCGCATCCCGGCTGCGGGCCGCGCGACTGCCGAGGGGCGGCGGAACATCGGGAGCGATGTTCCCCTCGGCAGCCGCGCTCCGGCCGGCCACAGGACAGGCCGGCCGGCGACGGGAGCCAGGGTCCCGGGGGAGAGCTAATTACCCAAGCGGTCAGCCCGAGCTCTCTCCGGGGGCGGCGCCCCGCCGGTTCGCCGCGTTCAGTGCGCGACGGCGAACTGCTCGCTTTCGGTCGACCCGGCCAGCGCGGTCGTCTCCGACTCCGGGTTGATGGCCGAGGTCACCATGTCGAAGTAGCCGGTGCCGACCTCGCGCTGGTGGCGCGTGGCGGTGTACCCGTGCGGCTCGGCCGCGAACTCGGCGTCCTGCAGCTTGACGTAGGCGGCCATGCCGCTCTCGGCGTAGCCGCGGGCCAGGTCGAACATGGACTGGTTGAGGGCGTGGAACCCGGCCAGCGTGATGAACTGGAACGTGTAGCCCATCGCGCCGAGCTCCCGCTGGAACTTGGCGATGGTGTCCTGGTCCAGGTGCGCGCGCCAGTTGAACGACGGCGAGCAGTTGTAGGTCAGCATCTGGTCGGGGTACACGGCCTTGATCGCCTCGGCGTACTGGCGGGCGATGGCCAGATCCGGCGTGGACGTCTCCATCCACAGCAGCTCCGCGTACGGCGCGTAGGCCAGGCCGCGGGCGATGCACGGCTCGATGCCGTTGGTCACCCGGTAGAAGCCCTCGGCGGTCCGGTCGCCGGTGATGAACGGCTGGTCGCGCTCGTCGACGTCGCTGGTGATCAGCGTGGCCGCCTGCGCGTCGCAGCGGGCCACGACCAGGCTCGGCACGCCGCACACGTCCGCCGCCAGGCGGGCCGCGTTCAGCGTCTTGACGTGCTGCCCGGTCGGCACCAGCACCTTGCCGCCGAGGTGGCCGCACTTCTTCTCGGAGGCCAGCTGGTCCTCCCAGTGCACCGCGGCCGCGCCGGCCGCGATCATGGCCTTCATCAGCTCGAACGCGTTCAGCACGCCGCCGAAGCCGGCCTCCGCGTCGGCCACGATCGGGGCCAGCCAGTGCGGCGCCCCCTCGTTCTGCGACTCGGCCCAGGTGATCTGGTCGGCGCGCAGCAGCGCGTTGTTGATCCGCCGCACCACCTGCGGCACCGAGTTGGCCGGGTACAGGCTCTGGTCGGGGTAGGTCTGCCCGGCCAGGTTGCCGTCCGCCGCGACCTGCCAGCCGGACAGGTAGATGGCCTGCAGGCCGGCCTTGACCATCTGCACCGCCTGGTTGCCCGTGATCGCGCCGAGCGCGCTCACGTAGCCGCCCGAGTTCAGCAGCGTCCACAGCCGCTCGGCGCCGAGCCGGGCCAGCGTGGCCTCCTCCTGTACCGAGCCCCGCAGCCGGATGACATCAGCAGCGCCGTAGGTGCGATCGATCCCGGCCCAGCGCGGATCTGTCGCCCACTCGCGGTACAGTGCCGCGACCTCGCTGTCGATGTTGGCTGCGCCCGCGGGCGCGGTGCCGTTGGCGGCGGCATGGCCGTTCGCTGCGCCGTTGCCGTGGAGCGTGTCCTCGAGGCGACCGTCGTTCACTTCGAACCTCCTGGTGGTCTATGTCCCCGGGTAGTTACCTCAGACTGCCCAGGAGAAAGAGAAAAAACCAAGAAACTTCTGTGTGAAGTTCGACCTAAGTTTGGCTAGAGTGAAGAAATGAACATCTTCGCCAGTGAAGATTCTCAGTCCTTGCAGGAAATCAGCCTGGACTTGAGCGTGTTCGGCCAGCGGCTGCGGCACCTGCGCCGCGCCCGCGGGCTGACCCTGGCCGAGCTCGGCCAGAAGGTGGGCCGCGCCCCGTCGGTGCTGTCCCTGCTGGAGAACGGCCGCCGCGAGCCGAAGCTCTCGCTCATCGAGGCCCTCGCCAACGCCCTGGCCGTGCCGGCCGACGAGCTGATGCGCCGGCAGCCGCCGAGCCGCCGCGCCCAGCTGGAGATCTCGCTGAGCGAGGCGCAGCGCGACCCGGCCTACGCCGACCTCGGGCTGCCGCCGCTGCGGGTCGGCGCGCGCGTCCCGAGCGACGTGATCGAGCACGTCCTGGCCCTGCATGCCGAGCTGCGCCGGCACCGGGCCAAGCCGACCGCCACGCCCGAGGAGGCGCGCGCCGCCAACGTGGTGCTGCGCGGGATGATGAGCGACCGCGGCAACTACTTCGCCGAGATCGAGCAGGCGGCCGGCGCGGCGCTGGCCACGGTCGGGTACTCCGGCGGGGCGCTGTCGCACGGCATGCTGCTGTCGGTGGTGAACCGGCACGGCTTCTCCGTGCGCTACGTCCCGGACGTGCCCCGTTCGGCCAGGTCGGTGACCGACCTGCGGAACCGGCGGATCTACCTGCGCCAGGAATCGCTGGGCATGCACACGCCGCGCGCGGTGCTGCTGCAGACCCTCGGGCACTTCGTCCTCGGCCACGAGGCGCCGGCCGACTTCGCCGAGTTCCTGCGGCAGCGGGTCGAGGCCAACTACTTCGCCGCCGCCGTGCTGGTCCCCGAGGCGGCGGCCGCGCGGTTCCTGCGCGGGGCCAAGGAGGCCAAGGACCTGTCGGTGGAGGACCTGCGCGACGTGTTCGCGGTGTCGTACGAGATGGCCGCGCACCGGTTCACCAACCTGGCCACCCACCACCTGGACATGGCCTGCCACTTCGTGAAGAACGACGCCAGCGGCGTGATCTACAAGGCGTACGAGAACGACGGCGTCTCGTTTCCCTCCGACGGCGGCGGGGCGATCGAGGGCCAGCGGATGTGCCGGTTCTGGTCGGGGCGCCAGGTGTTCGCGTCCACCGACCGGCTCAGCCCCTACTTCCAGTACTCCGACACGCCCTCGGGCACGTACTGGTGCACGGCCCAGGTCGACACCGGGCCCGAGCGGGGCTTCGCCATCACCCTCGGCGTCCCCTATGACGACTCCCAGTGGTTCCGCGGCCGGGAGACGACCCGCCGGACCGTGTCGGCCTGCCCGGACGGCGAGTGCTGCCAGCGGCCGAGCCCGGCGCTGTCGGCGCGGTGGGCGGGCCGGGCGTGGCCGTCGGCCCGGGCGCACTCGCACGTGCTGCTGGCCCTGCCGTCCGGGAACTTCCCCGGCGTGGACGAGGCGGACGTGTTCGAGTTCCTGGAGCGGCACGAGAAGGACTGAGGGGTGCGGCCGGGCCCTTTCCGGGCCGGGCGGGCGGGCCTAGGCTCGGTGATCGTGATGCCCACTGTGCCGGCCTCGTCCGGCGGCGAAGAGGTCGCCCGGCGGCTGCTCGAGGACGGGTACGTGGTCGTCGCGGGCCTGCTGAGCCCCGAGGAGGTGGCCGCGGCCCGGGCCGACCTCGGCCGCGTGCTGGCGGCCACCCCGACCGGGCGCAATGACTTCGAGGGCCGGGCCACCCAGCGGATCTACGCGCTGTTCGCCAAGACCAGGACCTTCGACGCGGCCGCCACCGGCCCGCTGCTGCTCGACGTCCTGGACCGCGTCCTTTCGCACTACCAGCTCAGCGCGCCGGTCGGCATCCGCATCGGGCCGGGGGAGACCGCCCAGGTGCTGCACCGCGACGACTCGGTGTACCCGCTGCCCCAGCCGTGCCCGCCGGTGGTGGTCAACACCATGTGGCCGCTGGATGAGTTCACCGAGCGCAACGGCGCCACCCGGTTCATCCCCGGCAGCCACGCCTGGGCGCCGGGCCGCCGGCCGGCGGCGGATGATCCGGTCGAGACCGCCCTCATCTCGCCGGGATCGGCCCTGTTCTACCTGGGCAGCCTGTGGCACGGCGGCGGCGCCAACCGGACCGGCGAGCCGCGCCTGGGCGTGATCCTGGAGTACGCCGCCGGCTGGCTGCGCCCGCAGGAGAACCACTGCCTCGCGGTTCCGCGCGAAATCGCCCGCAACTTGCCGGCGCGCCTGCAGGAGTTGCTCGGTTACGGCATCTACCCGCCGTTCCTCGGCTACGTTGACGGTGCTCATCCACGCAAGGTGCTCTAGGCGCCCGCCAGGCAGACCCTCCACCGTCCTGGCTGGTCACGGTAAGCGAATCCGTGCCCGTTGTCGGTAACCGGCGCCTACCCCAAATGGGGTATTTGTTCGAAATCACCTGAACTGTTAGGCGCGTCCTGGCAAGCTACCCGGCTGGGGGCGAGTCAGGCCCGGCGAGAGGCGAAGCATGCCGCGTAGCTGGGCGTGGAACCGGCGTGAGGAAAGTTCGTGTCTGGGTCGATGCACGGCAGGGAACACAAGATCCGCAGGTCAGGACGACATGTACGGCCCACCGGCGTGCAGAAGGTCGCCCGCCGCGCGGGCCGGGCCGCCCCGGCGGTCGCCGTGGTCGGCGCGCTGGCCGCCGTCCCGCAGGTCCGCGCCCTGGTCACGGGCGGGTCGGCCGCGGCCGGGAGCGTGGCCGCGACCCGGGCCGCCGCCCCCGACGTCATCGGCGGCGCGTCCCGCCGCGAAGAGGCGCACTGGGTCCAGCACGTGAAGACGAAGACGGCGCGCCGCGCGTCCGCCCGGGCCAGCTCGCCGTCGGTCAACGACGCCGCCCAGCCCCTCGTCGGCGCCACCCCCAGCCCGTCGGACACCCCCAGCGCAGGCGCCGGCTCCAGCCCGCCCGCCGCCGGCGGCGGGACCGTGACGTGCTCCGCGACGGCGACCGGGATGCTGCCCGAGAACTACGCGACCATCGTCAGCTTCCTGACCAGCCACGGGTACACCGGCAACGCGGCGGCCGGCATCGCCGGCAACATGTACCAGGAGTCCAAGGGCAACCCCGAGTCCGTGGGGGACGGCGGAGGCGGCCTGATCGGCTGGACCCCGCTCCCGGCCGGCCTGGTCACCGGCAACGTGACCGCCGACCTCCAGGCGCAGCTCGAGGCGGTCCTCACGTTCAACGACCAGTGGTCGCAGTACCTCCCGGCGCTGAACTCCGCCAGCACGCCCGCGGCGGCCGCCGACATCTACGTGACCGACTTCGAGCGGGCCGGCATCCCGGCGGCCGGCACCCGGGAGGCCGCGGCCAGCGCGGTCGCCGCCGCGTGCGGAATCTGACCCGGTCCGGGGCTGGAACCGGGTCCGGCCGCGCTCGGGCGCGCTAGGCCGCGACCGGCCCATCCGGCCGCGCTCGCCCCCCCAAGCCGCCGCCCGGCCCCGTCCGCTCGCACGAGCGGGGCCGGGCGGCTCTTGCTGTCCGTCAGGCCCCGGGTCAGCCGGCGTTCTGCGGGAGGCAGAAGTAGGTCCGCAGCGCGGGGTCGATGCTCGGCGCCGCGCGGCAGTGGGTGGTGATCCAGCTCAGCACGGGGCTGCGGGCCCGGGTGGCCGACAGGATGGCGAGATGGAACTGGCCGTCGCGGACGTCCTGCTGTACCCGGGCCAGGGCCGGCGTCGGGATCGTCCCGGTGAACCCGCCGAGCGGCAGCGCCTCCTGGCCGCTGTCGTAGATGAACACCGAGGCCAGCGCCGAGCTCTGCGCGGCCAGCAGGTCGGGCGCGCCGAACTGGACCTTCTCCAGGTTCGGGATGAGCGCTCTCACCTGCTCCGGGATCTGGACGAACAGCATCCGGATGGCGGCTGCCTCGGAGGCGGACTCATAGGGCGTGTCGAACGAGCCCCGGTGGTCAGCGACGATGCCCAGTGAGGCCACGGCCGGGGCCAGCAGTCCGGCCAGCAGCGCGGTCCCGAGAGCCGCCGCGAGCATCCGGTCGCCGGCGCCCCGCCAGGCGAGTGCCGCCACCGCGGCAGCGGCCCCGGCGACCAGCACGGCCGGGATCAGCCAGCCGGGCACCCCGGTCCCGGTCGACAGCAGCCAGGCGGCATAGCCGGCCGTGCCGGCCGCCACGACGGCCAGGCCGACCCGCAGGCCGACGGCCCGCAGGCTCGCGGCCTGCGCGCTGGCGGCGTCCGGGCTCGGCGCCTTCGCGCTCGCGGAGCGGCGGCTGGCCCAGGCCGCGGCCGCGCCGGCGCCCAGGATCGCCGCCACGGCCGGGGTCAGCGCCGCGGTGTAGTACACGTTGATCGTCGTGGTCACCGAGAACGTCACGGTCAAGGTCAGCAGCCAGGCGCCCCACAGCACGAAGCAGGCCCGCAGCGGATCCCCGCGGGGCTGCCGCCGCCGGCTCACCGCCCCCCAGCCCGCCACCACGAACGCGGCCGGGAGCAGCCAGCCGGCATCGCGGCCGAGGTCGCCCCGCAGCAGCCGGTCCGGCGCCGGCCCCTGGCCCGGCAGGCTGCCCCGCAGGTTGATGCCCAGGGACTGCTGCGACAGCAGCTGCAGCGGCGTCTGATCACCCAGCCGGCCGAACCCGTTGTACACGAAGACCTGCTGGAAGACGGAGTTGTCGTGGCTGCCGTCGGCGTATGGCCGGTGCGCGGCCGGGGCCAGCGAGACGGCCGCCATCCAGGCCAGCGACACGACCCCGGTCACCACGGCGGCCACGGCCAGCTGGCGCAGGTGCCGGAGAGCCGGCCCCGGCGCGGCGATCAGGTAGGCCAGCCCCAGGGCGGGCAGCAGCAGCCACGCCTCGATCATCTTGGCCTGGAAAGCCAGCCCGACCCAGACGGCGGCCAGGATCAGCCGGCCCTGGCTCCCGGTCGGGGGCCGCCCCGCGGCGGTGGCCGCGCGGCCCTTCGTGATGGCCGCCGAGACGGCGTCCGCGGCCAGGACCAGCAGCAAGATCATCAGGGTGTCGGAGATGTTGCCCCGGTTCAGGGCGACCGTCGCCGGGCTGACCGCGAGGACGATCGCGGCGATCAGGCCCGCGGCCGGCCCGGCCAGCCGGCGCACCGCCTGGTACAGCACCAGCACGGCGAGGACGCCCTCGATAGCCTGCGGCGCGACGATCGCCCAGGTGTGCACGCCGAACGCCCGCACCGACAGGGCCTGGATCCAGAACGCGCCGGGGAGCTTGTCCAGGGTGATGGTCCCGGCCGGGTCAAAGGCGCCGAAGATGAAGGCGTGCCAGCTCAGGGACATGCTGCGCACCGCGGCGGCGTAGTACCCCTCCAGCGGGTCGCGGTTGATGGCCCACGCCTGCGACGCCGCCGCCACCACGGCGACCAGCGCCAGCGCCGCCCGCCACTTCCACGCCGTCCGCCCGGCGTACTCACCGCCTGGCTCGCCTGGCTCGCCTGGCTCGGCCGCGGCGGGGCGGGGTTCGCTGAGCGGGGTACCCGGTGCGGGCTGCTCGGTCATGAGCGCAGGTTATAGACAAGGACCAAGACAGTCAATTAACTTTACGAGCTGCTCAGGCTGAGGCCGCTACTTCCCGGCTCTGAGGTACCCGAGCGCCGCCGCGAGGCTCAGGGCGCTCCGCGGCGCGTACGCCATCCGCCACAACCCGGCATGGGCCGCCCCGTGCGCCTCGTCCTGCCACGGATGCCTCTCACCCGCCGCGCCGCCCGCTCCCGCCGCCCCGGCGCCGGCCCCGCCAACGCCGCCGGCGTGCAGGTCGTAGACCAGCAGCGCCGCCATCAGGACCTGGCTCGTCTCAGGCTCGAAGACCTCGACGCCGAACCGGTGCGCCCCGGCGTACGCCGCCGCCAGCGCGCGGTTCTTCAGGACCGAGCGCGTCCGGGTCAGCGGGGCGATGTTGATCGACACGGCGGCGCCGTCGCGGCGGGCCACGGTCGCACGCCACCGCTGCAGCCGCTTGGCCAGCGCGTAGTTGGGCCCCTGCTGCGCGACCAGGCTGTCGTTGATGCCCGGGTCCGCGCCGGGCTGGTAGGCGCGCTGCAGCAGCCGGCCGCCGGACAGCGCGTGCAGTGAGCCGCCGGCCAGCCGGGCGGCGGCCGACCGGGTCCCGTACGCCCGTTCGGCCTGCGCGACCGCGTCGGCGGGCACGGCGAACACGTCGGTCGGCGTGGCCAGGAAGGCCAGCGCGGTATCGGGCCGGGCGGCCTGGACGCGGCGCGTCAGCGCGTCGACCGCGGCGGCCACCTTGACGTGCCCGGCCCCGTCCGCGTAGGCGTAGTTGGCCAGCACCAGCGACCCGCCCCCGGCGCCGGCCAGCGCGTCCGCGATCGACGCCACGTCGCGGACCAGGTCGGCACCCGCCCGCCCGGCCAGCCCCGCGCCCCCGTCAGCATCCGAGGCGTCCGGGGCACCCGAGGCGTCCGGGGCATCCGGGCCCACCGGCACCAGCAGCGTCCCGGCCCCGTCCCGCGCCGCCGTCAGCAGCCGTTCCCAGATCGCCGCCCGCGGCAGGTCGACGGCCAGCACCCGCGCCCCCCACCCCAGCAGCGCGCCCGCCGGCCCCATCTCGGCGCCCGCCCCGAGCACCGCCACCGTCCGCCCCTCCAGCCGGAGCCACTCCGGATGCCGCCCGACCTCCGCCACCGCGGCCGCGAACGACGGCTCGACCGTCCCGGCGCTCACCCACGCCGCCAGCTGCCGGCCCAGTGCGTCGCCGCGCAGCACCGTCCCGCGGTAGGGCACGGCCAGCTCGGCGAGAGCCGGCGCGGTGCCGGTCACCGGGACAAAGGCAAGCGTCCGCAGCGCGGGCGCCGTGAGCAGCGCGTCCAGCCCGGACTCAGTGCCGTCGGCGCCCACCGCGCGCAGCTGCCGGTACGCCGAGTCCAGCCCGGCGGCGGCGATGGCCTGCGCGGCGGCCGGCCCGGCCAGCCCGGCCTCGACCAGCGCGCGGAAGTGCGTCAGGTACCCGGTGCGCCAGTTCGCCTCGCGCTCGGCGCGCTCGGCGCGGGCCGGGTCGGCCGCGCGCAGCGCGTCGGCCACCACCGCGCGGCCTGCCGCGGAGGTGCTGCGGCGCCCGTCCGGGCCGGCCGGGAAATCCACTCCGGCGAGGTCGTCGCTGCCCATCGCGCTCCTGTCGTCGGCCGGGACCCGCCGTAACGCTAGCGCGGCGCGCGACGCGCCCGAAAGGGCCAGGCCGGGCTCAGACCGGCTCGTCGCGGCCGCGGACCGCGTTGCGGACCAGCGGCGGCACCGCCACCCGGTCATCCTCGGCCAGCAGCGCCCGCAGCGGCGCCAGCGTCGCATCCGGGTCGGCGGTCAGCCCGGCCAGCCGGTCGAACACCGCGAGCTCGCCCGCGCCGATCGGCTCGCCCGGCCCCGGCATGACGCCCCAGCAGTCCCAGGGCAGCAGCTCCAGGCCGCACAGCGCCGCGGCGTCGCGCATCAGGTTGCCCGCGATCCACCAGTCACCGCTCTCGCCGACGACGCTCAGCCCGAACCGGGCCGGGTCGGCCTGCCCCGCCCGGAACCGCCGCCACGCCTCGCCCGCGGTCAGGAACTGGTCCCGCGGCACGTCCAGCACGTCGAAGCCGATGCCGAACCGGTCCCGCTGCACGGCGTCGAGCTGCGCGTCGGCCAGGACCCAGCGCTGCCGGGCGGCGTCCCACAGCTCGCAGGCCCAGTGATCCTCGAAGAACCCGGGCGTGAAGTACGCGCCGAAGCCGCACCGGGCCCGGGCCGGCGTGCCCTGGGCGCGGAGCATGGTCACGGCCAGCACGGTGAACTGGCGGCAGTTCCCGGCCAGCCGCTCGGCCGCCGGGCGGGCCACGCCCAGCGGGCGGGCGTCGGCGGCGGCGATCCGCTTCAGCAGCCGCTCCGCCCGCCGCAGGTGCACGCTGTCACGCCGTTCTTCGGGCAGCGAGAACCCGTACAGGGCGGTCAGGTGCTCGTGCACCAGCACCCCGTGAGTCACCCCGGCCGCCGCGCCGATGCCCGGCGGCAGCCCGGCCAGCAGCCCGGCCCGGGCTCCGGCGGACGTCATCACCCCCGGCCGCGCGTAATAGCCGAGCACTGCGTGCGCCATGGCCCACCTCCGAGCAACTCCGGACGACCGGCACGATACCGGCCGGGCCCGACAAAACGCCGATGAGTGCGGGCCGCCTGGTCCGTCTGCCTTCTGAGACTTACTGATTGGCCAGCGCACGCACGGGGCCGGTAAGTTCGATGATCGCGGAAGCCGGGCGGGCCGCCCGCGGGGGAGGTAAACCAGTGACAGAGTACGGATCGGGACCGGCAATCCTGGTGGAGAACCTGGTCAAGTCGTTCGGGGACGTCAAGGCACTGCGCGGGATCGACCTGTCCGTGCCGCGGGGCACGGTCCTCGGGGTGCTCGGCCCGAACGGCGCGGGCAAGACAACCGCGGTGCGGATCCTGACCACGCTGCTGCGGCCCGACTCGGGCCGGGCGCTGGTCGAGGGCCACGACGTGGTCCGCGAGGCGGCCACGGTGCGCCGGACGATCGGGCTGTCCGGGCAGTCGGCGGCGATCCAGGAGGAGCTGACCGGCCGGGAGAACCTCGAGATCATCGGGCGGCTCTATCACCTGAGCTGGCCCGCCGCCCGTGCCCGGGCCACGGAGCTGCTCGAGCAGTTCGGCCTGACCGAGGCGGCCGACCGCTCGGCGAAGAACTTCTCCGGCGGCATGCAGCGGCGCCTGGACCTGGCCGCGAGCCTGGTCGGCCACCCGC
The DNA here is from genome assembly GCA_036501025.1 of Streptosporangiaceae bacterium. Classification (GTDB taxonomy): domain Bacteria; phylum Actinomycetota; class Actinomycetes; order Streptosporangiales; family Streptosporangiaceae; genus DASUBV01. The sequence goes on from DASYBB010000183.1 coordinate 11,248, forward strand.
AGGTGCTGTTCCTGGACGAGCCGACCACCGGCCTGGACCCGCGGTCCCGGCTCGGCATGTGGGACGTGATCCGCACCCTGGTCGCGGGCGGCACGACGCTGCTGCTGACCACCCAGTACCTGGACGAGGCCGACGAGCTGGCCGACGAGATCGTCGTCATCGACCGCGGCCTGGTCATCGCGGCCGGGACGGCCGAGGACCTGAAGAGCCGGGTCGGCGGCGACGTGCTGGAGTTCACCGTGCCCGACCGGGGCGCGGTGCTGGCCGCGGTCGGCGCCGTGGCCAAGGTCGGCGAGGCCGAGCCGCAGGCCGACGCCGAGACCGGCGTCGTCCACGTCGGCGTCGGCGGCCGCGGCTCCGAGGCCCTGATCGAGGCGGTCCGCAGCCTGGACGGCGCCGACGTCGAGATCCGCGGCCTGACCCTGCGGCGGCCGTCCCTGGACGACGTGTTCCTGGCCCTGACCGGGCACGCGGCCGAGGAGGAGACCGAGCCACCGGGCAAGGGCCGGCGCGGCAAGAAGGCCGGGACCAGCGGGCGGGGGGCGTCATGACCGCCGTCACCGCTCCCCAGGCCCCGCCGGCCGGGTCGCCCAGCCCGCTGCTGCAGTTCCGCTGGGCGGTGAGCGACACGCTCACCATCACCCGGCGCAACCTGCTGGTGTGGGTGCGCGTCCCCGCCTATCTCGTGTTCACCGTGATCCAGCCGGTGATCTTCGTGATCCTGTTCCGCTACGTGTTCGGCGGCGCCATCCCGGTCCACGTGCCCGGCGGCTACGTCAACTTCCTGATGCCGGGGATCATCGCCCAGACCGCGGCGTTCGCCACCTTCGGCACCGCCATCTCGCTGGCCCAGGAACTGCAGAAGGGCGTGATCGACCGGCTGCGGTCGATGCCGATGGCCCGCTCGGCCGTGCTGACCGGCCGCCTGACCGCGGACGCCTTCCGGATGCTGCTGGTCATCCTGATCGTGGTCGGCGTCGGCTACGCCGTCGGCTTCCGGTTCCTGAACGGCTTCGGCCCGGCCGTGGCCATGATCGTGCTGGCCACCGTCTTCGGGCTGGCCATCAGCACCATCGCCGCGTTCACCGGGCTGGCCATCGGCGACGAGGAGTCGGTCCAGGCGTTCGGCCTGATCTGGCTGTTCCCGGTGGTCTTCCTCAGCTCCGCGTTCGTGCCGATCCAGACCATGCCCGGCGTGCTGCAGGGGTTCGCGAACAACCAGCCGGTGACTTACACCATCGACGCGATGCGCGCGCTCGCGCTCGGGAATCTCCCGGTCGCGGCCGACCTGTGGAAGAGCCTGGCCTGGCTGGCCGGGATCTTCATCGTGTTCATCCCCCTCGCCGTCCGCGCCTACAAGCGCGCGACCTAGCCCCGCCGGCCGGCTCCCGCCCGATACGGCTTGACCTTCCCCGCCGGGGAAGCCGCACCGTGGCAGGGACCGGGCATCCGCCCGGAGACGAGGGAGCCGGCCATGACCCTGCTCAGCATCGGCGAGTTCGCCCGCCGGTCCCGGCTGTCGGCCAAGGCGCTGCGCCGCTACGACGAGCTGGACCTGCTCGTGCCGCAGCGCGTCGACCCGGACTCCGGCTACCGCTGGTACGGGCCGGGCCAGCTCGAACAGGCCCGCCTGATCGCCGCCCTGCGCCGCATCGGCGTCCCGCTGGCGGAGGTCAGGCCGCTGCTCGGGCTGGACCGGGCGGCCGTGGCGGAGCGCGTCACGGCCTGGTGGGCCCGCGCCGAGGCGCAGCACGCCGCCCGCCGGGACCTGGCCGCCTTCCTCGTCGACCAGCTCAGCGGAAGGGAAGCTGTCATGTACGAGGTCGCCACCCGCGAGGTGCCCGAGCGCCGCATCCTGTGCCTCAAGCGCAACGTGGACGAGGCCGGGGCGTGGGCCCTGGGCAAGGAGTTCGTCGGCATCATGCAGGCCCGGCCGATGCCCCGGATCGGGGGCCGGGCCGGCGCCCCGTTCGCCATCTACCACGGCGAGGTCACCGCGGACAGCGACGGCCCGGTCGAGTGGTGCCGCCCGGTCCCGGCCGCCGAGGCCGACGCGCTGGCCGCCGCCGCCCCCGAGCTCACCCTGCGCACCGAGCCCGCCCACCAGGAGGCCTACGTCCACCTGGGCGACACCCAGGCCACCCCGCCGCAGTGGCCGCTGGTCGCCGAGGCGCTCTACGGCTGGGGCGCCGCGCGCGGCCGCCAGGCGTCCGGGCTCGGCCCGCGGGTCACGTTCCTGGCCACGCCCCCGCGCCTGCCGGGCAGCGCGCCCGACTGCGACTACGCCGTCCCGCTGCGCTAGCCCTTCCCGGCGGAACGCTGGCCGGCCCCGGCCCCGGCCCGGCCCTGACGCGGCGGCCGGGCCGGGGAAGGCCGGCCGGCCCGCCCGCCGCCCGCCGCCGCGCCCTAGGCTGCCGCCATGGCTATCGATCAGGCAGTATTCGGCGGCTGGCCCGGCGGGGCGCAGGTGGCGGTCGCCCTCACCTTCGACGTCGACGGCGAGGCGCCGTGGCTCAGCGAGGGGTCCGAGTACGCGCGGCGGCTGACCATGCTGTCCCAGGGCCGGTTCGGCCCCGAGCGCGGGCTGGCCCGGGTCCTGGACCTGCTGGCCGCGCGGGACGTGCCGGCCACCTTCTACGTCCCCGGCCACACCGCCGACCATCACCCCGAGGCCATCGCGGCCATCCTGGCCGGCGGCCACGAGATCGGGCACCACGGCTACCTGCACCGCGGGACCGACGACCTGGACGCCGCCGCCCAGCGCCAGGAGCTGGAGGACGGGCTGGCCGCGCTCGGCCGGCACGGCATCCGCCCGGCCGGGTACCGGTCGCCGGGCTGGGAGCTCAGCCCCGAGACGCTGGGCTGCCTCGGCGAGCTCGGCTTCACCTACGACGCCAGCCTGATGGCCGACGACCGCCCCTACTGGCTCGACCGCGGCACCGGCCCGGCGGGCGGCGGCCCGGGCCGGCTGCTGGAGCTGCCCGGCCACTGGAGCCTGTGCGACTGGCCCTACTTCGGCTACACCTCCTACCACGGCGGCCTGCTCGCCGACCCGGCCGCCGTCGAGCGCAGCTGGCTGGAGGAGTTCGAGTCGGCCCGCCAGGACCAGCGGGCCGTCACCTACACCATGCACCCCGAGGCCATCGGCCGCGGCTACCTGGCCCGGATGCTGGACCGGGTCATCACCACCATGCAGCACCGCGGCCGGGCCTGGTTCGCGACCCACGCCCAGATCGCGGCCCTGGCCAGCGAGCCGGGCTGAGCCCGGCCCGCCGCGCTCAGAGCCGGCGGTCAGGTGAGCCTCAGCATTTGCGCAGGCGCCGGTGGGTACATTGAGGCCCATGGACGAGAACCGGGCCCGGCGGGTCGCGGACGGGCTGCGCGACCGCGGCATCGACGCGTACCTGGAAAAGGGCGGCGTTGACATCTACGGCGTGCGCGTTGTGCTGCCCGGCCGCCGCGAGGCGATCTGGGGCAACGAGGGCACCCGGTCGCTGGCCGCCGAGGTCCTGCTCGACGGCGACCTGGTCGGCTTCATGCCCAAGATCCCCGGCTCGGAGTCCTTCGACGTGGGCCAGGCCGTGGACGCGATCGCCCGGGCCGACTACTCCGAGCCGGTCGGCAAGGAGCGCGCCGAGGCCCCGCCGCCGGCCAAGCCGCTGCCCCGCGAGGGCGGGGTGTTCCGCCGGTTTCTCGACGGCTTCCGCTACGACTCTGAGTAACCCGCGCCCCGCCCGCCCGTGACGCCGGCGCCGCTGCCCCCCGACAGCCACGTGCACAGCGAGTGGCCCTGGGACGCCCCGTCCGGGTCGATGGCGCGGGCCTGCGCCCGCGCCGCGGACCTCGGCCTGCCCGCGATCGCCTTCACCGAGCACGTCGACCACACGGCATGGCCGCTCCCGGCCGACGGCCCGCTCCGCGACCGCCTTCTGCCGCTGGCCGGGCCGGACGGCGTGCTGACCCCGCCGGAACTCAACGCGGCCGGGTACCTGGCGGCCATCGCGCGGTGCCGCGAGCGGTTCCCGGGCCTGCGCATCCTGAGCGGCCTGGAGCTGGGCGAGCCGCACTGGCACGCCGCCGCGGTCGCGAAGGTGCTCGGGGCCGGCCAGTTCGACCGGGTGCTGGGGTCGCTGCACTGCCTGCCCGACGGGGACGGGTTCGCCGAGCCGTGGGGCCTGTACCCGCACCGGGACCCGGCCCACGTCGTGCGGGAGTACCTGGCCGAGGTGACCCGGCTCGTGTCGCAGAGCGACGTGTTCTCGGTGCTCGCCCACGTCGACTACCCGGTCCGGTCCTGGCCGCAGCAGCAGGCCGGTCCCTTCGACCCCGCGGCGTTCGAGGCCGAGTTCCGGGCCGCGCTGCGCGCCACGGCGCAGTCCGGCCGCGCCCTGGAGATCAACACCCGCCTGCCGCTGCACCCGGCCATCCTGGCCTGGTGGCACGACGAGGGCGGCCCGGCGGTCACGTTCGGGAGCGACGCGCACGTCCCCGGGCTGGTCGGCAACGGGTTCGCGGCCGCGGCCGGCCTGGCCGAGGCGGCCGGGTTCCGCCCCGGCGCCAGCCCGCACGACTTCTGGGGCCGGGCCGGCTGACCGCGCCGCGCCGGGTCAGGAGCGGCCGAGGACGCTCATGATGCGCTGCTCGGAGACGCGCACCGGGGTGCCCAGGGTCTGCGCGAACAGGCTGACCCGCAGCTCCTCGATCAGCCACCGGGCCGCGCCGTCGTCGGCCCGGCCCGCGGCGGCCAGCTCGCGCTGATGCCGGGCGTAGGCCCGGGTGACCCGCGCCACGGTGGCCGTGCGGTCCGCGTCGCGGGCCAGGTCGTCCGGGGCCTTGTCCAGGCGCCGGCCGATGCCGCGCAGGTAGCGGACCAGGTCGGGCAGCCGCCGCGCGCCGGTCGCGGAGATGAAGCCGGGATAGACGAGCCCGGCCAGCTGGGCGCGCATGTCCGCCACGGCCGGGGCCAGCGCCGCGCTGGCATCGGCCCGGGCCAGGGCCGCCTCGGCCTCGTGCGCCTCGGCCAGCACCCGGGCCGCCGTCTGCACCACGCCGGCCGCGATCGGGGCCAGCTCGCGCCGGGCCGCGGCCACCAGCGCCGCGAAGCCCGCCGCGTCCCAGGCCGGGCCGCCGGCGTCGGCGATGACCCGGTCGGCCGCGGCCGCGGCGCAGTCGTCGAGCAGGTCGGGCGCGCTGGCGTACGGGTGCCGGCTGATGGCCAGCTTGACGCTGACCGGCAGGCCGGCCGCCACCGCGCGCACCCCGGAGGCGACCTGCAGCAGGATCAGCCGCCGGGTGCCGGCCGCCATCGCGGCGCGCGCCCGGGCCTCAGTGTCGAACAGGGCGATGTCGACGTGGTCGCCGGCGTCGGCCAGGGCCGGGTAGGCGCGGACCCGCCCGTCCTCGAACACTCGCGGCAGCGTGCCCAGGTCCCACGTGGTCAGCCCGGTCCGGGTGATCCCGGCCGCCGCCTTCGTCAGCGTGGCCCGCAGCCGCGGGGCCAGCTGCCGCCGCAGCGCGGCCAGGTCCTTGCCGGACGCGAGCACCTTCTCCCCGTCGGTGACCCGGAAGGTCATCCGCAGGTGCGGGGGCAGGCGGGACAGGTCGAACGCGTCGCGCGGGACCTCCGTCCCGGCCCGCCGCCCGAGCTCGGCGCCGAGTTCCCCCACCAGGTCGCCGCGGGCCGGGTCGAGCGCGGGCAGCACCGCGCGGGCGGTGTCCGGGGCGGGCACGAACGCGGTGCGCAGCGACTTGGGCAGCGACCGGATCAGCTCGGTGACCAGTTCCTCGCGCAGGCCGGGCACCTGCCAGCCGAACTCGGCCCCGCTCACCTGGTTCAGCTCGGCCAGCGGGATGTCCGCCGTCACCCCGTCGTCCGGCTCGCCCGGCGCGAACTCGTAGCTCAGCGGCAGGCCGCCCCACCGGCCGGGGTAGTCGTCCAGCCGGACCTGCCCGGCGGCCGGGCCGACCAGCTCGGCGGGGGAGAAGGTGAGCAGGCCCGGGTCGGACAGCCGGGCCTTCTTCCACCAGCTGTCGAAGTGCCGGGCCGAGGTGACGCTGGCCGGGATCCGGTCGTCGTAGAAGTCGAACAGCGCCGCGTCGTCGGCGACAATGCCGCGCCGCCGCGCCCGCCGCTCCAGGTCCTCGGCCTCGTCCAGCAGCCGGCGGTTCTCGTCGAAGAACCGGTGCCGGGTGGTCCACTCGCCCTCGACCAGCGCGCTGCGGATGAACAGCTCGCGGGCCTCCGCCGGGTTGACCCGGCCGTAGTTGATCGGCCGGGCCGCGACGATGGGCAGCCCGTACAGCGTGACCTTCTCGGTGGCCATGGCCGCGCCGCGCCGGGCGTCCCAGCGCGGCTCGCTGTAGGTGCGCCGGGCCAGCGGCCCGGCCAGCTCCTCGGCCCACTCGGGCTCGATCGCGGCCGTGGTCCGCGCCCACAGCCGCGACGTCTCGACCAGCTCGGCGGCCATGACCCAGGCGGGCGGCTGCCGGGCCAGGACCGAATCGGGGAAGATGGCGAAACGGCTGCCCCGCGCCCCCTCGAACTCCGCGGGGCCGCGGCGCCGCGGGCGGGCGCCCTGGCCGGCCGACCGGGCATCGGCCGCCTTCACCTCGCTGGCCCGCATCCCGAGATGCGACAGCAGCCCGGCCAGCAGCGACTGGTGCACCGCCGCCGCCAGCCCGGCCTCGAAGCGCGGCTCCTTCACCGGGGCGAGCTCGCCGTCGCCGGCCCCGCCGTCGCGGCCGCGGCCGTCCCGGTCGGGGCCGGCGTCGACGCCGAGCTCGCGGGCGGCCTGGCGGAGCTGGCCGTACACGTCCTGCCACTCGCGGGTCCGCAGGTAGTGCAGGAACTCGCGGCGGCACATCCGGCGGAACGCCGACGACGACAGCGCGCGCTGCTGGTCGCGCAGGTAGTCCCACAGGGTCACGAAGGTCAGGAAGTCCGACCCCGGCTCGGCGAAGCGGGCGTGCATGGCGTCGGCCTGGGGCCGGGCGTCGGCCGGCCGCTCGCGGGGATCCTGGATGGACAGTGCCGCCGTGATGATCAGTACCTCGCGGGCGCAGCCATGACGGCCGGCCTGCAGGATCATCCGGCCCAGGCGCGGGTCCAGCGGGAGATGAGCGAGTTTCGTACCGGTGTCCGTGAGCCGGAGGCGGCCCGCGGCATGCGTGACGGCGCCCAGCTCCTCCAGCAGCCGGATGCCGTCGGTCACGTTCCGCGCGTCGGGCGGGTCGATGAACGGGAAATCGGCGACCTCGCCCAGATCGAGGTCGGCCATCCGCAGGATGACCGAGGCCAGGCTGGTCCGCAGGATCTCGGGCTCGGTGAACTCGGGCCGGGCGTCGAACTCGGCCTCGCTGTAGAGCCGGATGCAGATGCCGTCCGAGGTGCGGCCGCTGCGGCCCGCACGCTGGCGGGCCGAGGCCTGCGAGATCGGCTCGATGGGCAGCCGCTGCACCTTGGTCCGGTTGCTGTACCGGGAGATGCGGGCGGTGCCGGGGTCGATGACGTACTTGATGCCGGGCACGGTCAGCGAGGTCTCGGCCACGTTGGTGGCCAGGACCACGCGCCGGCCGCGGCCGGGCTGGAAGACGCGGTGCTGCTCGGCGGCCGACAGCCGGCCGTACAGGGGCAGGATCTCGAGCGCGGCCGGGCCGCCCGGGCCGCGCCCGCCGCGGGCCTCGTCCTGGCCGGCCAGGGCCTCGGCGGTGTCGCGGATGTCGCGCTCGCCGCTGAGGAACACCAGGATGTCGCCGGGGCCGGCCGCGCGCAGCTCGTCGACCGCGTCGAGGATGCCCTGCACCTGGTCGCGCGGCTCGTCTTCGGGTACGTCGGGATCGGCCAGCGGCCGGTAGCGGATCTCGACCGGGTAGGTCCGGCCCGACACCTCGATGACCGGCGCCCCGCCGAAATGCTCGCTGAACCGCTGCGGGTCGATCGTGGCCGAGGTGATGATGATCTTGAGGTCGGGGCGGCTGGCCAGCAGCTGGCGCAGGTAGCCGAGGATGAAGTCGATGTTGAGGCTGCGCTCGTGGGCCTCGTCGATGATCAGCGTGTCGTAGCGCAGCAGCCGCCGGTCCCGCTGCATCTCGGTCAGCAGGATGCCGTCGGTCATGACCTTGACCAGCGTGCGGTCGCTGGAGTGGTCGGCGAACCGGATCTGGTACCCGACGGTCGCGCCGACCTCGCTGCCGAGCTCCTCGGCGATCCGCTCGGCCACCGCGGCGGCCGCGATCCGGCGCGGCTGGGTGTGGCCGATCTGGCCGGTCACGCCGCGGCCGAGCTCCAGGCAGATCTTAGGCAGCTGGGTCGTCTTGCCCGAGCCGGTCTCGCCCGCGATGACCACCACCTGGTGCTCGGCGATCACCGCCGCGATCTCGTCCTTCAGCTGGCTGACCGGCAGCTCGGGCGGGTAGGAGATGACCGGGACAGCGCTGCGCCGGGCCTGGACGCGGGCGGCCGCGGCGTCAAGTTCCCCGGTGAGGCGGCTCAGCGCCTGGTCCCGGGCGGCGACGTCGCGCAGGCCGGCCACCTGGTGGATGCGCCGGTCCAGCCGCCGCTGGTCGCGCAGCATGAGGCCGGGCAGGGCGGCCCGCAGCTCAGCGAGCGATGACGTCACTTCAGTGCTCTTCCGGGAAGGGTGCGGCGGCGCAGGTCAGCCGCCGTCTGGGGCTCCATCACAGGATGGCTCCTGGGACCCGAGGGGACTAACGGTTTTCCGGCGGGCCTGATTCCGCGCCCAATCTGCCGGGTGCCAGTCCGGTATAACGGGATAGTCTGGCCTGCTGCCAGGCTAAGGTTTTCCTGGGGGCCGCTGGTGCGAGGGGCAGTGATTCACCACGGATCCAGCAGGCTGCGTCTCGCGGGGGCGCGGGCAGGTGACCGAACCGCGGAAGGGTAAGCGCCGGGGATCATGATGGCGATGAGCCTGCTAGCCGGGCGGTACGAGCTCGTGGCCCCCATCGGGGTCGGCGGGTACGGCGAGGTGTGGCGCGGCACGGACTCCGTGCTGGCCCGCCCCGTGGCCATCAAGCTCCTGCAGGCCGAGCACACCATCGTGCCCGAGGCGATGATGCGGTTCCGCGCCGAAGCCCGGCACGCCGGCGCCCTGTCCCACCCGTGCATCGCGCACGTCTACGACTACTGCGAGCCCGCCGCGCCCGACCCGCCGTTCCTGGTCATGGAGCTGGTGGACGGGCTGTCGCTGGCCGAGCTGCTGACCCGCGGGCCGCTGGACGTGGCCCGGGCCATGGACGTCATCGGCCAGGCCGCGGCCGGCCTGTCCGCCGCCCACCAGGCCGGCCTGGTCCACCGCGACATCAAGCCGGGCAACCTGCTGATCAGCCGGGGCGGCCCGGTCAAGATCACCGACTTCGGCATCGCCCAGGCCCGGGTGCCGGCCTCGTCGGGGCCGGTGACGATGACCGGGATGGTCCTCGGCACCGCGGGCTACATGGCCCCCGAGCGGGTCGAGGGCAACGTCGCGACGGTGGCCAGCGACCTGTACGCGCTGGGCGTGGTCGCCTACGAGTGCCTGGCGGGCCTGCTGCCGCGCGGCAGCGCTAACTTCCGGACCAGCGGCGCAACCCCCGGCCTGCCGGCCATCGCCCCCCGCAGTGCCCCGCTGCCGCCGCTGCCCGCCAGCATCCCCGCCGACGTGGCCGCGCTCGTCGGCCGGCTCACCGCCCGCGACCCCGCCCGCCGCCCGGCCAGCGCCGGCGAGGTCGCCCGCCAGGCCGCCGCGCTGCGCGACAAGTACCGGGACGCGCCGCCCCGGGCGGGGGCCGGGGCCGTCCGCGAGGGCGCCGCTGACGACACGGCGTGGGATCACGCGGGCCCGGGCGGTTCCGGGCAGGACGACACCGGGCCGGACTGGAACGGGCCGGACGGCACGGGCCGGGACTGGACGGCGGCGGACGGGGCGGCCCGGAACGGGGCCGGGCCGGACCGGACCGCGGTGGACGGCGGGGCGCCCAGCGGGGTCGCGCTGACCGAGCGCCGCCGGACTGATACTGATGTGGCCCCCAGGCCGGACGCGCCGCCGGCCGGGCGCGACGGCGGCCGGGCCCGGCTCAGCTGGCCCGGCCGCACGCTGATGGCCATCGTTCTCGCCGCCGTGACCGGGCTCGCGCTGCTCACCTTCGGCGTGCTCGAGGTCATGCACCAGCGCGATGCCGCCGCGACCGTGGCCAGCCCGCCCACCGCGAGCGCGACGACGGGCCGGACCGTCGACCTGCGGGAGAGCGCGCTGGTCGGCGAGAAGCTGAGCACCGTGCGCAGCCAGCTGCTGCGCGACGGCCTGCGGGTCCGGGTCCTCCGGCTGCCCAGCAGCCTGCCGTCCGGTGAGGTGCTCAAGGTGCTGCCCAGCGGCACCGTCCGCCTGGGGTCGGTCGTCACTGTGTACGTAGCCCAGATGACCCCTCCGACCAGCGCGGTCACGCCGTCCGGGCAGGTACTGCCGCCCGGCCACGGCGTCGTCCCGAGCCTCAAGCCGATCCTGTCGCCCAGCCCGAGCGCCAGCCCGGACAAGAGCCCGTCGCCGAGCACGTCCCCGTCCCCGAGCACGTCGCCGACGGGCTCGCCGTCCCCGTCCGGGTCACCCAGCCCGACCGGCTCGCCGAGCGACCCCACGCCCGGCCCCTGAGCCGGGCCGGCCCGGCTCAGGCCAGCGGCACCTCGACCGCGACGTTCGGGTGCGGGTAGAACCGCGCCACGTCATCGGCCCCGTACCGGTTGCGGAACAGCTGCACGACCTCGGCCGCGCGGTCCGGGTCGGTGATCGGGGTCGCCGCGGCGGTGTACTCGGCGCCGCCGGCCGCGAGCCTGATCATCGGGTGGCGCACCACGTTCTTGTACCACTGGCTGTCCGTGCCGCTCACCGGGACCAGGTACAGCGTGTCGCCCTCCTGGTCGAACCACACCGGCCGGGACGTCTCCTGCCCGGACTTCCGGCCGACCGCGGTCAGCTCTACCTCGCGGGTTTCCTTCAGGGCTTGGGTGAATTCAGCCACAGCCATGAGACTCACTCCTGATCGCCAGCCTGGCCGGCCCCGTGCCGGACGTCACGCACCAGTCTGCCCGGGGGGTTACGGCCGGCCACATCCCCCGATCGCCTATACGGGGAGTGACCATCGCGCCCGCGGCCGCGCCCGGCGTACTAGGGTTAGTTGCGGAATGTGAAGTTCCAGGGCGGGAGGCTCGCGTGACGGCGGGTACGCAGTTCTGCCTGCTCGGCCCGCTGCTGGTGCGCCGTGGCGATGCGGTCGTCGGCGTCCCGGCGGCCAAGCACCGGGTGCTGCTGGCGGCGCTGCTCCTGCACGCGGGCCGGCCGGTCGGGATCGATGAGCTGACCGAGGTCCTCTGGGGGCCGGCCCCGCCGGTGACGGCGCGGGTCAGCCTGCAGAACTACGTGATGCGGCTGCGGCGGATCCTGGCCGATGACGGGCCGCCCCGGATCGTGACCCAGCCCGGCGGGTACCTGATCAACGTCGGGCCCGGCGAGCTGGACATCACCCGGTTCGAGGCCGCGCTGGCCGCGGGCCGGGCGGCGGCGCGCGCGGGCGCGTGGGAGGACGCGGCCGCGGCGCTGGCCGACGGCCTGGCCCTGTGGCGCGGCGAGCCGCTGGCCGCGGTGCCTTCCGACCTGCTCCTGGCCCGGGAGGTGCCGCGGCTGGCCGAGCTGCGGCTGCAGGCGCTCGAGGCCCGTATCGACGCCGAGCTGCACCTGGGCCGGCCCGCCGAGGTGATCGTGGAGCTGCGCGGCCTGGTGGCGGCCGAGCCGCTGCGCGAGCGGCTGCACGCGCTGCTGATGACCGCCCTGGTCCGCGACGGCCAGCAGGCCGGCGCGCTGGCCGCCTACCAGGCCGCCCGCCGCGTGCTGGTCGACGAGCTGGGCGCCGAGCCGGGCCCGGAGCTGCAGCGGCTGCAGCAGCAGGTCCTGGCCGGCCCGCCGCCCGGCCATCCGCCGCGCCGCCCCCAGGGTCCCGCCCGCCCGCCCGGCGCCAGCCGCCCGCCCGGCCCGAGCCGGCTGGCGGGCCCGCCCCGGCTGGCCGGCCCGGCCCGGCTGGTCGGCCGGAACGCCGAGCTGGCTGAGCTGACCGGCCTGCTGGACCAGGCCACGGCCGGGACGGTGGTCATCACGGTGATCGCCGGCCCGGCGGGAGCCGGCAAGACGGCGCTGGCCCGGCACTGGGCGCAGCAGGTCCGGGACCGGTTCCCCGACGGGCAGCTCTACCTGAACCTGCGCGGCCACGGCCCGGGCCTTCCGGTGGCCCCGGCCGGCGCCCTGGCCGAGTTCCTGGTCGCGCTCGGCGCGCCGGCCCCCGGCCCCGCCCCTGACCTCCGGGGCGGCCTGGGCCCGGCGGAGCTGGAGGAGCGGGCCGCCCGGTTCCGCAGCCTGCTGGCCGGGCGCCGGATGCTGGTCGTCCTGGACGACGCCGCCAGCGCGGAGCACGTGCGGCCCCTGCTGCCCGGCGCGGCCGGCTGCGCGGTCCTGGTGACCAGCCGCGACCCGCTGATCGGGCTGGTTGCCCGCGACGGCGCCCGCCGCCTGGACCTGGAACCGCTGCCGCCCGGCCTCCGCGCTCGCCTGCCCGCGGCCCGCTAGCCGCGGCGCGGTTTAGCTCCGCCCAGTGCCGAGCTCCGCCCGGACGAGGTCGGCGAGGTCGGCCGGCCAGTAGGTCTCCTGCGTGGCGTCGAGCTCGGCTACCGTCCACCAGCGCCAGGCCGCGATGCCGTCCGAGGCGTGCATGGCATCGACGCCGCGGATCTCGCGGCTCGGCTGGTCGGTCCGCGCCAGGTACAGGCGCTCCTCCTGGCGGACGGTCCGGCTGGCGAAGACAATGACCCGGGAATGCTGCTTGACCTCATGCAGCAGCGGGATGTCGGTCCAGCCGGTCTCCTCGGCCAGCTCGCGCAGCGCGGCAGCCGGGTACTCCTCGCCGGGGTCCAGCCCGCCGCCGGGAGTGGCCCAGTGGATCCCCTGGGGCGGCGCGTCGTCGTAGCGCATCAGCAGCACGCGGTCGTCGGGGTCGAGCAGGATCACCCGGGCGGCGAGCCGCACCGGGAGCGCGGCGGGATCGCTGGACTCCATGCCCCCATTCTGGCGGGTGCCCGCCGCCGCCCGCGGTAGGCCGTGCCGCCGGCTAGGCCAGGTGCGTCCAGCGCGGGCCGGTCAGCTGCCAGGCCGCGTCCCAGGCGGCGAGGCGGCGCCGGTTGAGCACGCAGCGGCCGGCGATGCCCAGGCCGGCCAGCAGCACGGCCAGGGCGGCGAGCGCGGCCGCGACGGCGGTGATGACGCGGTCCCGGGCCTGGCCGGGCGTCACCGGCGGGTCCTGCACGTGCCCGGCCCGGTTCAGCCAGACCGGCACGATGCTGCCCGCCGGGGTACCCGACAGGGCCGGGACGCGGCCCGCGTGCCGCTGGCCGTCCGCCGTCCACCGGGCCGGCGCCCAGGTCATCCAGGAATTCGTCCCGCCCGCTGGCATCAGCGGGCCGGGCACCGCCTGCAGCAGCACGGCCGGGACGGAGCGCAGGTCGCGCTCGGCCTGGCGGGCGGACGTGACGCCCGCGTGCGCCACGGCGATGGCGCCGACCGCGACGAGCGGGCCCAGGACCAGGAAGATGGCCATGGCGACGGGCATCAGCCAGGCCGCGATCAGGTCGGACCGGCGGCGGAGCGGGTTGTGATCGGAACCCAGCGCTCGGGCCAGTCGCGTCCACGTCATTGTGGGCGTCGTCATGCTTCACCTCACCGGCGGATACGGCCGCCACGCTGCGGTCGCATCCATCTGGATTGTGCGCCCAGTCGGGCCACGGGAGCCATACCCCGAGCGCGCAAACTAATCGCGCCGCCGGCGCCGCCACCCGCCCGGTGGCGGAGCCGGCCCGCCCGCCGGCGCCGTCAGTGGCTGAAGTGGGGGATTCCGGTGCCCGCCAGGACGGGCGAGACGCTGATGAGCTTCGGCCCCGGCGTCCGGCAGGCGCCGAACCCCGGCAGCGGGATCGTCTCGGAGCGGAAGTCGCCGGGCGCGAAGACCCGCAGGCCCGACGCCGCCACCGGGTGGCACCGCGCGAAGTCCGCCCCCGTGCCGTCGCCGAGTTCCACGTGCGCGGTCGCGCCGCGGCCCAGGGTGACCCGGCGGACCGGGTCCGAGGCGCTGCGCTGCGCCGGGCTGCCGAGCTGGGTCCCGTTGCCGTCCACCGCAAAGACGCCGGGGAAGCCGAACAGGGTGCAGGCCCGCGCGGAGACGTTGGAGATCTCCAGCTGGTAGTACGCGGTGCCGGCGGCGACGCCGGGCGGCACGCCGATCCAGTCCTGGAGCTGGGCCCGGGTGCAGCCCGGAGCCGCGGCCGGCCGGGCGGCCCGGCCGGGAGCGGCGAGGGCGACGGCCGGGATCAGGACTGCGGCGGCGACGGCCGCCGCGCCGGCGCCCGCGCGCCGGATGAGCCGTGGGCTGAGCATCATGGCCGGGTCCTTTCTCCGCCGCGGGTCACGAGCTGAACAGCGGGATGCCGGTCCCCGCGACCGTCGCGGTCACGTTGAGGAACTGCACGCCGCTGCGCTGGCAGGCCTTGAAGGTGAGCGGGACGGTCTCCGACCGGAAGTCACCCGGCGCGAAGACCCGCAGGCCGGTCGCGGTGACCGGGTGGCAGGCGGCGGCCGGGAAGGCGAAGACGTCGACGATCCCGAGGTTGGCGTGCGCGGTCGCGCCGCGGGCCAGGGTGATCAGCCGGACCGGGTGCGAGCTGCTGCGCCGGGCCGGGCTGCCGAGCTGCGCCCCGCCCGCGCCCGTCGCCGAGACGCCGGGGAAGCCGAGCAGCGTGCACGTCCGCGCGGACACGTTGGAGATCTCCAGCTCGTAGAACACGGTCCCGGCCGTCCCGTCGCCGGGCAGGCCGATCCAGGTCCGGAGCTGGGCCTGGGTGCAGCCGGGGGCCGCAGCGGGCGCGGCGGCGCGGCCGGGCGCGGCGAGGGCGGCGGCCGGGATGAGGAGGGCGGCGGCGACGGCCGCGGCGGTGGCGCTGGCGCGCCGGATGAGCCGTGGGCTGAGCTTCATGATCTGGTCCGTTCTCGCGCGTACCGGGAGAGTCCCGGGTGTGTCGCCCTATACGACAGCGCAGCGGTGCATTCGGTTGCGGCCGGCCGAGAGGAAGTGTCTGGGCGGTAACGATCCAGGTGCGGCGGGCGTCCGGTATGCAGGCACTCGCCACAGATTGGCCTATCTTGTGCTGTGTGCAGATAAGCGAATGCCGGCCCCAGGATCTCGACTTACTCGGGGCCGCGATGCCGTCGGTGTCGCCGCGCGCGCACTACCTCCGGTTCGAGCGCCAGCTGGCCGGGCAGGGCACCATCCTGATCGCGTGGGTGGACGGCGTCCCGGCCGGGCACGCGGAAGTCCGCTGGGACGGGAACGACGTGGGCGACCCGTTCCCGGACTGCCCGCAGGTCAACGCCATGGAGGTGTGGCCGCCCGAGCGGCGGTCGCAGGGCATCGGCACCGCGCTGATCGCCGAGGCCGAGCGCCGGGCGCTCGCGCGGGGCCTGGGCCAGCTCGGCCTCGGCGTGGCCGACGCCAACTGGCGCGCCGCCGACCTCTACCTCCGGCTGGGCTTCCGCGAGACGGGCTGCCGATTCTTCGATCATCACGAGGTCCGTGACCGCGACCGGACGCGGTGGGTCAGCGAGCCGTGCCGGTTCCTGGTCAAGGTCCTCGGCTGAGGTGCCCGCCGCCCCGCCCGCGGGCCGCCGGCGCGCCCGGACTGGCGCGACGCCCGCCGGGCGCCTACGCTAGGGATTACTGATGAGTAACTTAGCGCGGGACGGGACGGCCCGTCAGGCAGCCGGCGCCGCCGGGGGCGAGGAGTAGGGAGCGACATGAGCGCCGATCAGGCCAGCACCACCGAACCCGGGTTCGGGCTGGAACCGACGTCCGACGTGCGGGCGATGCGTGACTGGGTGCACGAGTTCGCCCGGGACGTGGTCCGCCCGGCCGCCGCGGAGTGGGACGAGCGCGAGGAAACGCCGTGGCCGATCATCGAGCAGGCGGCCAAGATCGGGCTCTACTCGCTGGACTTCTTCGCCCAGCAGTCACTGGACCGCACCGGCCTGGGCCTGGTCGTCGCCTTCGAGGAACTGTTCTGGGGCGACGCCGGGATCGGCCTGTCCCTGGTCGGGACCGGCCTGGCCGCCGCGTCGCTGGCCGGCAGCGGCACGCCCGAGCAGGTGGGCGAGTGGCTGCCGCAGATGTTCGGCACCCCCGGCGACATCAAGCTGGCCGCCTTCTGCTCGTCCGAGCCCGACGCGGGCAGCGACGTCGGGGCCATCCGGACCCGGGCCGTGTATCAGGAGGCCACCGATGAGTGGCTGCTGAACGGCACCAAGACGTGGGCCACTAACGGCGGCATCGCCGACGTTCACATCGTCGTGGCCTCGGTCGACCCGGCCCTGGGGAGCCGGGGCCAGGCCACCTTCATCGTTCCGCCGGGCACGGCCGGCCTGTCCCAGGGGCAGAAGTTCCGCAAGCTCGGGATCCGCGCGTCGCACACCGCGGAGGTCGTCCTTTCCGACGTCCGCGTCCCCGGCCGGTGCCTGGTCGGCGGCAAGGAGCGCCTCGACGCGCGGCTGGCCCGGCTGGCCAGCGGCCACAGCGGCGGCGAGCAGGCCGCGATGAAGACGTTCGAGTCGACCCGGCCCGCGGTGGCGGCGATGGCGGTGGGGGTCGGCCGGGCCGCGCTGGAGTACGCCGCGGAGTACTCGGCCACGCGCACCCAGTTCGGCCGCCCGATCGGCCAGAACCAGGCCGTCGCGTTCATGCTCGCCGACATGCAGGCCTCCGTCGACGCGGCCCGGCTGCTGACCTGGCGCGCGGCGTGGATGGCGCGCACCGGGCGGCCGTTCGAGCACGCGGAGGGTTCCATCTCCAAGCTGTTCGCGGGGGAGATGGCGGTCAAGGTCACCGAGCAGGCCATCCAGATCCTCGGCGGCAACGGCTACACCCGCGACTACCCGGTCGAGCGCTGGCACCGCGACGCGAAGATCTTCACCATCTTCGAGGGCACCTCGGAGATCCAGCGCCTGCTCATCGGCCGCGCCGTCACCGGCCTCGACGT
>DASYBB010000184.1:0-5193 GCA_036501025.1 Streptosporangiaceae bacterium
GGGCGGGGGCGGGCCGCCCGGGGCGGGTTGGTGATCTTCACGGCGGGCGGGGCGGGTCACATAATCAGGTATGACTGGTGCGGGTGGGCTCTCTCGCGGGGGCGGCGGCGTTTCGGCCGGCAGTCCCGGGGTGTTTGCGGATGCGCGGGCGTTGCGGGCGTGCTGGCACCCGGTGGCGTTCAGCTCGGAGCTGGGCGATAAGCCGCTGGGCGCCGACCTGCTCGGGGAGCCGCTGGTGCTGTGGCGGGGGCCGGGCGGGCGGCCGCGGGCGCTGGCGGACCTGTGCGTGCACCGGGGCACGGCGCTGTCGCTGGGCTGGATCAGCGGTGCGGAGCTGGTGTGCGCCTACCACGGCTGGCGGTACGCGGCCGACGGGCGGTGCGTGGCGATCCCGCAGCTGGCCGAGCCGGGGCGGGTGCCGGCCAAGGCGCGGGTGGCGTCGTTCGCGGTGCAGGAGCGGTACGGGCTGATCTGGGTCGCGCTCGAGGAGCCGCGCTGGCCGCTGCCGGAGGTGCCCGAGCTGGAGGACGGCGGGTGGGCGGTGGTGCCGGCCGGGCCCTACCGGTGGCAGTGCGACGCGGCCCGCCAGGTGGAGAACTTCACCGACTTCGGCCATTTCCCGTGGGTCCATCCCGGCCTGCTCGGCGACCCGGACCGGCCGGTCGTCCCCCGGCACGAGGTCCGCACCGAGGGAAACGTCCTGCACTACTCGCTCGTGCGGCCGGAGGCGGAGAACAGCGAGGAGTTCCCCGTGTTCGGCAACGAGCAGGCCGGGCCGCCCGAACGGCGCAGCCGGTATGAGCTGCACCTCCCGTACACGATCGCGCTCCGGCTGGGCTGGGGCGGCGAGCGCGGCATGGTCTACCTGTTCGCGTCGCAGCCGCTGGCCGCCGACCGCTGCGCGGGCTACGTGGTGATCGGGCGCAACTACCAGCTGGACCAGAGCGAGCGGGTCATCCAGGAGTTCGAGGACACGATCTTCGGCCAGGACCAGGTGGTGGTGGAGTCGCAGCGGCCCGAGCGCGTCCCGTTCGACCTGGCCGCCGAGCTGCACCTCAAGTTCGACGCCGTGGCGGTCGCCTACCGCAAGGCCATGCGGGCGGCCGGCCTCGCGGCGGGTCCGCCGCCCTGAGGCCGCGGCGCCGTCAGCTGGCCGGGGCGCCGGCGGCCAGCCGGCCGGGCAGCCGGCGGGTGATGGCCAGGCCCGCGACGGCGACGGCCGCGGCGCAGCCGAACGCGATCGCGACGCCGTCGGCCACCGGGCGCCCGGTGCGGACGACGTCGGCGACCGCCGCGCCGCCGATCCCCGTGCCGATGGCCGTGCCGAGCACGTCCATCAGGTTCAGCGACGCCGACGCCCAGCCCTCCCGGCCGCGCGGGGCCTGGGCCAGCATGAGCAGGGAGATCGGGGCGTAGGCCAGCCCCATGCCCACCCCGGCCACGGTCCAGGCGACCAGGCCGGTGACCACGGGCACGCTGGGCAGCAGGATCAGCGCCATCCCGGCCTGCCCGACCAGGACGATGCTCAGGCCGGTCCGGACCAGGCGCCGCCCGGCCCAGCGCTGGCTCAGCCGGGCCTGGACCCACGCCCCCGCCGTCCAGCCCAGCGTCGAGCCGGTGACGACCACGCCGGCCAGCGCCGCGCTGTCATGGCGGACCGTGGTGACGGTCAGCGTCACGTAGGCGTCGGCGCCGAAGAACGCGAAGGTCAGCACGGCCCGGGCCAGGATCGTCGCGGGCAGGCCGCGGCGGGCGCGCATCGTCCCGGCCGGGAGCAGCCGCCGCAGCAGGGTGAGGCCGAGCGCCCCGCCGGCCACGACCAGCACCGCGCCGAGCACCCGGGCCCCGATCCCGGCGCCGGACAGCTCGGTCAGGCCGGCCAGGAACAGGCCGGCGCCCGCGGCGGTGCCGATGCCGTCGATGATCCGGTGCTCGCTCGCGCCGGCCTCGCGCTGCGGCGGCCGGCCCAGCCGGAACAGGGCCGGGATGGCCAGCGAGCCCGTGACGGCGACGACCGGCACGAGGCCGAGGAAGACCCACCGCCAGCCGAACAGGTGGGCCACCGCGACGCTGGCCGCCGGGCCGGCCAGGCCCGGCGCCACCCACGCGGTCGAGAGCACGGCCATCATCCGCGGCCGCAGCCGGTCGGGCAGGCTGCGGCCGATGGCGACGTAGGCCACGGCCGGCACGGCGCCGGCCCCGAGGCCCTGCAGCGCCCGGCCCGCCACCAGCACCGGCATGGCCGGGGCCAGCCCGGCGATCAGCAGCCCGGCGGCGAACAGCACGAGCCCGGCCACGTACGGAACGCCCGGCCCGCGCCGGTCCGCCTCGCGGCCGGCCACGACGATGCCGACCACGCTGCCGAGCATGAACGCGCTGAACACCCAGCCGTACAGGGACAGGCCGCCGAGGTCGCGGGCCACCAGCGGCATGACGGTGACCACGGCCAGCGCCTCGGAGGCGATGAACGTGATGGTCAGGGCCAGCCCGGTGGTCAGCGCCCGGCGCTGGGCCGCCCACAGCCCGCCGCCCTGGTCCGACCCCCCGTCCCCGCCGCCTGCGGCCCCGTCAAGCTCGACGGGAACCTCGGGAACCTCGGGAACCTCGGGAGCCGCGGCGGCCCCGGGCGCCCCGGCGCCGCCCCCGCCGGACCCGGCAACTGGCGGCTGGTCCTCGCGGCTAGCTGATCTTGTGCGCATATTTCCGCAGCCTACGAGTTAAAGCGGACCTGAGGTCAAGCTGACGGGCGGCGCACTCACCCGCCGCCCGGAACCGTGCACACCGCGCCGGTGTCGGCCCCCGACACCAGCGCCGCGTACTTGGCCAGCACGCCGCTGGCGTAGTTCGGCGGGGGCTGCCGCCACTGCGCCCGGCGCCGGGCCAGCTCGGCCTCGTCGACGGCCAGCTCCAGCCGCCGCCCGGGCACGTCCAGCAGGATCGGGTCGCCGTCGCGGACGAGCCCGATCGGGCCGCCGGTGAACGCCTCGGGGGCCACGTGCCCGACGCACGCCCCGAACGTCGCGCCGGAGAACCGCCCGTCGGTGACCAGCACCACGTCCCGGCCGAGGCCCGCGCCCTTGATGGCCGCGGTGACAGCCAGCATCTCCCGCATGCCGGGCCCGCCGCGGGGACCCTCGTTCCGGATGACCAGGACATCGCCCCGGGCGACCCGCCCGGCGGTCACGGCGGCGAAGCAGTCCTCCTCGCGCTCGAAGACGCGGGCCGTGCCGTCGAACACGAGCGTCTCGATGGTGGGCGTCTTGACCACCGCGCCGCCCGGCGCCAGGCTGCCGCGCAGCACGGCCAGCCCGCCGTCGGGCTGGAACGGCGCGGCCGCGGGCCTGACGACCCGGCCGTCCGGGGCCTGCGCATCAGCCACGTTGGCCGCCAGCGTGCGCCCGTTGACCGTGATCGCGTCGCCGTCGAGCAGCCCGGCCGACAGCAGCTCGCGCAGGATGACCGGGACGCCGCCCGCCTGGTCGAGCTCGCTCATGATGTACAGCCCGGACGGCCGCAGGGACGCGATGACCGGGGTGCGGCGGCTGATCTCGTCGAAGTCGTCCAGGCTCAGCTCGACCCGGGCCTCGCGGGCGATGGCCAGCAGGTGCAGCACCGCGTTGGTCGACCCGGCCGTGGCCATCACCACGGTGGCCGCGTTCAGGAACGCCGGCCGGGTCATGACCTGCCGCGGCGTCAGCCCGGCGGCCAGCGCCTCGACCACCACCGACCCGGTGCGCCGGGCCAGGTCGGTGCGCTGGGCCGAGACCGCGGGCGCCGACGACTCGCCGGGCAGCGTCATGCCGAGCGCCTCGGCGCACGCCGACATCGTGTTGGCCGTGTACATGCCCGCGCACGACCCCGCGCCGGGGCAGGCCGCGCGCTCGATGGCCAGCAGGTCCGCGTCGGACACGTCGCCCGCCGCGTGGCCGCCCACCGCCTCGAACACGTCCTGGATCGTCACCGCCCGGCCCAGCGCGTGCCCCGGCAGGATCGTCCCGCCGTACAGGAACGCGGCGGGCACGTCGACCCGGGCGCACGCCATCAGCATGCCCGGCAGCGACTTGTCGCAGCCGGCGATCGCGACCAGCGCGTCGAACTGCTCGGCCTGCATCATCAGCTCGACCGAGTCGGCGATGACCTCCCGGCTGACCAGCGACGCCTTCATGCCCTCGGTGCCCATGGAGATGCCGTCCGACACTGCGATGGTGCCGAACTCCAGCGGGACGGCGCCGCCCTGGCGGATCCCCTCCTTCGCGGCCGCGGCCAGGCCGTTGAGGTGGACATTGCAGGGCGTGACCTCGTTCCAGGAGGACGCCACCGCGACCTGCGGCCGCCCGAGGTCCTCCTCGGACAGGCCGACCGCGCGCAGCATCGCCCGGGCCGGCGCGCGGGACGGGCCGTCGGTCAGCGGGCCGGACCGGGGCCGCGGCAGGTCGGCGCTCATACGGCCTCCGGCATCTCGGCCGGCAAGCGCGCGGGCAGGGCCGCGGCGCCCGCGCGGAGCAGGCCGTAGGCCACGCCGTCGGCCAGCGCCTCCCACGAGGCGGTCACGATGTCCTCCGACACCCCGACCGTCGTCCACTCGCCGTCGTCGTCGGCCGAGGTGACCATGACCCGGGTGACGGCGCGGGTGGCGTCCCGGCCGTCCAGGATGCGCACCTTGTAGTCGGCCAGCCGGATGCGCTCCAGGGCCGGGTAGAGGCCGACCAGGCCGCGGCGCAGCGCCTGGTCCAGCGCGTCGACCGGGCCCACGCCCTCGCCCACGGCCACCACCCGGTCCGCGCCGAGCTGCAGCCGGACGATGGCCTCGCTGCGGTCCTGCGCGGCGCCGCGCTCGATGACGACCCGGTAGCCCTCCAGCTCGAACCAGGTGGCCAGGATCCCGGCGCTGCGCCGGACCAGCAGCTCGAACGACGCGTCCGCCGCCTCGAACGCGTAGCCCCGGTGCTCGGCCTCCTTCACCTGCTCCAGCACCCGCCCGGCCAGGGCCGGGTCGGTGCTCAGGTCCAGGCCCAGCTCGGCCGCCTGGCCAGCACGTTGCTGCGCCCGGCCAGCTCGCTGACCAGGACCTGCGGCTGGTTGCCGACGGCGGCCGGGCTGATGTGGGAGTAGGCGTCCGGCCGCCGGGCGATGGCCGAGGCGTGCAGCCCGGCCTTGGTCGCGAACGCGGACGGCCCGACGTAGGGCTGGCGC
>DASYBB010000185.1:0-25599 GCA_036501025.1 Streptosporangiaceae bacterium
GAGCAGCACCGTGTTGAGCACGGCGATCCGGAAGATGTGGTCGGAGAAGATCTGGTCGTAGTTCCAGAACGTGGGGAAGTCCCGGGGCGCGGTCGGGAAGTTCAGGTTGTAGCGCTGGAAGCTGTACCACAGCGTCAGGACGAACGGGAGCTGGGTCACGATAAACATGAACACCAGGGCCGGGACGAGCGGCACCCGGCGGATCCACGACTCGGGACGGCGCCGCCCGGCGCGCGCAGTGCGCACCTTCGGGACCGGCGGTGCCGAGTCAACCACATTAACCATCGACGCTCTCCTCTCCGACGGGCCACAGGTCCCGCTACGGCCATAGGGTTCTCTCCCGTATGGCCGGGTGCCCCGCAGCGGCGCCCCGGCCAGTCCCCGGTAGACCGGCTGGCTGGAACGCCGCCACGGCGGCTCACTGTGCGTTACCCGGTCGGGCTACTGCTTCAGGCCGGCCTGGATGACGGCCTGCTGGGCGATGGTCTGGCTCTTGGACAGGGCTGTGGCCACCGATTCCTGGCCGTCGATCGCGGCGGTGATTTCCGCCGACACCTGTTGGCCGAACGATTCGAACTGCGGGATCCCGACGTACTGGATGCCCGGGACCGGCTGGGGCGCCAGCCCCGGCTGCTTCACGTTGACCGAATCGAGTGCCTTCAGGGTCAGCGGGGCGAAGTCCTTCGCCGCCGCCAGGTACTTCGGGTTCTGGTAGGTCGAGGTGCGGGTACCCGGCGGGACCGCCGCCCAGCCGTTCTTGGACGCGTCGTAGGCGATGTACTGCTTGGAGGTCGCCCAGGACATGAACTGCCACGCCGCCGACTTGCTCTTCGAGGCCCCCTCCAGCGCCAGTGCCCAGCTCCACAGCCAGCCCGACGACTTGGTCTTGTCGACCGGGGCGGGCGCAAAGCCGAGGTCGCCGGCGACCGGGCTCGGCGAGGCATCGAGCGTCGAGGCCGCGACCGTGGCGTCGTACCACATCGCCGCCTTCTTCTGCTCCATGATCTGCAGGCACTGGTTGAAGCTGTCGTTGCCGGCGCCCTTCTCGCCGTCCTTCTTCACCAGGTTGACGTAGAAGCTGACGGCCCGCTCGGTGGCCGGCGAGGTGAGCTGGGCGTCCCACTTGGTGTTGAACCAGGAGCCGCCGAAGGTGTTGATGACGGTGTCGAGGGAGGCGAGGTTGTCGCCCCAGCCGGTCAGGCCGCGCAGGCAGATCCCGGCCACGCCCTGGGCCGGGTTGTTCAGCCTGGCCGCCAGGGCTGCAATCTGCGTCCAGGTCGGGTTCGCGGGCATGGTGACATGCGCCGCGGCGAACATCTGCTTGTTGTACATCATGAACGACGACTCGGCGTAGAACGGGACGGCATAAAGCTTGCCGCCGGAGGACAGGGCGGTCCGGATGGGCGGCAGGATGTCGCTGACGTCGTAGCTCGTGTCCTTGTTGGCGTACGACGAAAGGTCGCTGATCCAGCCATTCTTGGCCCAGGACGCGATGTCGTTCGGGCCGATCATGACGACGTCGTACTGCCCGCCGCCGGCGGCCACGTCTTTCTCGACATTGGCGCGCTCGGTGTTCTCGTCGTAGGTGACGAACTTCACCTTGATCTTCGGGTGACTGGCCTCGAAGCCCTTCGGCGTGAGCTGCTCGATGGTCGTCATCAGCGGGTTGGCGGTAACCGCCACCGTAATCGTGGTCACTCCGTTCGCGGAGGTACCGGAGGAACCCGAGCTCGAACATGCGGCTGCCGCGAGCGAGCTCACGGCGACGACGGAAAGCAGCGCGATCCCGCTGCGCCTTCTTCGGCGGATCGGCATTGTTCCTCCTTCAGAACGCCCTACCGGACCCTCAGCTGTCCCTCAGACTCCCGTGCTAGCCATTCTGCGGACATCGTTGTCCGCACACTGTGAACCCGGTTGGTCACTCATGTCAATACTTCGCCCGGTCTCGCCGGAAACGGATCACGCCCTTCGGGCATCCCCGCAGGCAGGGCGGCCGGGAAGGGTCGCGGAATGGTCGCGAACCGATACCGGAACGTTATAAAAGTGTTAACTATCGTGCTCAAACGGCTAGTACTCTTCGGGCCTCATGCCTCAGGGGCGGGTTCCGGGCCGGAGTGGGCGGGCCAGAGCAGCGGGCGGCCCGCGGGTCCTGGACGGCCCCCGGGGCCGACTGAGGGGGTGCGTTCAGGTCTCGCTTCAACCCGGTCCGGAATCTACCTCTGCCCCGGATCTGGACAACGTTGTCAGTGCCGGTAAGGTCTAAGCGCGATGGCCAATGACGAAGCAGCCGAGAGCCGCCGGGGTCCCCGGCGCCGTGCCGCCGGGGACGGCGAGCCCCGCGCCGCGCGCCGCGGGGCAGCCCGGCCGACGATGCGGGACGTGGCCGCGAAAGCGGGCGTCGGCATCAAGAGCGTTTCCCGGGTGGTCAACGGAGAATACGTACGCCCGGAGACCGAACGCGTTATCGTCGCGGCCATCGCGGAACTCGGATTCAGCCGTAATGATAGCGCCGCGATGCTGCGCCAGGGCCTTTCCGCGAGCGTCGGACTGGTGCTCGAGGATATCGCGGAGCCATTCCAGTCCACGCTCACGCGGGCCGTCGAGGCCGTCACCCTGGCGAACGGGTCAATACTGATGACCGCCTCGTCCGGCGAGGATCCCGCCCGCGAGCATAAAGTCGTCCGCGCGTTTTCCGCCCGCCGGGTAGACGGGCTGATCATCGTCCCCGCGGCGCATAGCCATCAGTACCTGCTGCCCGACATTCAGGCCGGCGTCGCGACAGTATTCGTGGACCGGCCCGCGCGCGGCATCGATGCCGACACCATCCTGGCCGACAATGTCGACGGCGCCCGCGACGGCGTCGCGCACCTGATCGGCTTCGGGCACCGGCGGATCGGCTTCATCGGCGACACCGCCGAGATCTTCACCGCGACCGAGCGGCTGCGCGGCTACACCGAGGCACTGGCCACGGCGGGCATCGCCGCCGACCCAGCCCTGGTGGAGATGGAGCGGCCGACCGACGAGACGGTCGGGGCCGCCGTGGCGCGGATGCTCGGCGCGGCGGATCCGCCCACGGCATTCTTCACCGGCAACAGCCGCATCACCATGATGTTCCTACGGGCGGTCCGCGGGCGTGGCGCGAGGCCGGCGCTGGTCGCCTTCGACGACTTCGAGCTGGCCGACATGCTGACCCCGGGCATCACGGTGGTCGCGCAGGACGCGGCGAGCATGGGACGGACGGCGGCCGAGCTGCTCTTCCGGCGGATCAGCGGGGACGACGGCCCGACCCAGCGCATTCACCTGAGCACCCGGTTCATCCCCCGCGGCTCCGGCGAGATCCGGCCCTGAGCCGGGGCCTGGCGCTCAGGCCCGGGACTGCGCGAGGACCGCGCTGTAGCCGCGCTCCAGCGGCGCGTCGCCCGAGGCCGTCGTCCCGTCCCCGCGGGCGGTGAGCTCGTCCGGGGTGCCCGAGAAGACGATCTTGCCCTGGTCCATCAGCGCGACCCGGCCGCAGGCCGCGCCGACGTCCTCGACCAGGTGCGTGCTGACCACGACGGTGGCGCGCTGCCCGAGGTCGCGCAGCAGCGCCCGGAACGCGACCCGCTGCTCGGGGTCGAGGCCGGCGGTGGGCTCGTCCAGCAGCAGGAGCTCGGGCCCGTTCACGATGGCCTGGGCGATGCCGACCCGGCGCAGCATCCCGCCGGACAGGGTCCGCAGCTTGGCCCGCGCCCGGCCGCCCAGCTCGACCCGCTCGACGGCGGCGGCCACCGCGGCCGGGACCGCGGCCGGCGGCATGTCCTTGAGCAGCGCGAAGTACTCGACGAACTCGGTGACGGTGAAGCCGGGGTAGTAGCCCAGGGACTGCGGCAGGTAGCCCAGCCGCCGCCGGATCTCCCGGCGCGGCCCGTACCCGGCCGGGTCGCGGCCGAGCAGCCGCAGGGTGCCCCCCGAGGGCGGGATGACCGTCGCCATCATCCGCAGCAGCGAGGTCTTCCCGGCCCCGTTCGGGCCGAGCAGCCCGAACACGCCCGGCCCGGCCGCAAGGTCCACCCCGGCCACCGCCCAGGTCCGGCCGAACTTCCGGGTCAGGCCGCTGATCTCGACGTTCATGATGTTCCCTTCGGAGTCCGGGTCACCAGGACGACGACCATGACGCAGAACGCGGTGCTGGCCAGGTACGGCAGCACCAGGGCGGAATCGGTGAGGACCGCGGTGAACCGCCCGGCCCCGGCGCGGCCGGCCAGGACGGTGATGGCCCAGCCCGCCAGGCCCGCCACCACGCCGGCGTTGGCCGACCGGGCCACGGTCGCCACGGCCAGCGCCAGCGCGCAGGCCGCGGTCATCGGCAGCAGCCAGCCGAAGGTCACCGCGGCCGCGGTCCCCGACGCGGCGCTCGCGGCCAGCCCGAGCGCCGCGTTCAGCCCGAACACGGCCAGTCCCCGGACCAGCAGCACCATCCGGTCGCTGACGGCCAGGCTGCGCGACAGCTCCCAGGCCGGGTCGATGCCCGGCCCGTAGGCGTAGGCGATGCCCGCCGCGGCCAGCGCGGGCGCGATCAGCGGGACGAACGGCGTGCCGGTCCCCCACGTGGCGACCAGGCCGGCGCCCAGCGCCACGGCGGTGGCGATGACCCAGCCGAGTAGCAGCGACGGCGTGGTCACCAGCGCACGGGCCAGGCCCGGCGAGCGCAGCAGCCACCGGGCCAGCCGCTCGGCCCGGCCCGGCTCGCGCCGCCAGACCTGCGCCGCCACCCCGAGCCACACCCGGCTCAGGTCGACATCCTGCGGCCCGCCGCTCATCGTCCGCCTCCCTCCGCCGCCGTGTCGTGACCGCGCAGCGCCGCGCGCATCAGCTGCCGGACCCGGTGCGCGCGGCTCTTCACCGTCCCCACGGGGACCCCCATCAGCGCGGCCACCTCGGCCACCGGCCGGTCCTCGACGTACATCAGCCGCCACGTCTCCCGCTCCGCGCCGCCGGCCGGCCCGAGGGCGCGCACCGCGCCGGCCAGCTCGGCCCGGTCCGCCACTGCCTGGGCCGGGTCGGCGTGCCCGTCGGGCCAGGTGCCGGCGGCGGGCAGCTCGAGCCCGGCCGGTCCGCGGCGGCGCAGCCACAGGGCGGCCTGGCGGCGGGCGATCCCCCACAGCCAGCCGCCCGCCGCGCCGGCCGGCCGGTAGCCGCGCGCGCCGCGCCACGCGGCCAGGAACGTCTCCTGCAGCACGTCCTCGACCTCGGGCGCCGGGAGCCCGGCCCGCAGCCGCCCGGCCAGCCACGGCGCGTGCCGGGCGAACAGCTCGCGCAGCGCGCTGTCGTCGCCGCGGGCCATGGCCGCGATCAGCTGGTCGTCATCCATCGCCCCTCTATTGCACGCCACCGCGGTTTGGTTCGCCATCGGCCGCGCGACCCACGGCCCCGGCTACCGGGGTAGGGAGGAACTGGGACCCGCGGCCCGATGCGGGCGCCGGCCGTCCTGCGGAACCGTGGCGACCGTGGAAATCACGACGATCAAGCTGAAGCCGCGCGCCGTCTGGGCCGCGCTCGCCACCGCGCTGGCCGTGCTGGTGTGGTACGCGATCCAGTTCCATCCGCTCGACCTGAGCATCTACCTGTGGGGCGGCCGCGCGGTCGGCCACGACGCCGGGCTGTACCTGGTCCTGGCCCACGGCAACTGGTTCACCTACCCGCCGTTCGCGGCCACCGTGTTCGCGCCGCTGGCCGCGCTGCCCCCGGTCGTGGCCCAGGTGGCGTGGGAGCTGGCGTCGGTGGCGGCCCTGGCCTGGTCGGCCCGGATCACGCTGGAGCTGGCCCGCTGGTGGCCGTCCGGCCGCGCCGCGCAGGCCCGGCTGCTGGCCGCGGTGGTGACCGGCAGCCTGCTGCTGGAGCCGGTGTACCACACGCTCTACCTGGGCCAGGTCAACCTGCTCCTGCTCGCGCTGGTGCTGACCGACGTGCGCCGGGCCGCGCCGGGCCGGGCGGCCGGGATCGGCGTCGGGCTGGCGGCCGCGATCAAGCTGACGCCCGGCATCTTCATCGTGTTCTTCCTGCTGGCCCGGCGGACCAGGGCGGCGGCGATCGCCGCCGCCACCTTCGCCGGCTGCGGGCTGGCCGGGTACCTGCTCGCGCCGCACGCCTCGCGCCTGTACTGGACGAAGCTTTTTTACGACGTCAAGCGGGTCTACGCGCCGTATGTCAGCAACCAGTCGCTGTACGGCGCGGTCACCCGGATCGCGGGCGGGGACGCGCACGTGCCGGGCTGGTACCTGGTCCTGCCGATTGCGGCCGGCGCCATCGGGCTGGCCACGGCCGCGGCGCTGGCCCGCCGCGGTGACTGGCTGGGCGGCGCCGCGGCGGCCGGGGTCACCGGCCTGCTGGTGTCGCCGATCTCGTGGAGCCACCACTGGGTGTGGGTCATCCCGGCCCTGGCCGTGCTGATCCGGGCCGGGCACCGGGCCGCCGCGGCCGGCGCCGCGGTGATGTTCGCGGTGGCCCTGCCGTGGTGGACGTACGACGCCGGGCTCGGCTTCCACGGGCTGGTCACGCTGGTCGGCGACAGCTACCTGGTGGCCGGCCTGGCCTTCGTGGGCTGGCTGGCGGCCCGCGAGCTAGCCGCCCGCCGCGCGCCAGCGGATGAGCTCCGGCCCCGCGTCGCTGAGCTGGCGGCAGCCGGTCAGCGCCATGGTCCGCCGCAGGTCCGCCTCGAGCAGCGCCACGACCTTGTCCACGCCGCGCTCCCCGCCGGCGCCGAGGCCGTACAGGAAGGCCCGGCCGGCCATGCAGGCCCGCGCGCCGAGCGCGACGGCCTTGAGGATGTCGCTGCCGCGGCGGACGCCGCCGTCGCAGATGATCTCGACCCGGTCCCCCACCGCCTCGGCGACCGGCGGCACGAGCTCCAGGATCGCGGGCGAGCCGTCCAGCTGCCGGCCGCCGTGGTTGGACAGCGCGATCGCCTCGATGCCCGCGTCCGCGGCTAGCCGGGCGTCGGCCACGCTCTGGATGCCCTTCAAGACGATGGGCCCGTCCCACTGCGCCCGGAACCAGTCCAGGTCGCGCCAGGACAGCGCCGGGTCGAACTGGGCGTTGATGTACTCGGCCAGGACCACCGGCGCGCCGCCGGCGGGCGCGCTGACGGCGCTGACGTTCGCGAAGGTGATGGGCTCGGCCCGGGCGAAGGCCCACGTCCAGCCCGGGTGCAGCAGCCCGTCGATCAGGGTGCCCGGGCCGAGCTGCGGCGGCATGGTGAAGCCGCGGCGGACGTCGCGCTCGCGGCGGCCCAGCACAGCCGTGTCGACGGTGATGGCGATGGCCTCGTAGCCGGCCTGCGCGGCCCGGCTCAGCAGCTCCTTGACCAGGCCGCGGTCGCGCCAGACGTAGACCTGCAGCCATTTGGGGCCGCGGCTGACCGCGGCCACCTCCTCGATGGAGCGCGTGGCCATGGTCGACAGCGTGTAGGGCAGGCCGGCCCGGGCGGCGGCCCGGCTGACGTCGAGCTCGCCGCCGGGGCTGGCGATCCGGGTGAACCCGGTCGGCGCGACGACCAGCGGCATCGGCAGCTTCCGGCCGAGCAGGGTGGCGGAGGTGTCGATGCCCGACACGTCGCGCAGCACCCGGGGCACGAGCTCGGCGCGCCGGAAGGCCGCGACGTTGCGGCGCAGGGACAGCTCGTCCTCCGCTCCCCCGTCGATGTAGTCGAACACGCCGCCGGGGAGCCGCCGGCGCGCGATCGCGCGCAGGTCGGCCACGCTCGCGACCCGGCTGAGCCGCCGCTCCACCGGATCCAGCTCCACCGGCTTGAACTGCATCACTGACCGCAGGGTCTTGATCATGGCGCGCCCTTCTCTCATCCCTGCTGACCAGTATCGGGCCCGGCCGGCGGCGGCCCTCAGGCGCGGTCGCGGACGTGCACCACCTGCACGTCGGTGAACGCCTCCAGGCCCCACGTCCCGCCCTCGACCCCGATGCCGCTGTGCTTCAGGCCGCCGAACGGCTGGCCGGGGACGGCCGACTGATGGGTGTTGACCCACACGGTCCCGGACTCGATCGAGGGCGCGATGGCCGCCCCGCGCTCCGGGTCGCTGGTCCACACCGACGCGCCCAGGCCGAAGTGCGTGCCGTTGGCCCGGCGGACGGCATCGGCCACGTCGCGGTAGGGCAGCACCGGGATGGCCGGGCCGAACTGCTCCTCGGCGACGATCCGCGTCTCGTCCCCGATGCCGGACAGCACGGTCGGCTCGAAGAAGTAGCCGGGGCCGCCCGCCGGCCGGCCGCCGGCGGCCACCTTGGCCCCGGCCGCGACGGCGTCGCTGACCAGCTCGCGGACCCGGTCGAACTGCATCTGGTTGCACAGCGGGCCGACCTGGGTGTCCTCGTCCTGGCCGTCGCCGACCTTCGCCGCCCGGGCGCGCTCGGCGAGCGCCTCGGTGAAGTCGGCGTGCAGGTGATCGGGCACGAAGACCCGCTTGACCGCGACGCAGACCTGGCCGCAGTTGGAGAAGGCGTTGTCGAAGACCGCGGCGGCCACATCGGCCACGTCGACGTCGTCCAGCACGATGGCGGGGTCGTTCCCGCCCAGCTCGAGCGTGACCCGCTTGAGGTCGGGCGCGGCCGCGGCGGCGATCCGCTTCCCGGTCGCGATCGAGCCGGTGAAGCTGACCATCCGCGGCACCGGGTGGCTGGTCATCCACTCCCCGACCTCGTTGCTGCCGCTGATCACGTTGAGCACCCCGGCCGGGAGGATGCCGCGGGCCAGCTCGCCCAGCCGCAGGGCGGCCAGCGGGGTGTGCGGCGACGGCTTGACGATCATCGTGCAGCCGGCCGCCAGGCCGGGGGCCACCTTGGCCATGACCGTGCCGAGCGGGAAGTTCCACGGGGTGATGGCGGCCACCGGGCCGACCGGCCGCCGGATCACGCTGACCGCCGGGTGGCCGCTGCCGACCCGGGCCGGCTCGAGCTGGAGGGCGGCGAAGTAGCGCAGGTCGCCGATCGCGTCGCCGACCTCGGACCGGGCCTCGCGCAGCGGCTTGCCCTGCTCCTGGGTGATCAGCCGGGCCAGCCCGGCGGCGTCCGCCTCGACCGCGCCGGCCAGCGCGGCCAGCGCGGCGCGGCGGGCCGCGGCGTCGGCCTGCCAGCCCGCCTGGGCCTGCTGCCCGGCCGCCATGGCGCTGTCGAGCTCCGCGCGGCTGCACTCCGGTGCCCGGGCCGTGACCTGACCGGTGGCCGGGTTCAGCACCGCGAAGGAGGCGCCGCCGCCGACCGCCTGCCCACCAATTGTCATCGAGTAGTCGCTCATTGCCATGGCTCCTTATGGGCCCGCGGGCATGACTGATCGCCCTCTGAGCTGGGATCCCTTCGGGCGATTCGTTACTCAACGTCTCTTGACTTGATCATCCGCGAGGTTACGCTGATGAACAATAGCTATATCGGTGAACAATTGTTCATTTCAGGAATGCGAACTCAGAGGGGCTTTTCATGCGGTTCGGGCTCATCGGGTGCGGCTGGATCGTCGAGCGCGATCACATTCCCGCGATGCTGGCGTCAGACCAGGTCGAGATCGTCGCGACCGCGGACGTGTCGGCGGACCGGGCGCGGCTGGCGGCGCGGGTCGCGGGAATCCCGGCCGGCTCGGCCTACTCCGATTACCGCGCGCTGCTGGAGCGCGACGACGTCGACATCGTCAGCGTCGCGTCGCCGCCGGGCACCCGGCCGCAGATCATCACCGACGCGGCCGCGGCCGGAAAGCACGTGGTGTGCGAGAAGCCGTTCGCGCTCAGCCTGGCGGCAGCCGACGAGATGATCGCCGCCTGCCGCGCGGCCGGGGTGACCCTGGCCATTTACCACAACTACCTCTACTACTACGAGCACCGGCTGGCGGCCCGGCTGATCGCCGAGGGCAAGATCGGCGACGTCGTGGCCACCGAGATCTGCGGGCTCGGGGCGCGGCCGTGGGCCGGCGCCGAGCAGTTCCGGCCGGGCTGGCGGACCGACCCGGCGCTGGCCGGGGGCGGCGTGCTGATGGACATCGGGGTGCACAGCTTCTACCTGACCGAGCTCATGCACGCGGCGCCGGCCCGCGCGGTGCAGGCCCGGATGCGGTACATGCCGACCGGCGTCGATGACCACGCGTACTGCCAGCTGGACTTCGGCGCGGCCACCGGCCTGGTCAACATCGCCTGGGGCGAGGGCACCGCCCGGTTCGAGATCGACGGGACCGCGGGCTACATCTCCTACGTCTACGACGAGGGCGCGGGGTACTTCGGCGGGGCGGTGCGCGCGGTGCGGGTCGGCACGGCCGAGGGGCCGACGCTCACCCACCACGTGCCGCCGGGCCGGACCCAGTTCACCCCGGAGCTGTTCGCCGACCTGGTCGACACGATCACCGGGGACCGGGACGCGTTCTGCTCGTTCGGCCCCGACGGCCGCCGGACGCTGGAGATCGCGCTGGCCGCGTACGAGTCGGCCGATTCCGGGGTCCCGGCCGCGCTGCCGGTCACCGCCGGCCGGCCGGTGTACGCGGCCGGCGCGGTGCCGCTGCTGGAGAGCCGGAAGGCGGCCGCGCATGCCGGCTGAAGCCGCTCCCGGCGGCGACGCGGCCGAGCAGGCGGCCCGCGCGCAGCTGGTGGCGGCCGGCCGGGACCTGCTGGCCCGCGGGCTGCTGAGCCAGACCAGCGGGAACCTGAGCATCGCGCTGCCCGGCGACCGGATCGCGATCACGCCGTCGTCGATGGAGTACGACCTGATCAAGCCGGACGACATCGTGATCGTCGGCCGGGACGGCACCGTGCTGCGCGGCCGCCGGGCGCCGTCCTCGGAGACGCCGCTGCACTGCCTGGTCTACGCCGAGCGGCCCGACATCAGCGCGATCGTGCACACCCACTCGCCGTACGCGACCACGCTGGCCGTCCTCGGGCGGCCGATCCCGGCGGTGCACTACATGATCGCGCTCGCCCGGACGACGCAGATCGCGGTGGCCAGCTACGCCACCTACGGCACCCCGGAGCTGGCCCGCAACGTCCGCGACGCGTTCGCGGCCCCGGCCCGGGCGGCGCTCATCGCCAACCACGGGCTGGTGGCGGGCGCCGGGTCGCTGAAGGAGGCGGCCACCGTCGCGGAGGCGGTCGAGACGCTGGCCGGCCTGTACTACCGGGCGCTGGCGGTCGGCCCGCCGGTGGTGCTCAGCGCGGAGCAGATGGCCGAGGTCATGGCCAAGTACCTGGCCAAGGACCGGCCCTAGCGGGCCGGCCGGCACGTCGAGGCGGGAGGGAGGCGAGGGATGAGCGCGAGCATCGTGGTGACGCTGGACATCGGCGGCAGCGCGGCCAAGGCCAGCGCCTACGATGCCGCCGGGCGGACCAGCCTGGGCCACGCGGCCGCGCCCTACCCGGCCCCGGCGCCCGGCGCCGACCCCGGCACCTTCGACCCGCAGGCCTGGTGGCGGGCCGCGGTCGCGGCCCTGCGCGACCTGCGCGAGCAGCTCGGCGCGCCCGCCGGGCGGTACCTCGGCATCACCGTCAGCGCCATCCGGATCCCGTTCGTCCTGGCCGGCGCGGACGGCGAGCCGGTCATGCCGGGGCTGCTGAACTCCGACCGCCGGGCTCAGCCGTACGTGGGCCAGGCGGCCGCGGCGCTCGGCGCCGACCGCCTCTACGAGCTGACCGGGCACTGGCCGGCCCCGGAGTTCGGGCTGCCCAAGCTGCTGTGGGCGCGGGCCGCGCACGCGGCGGCGTGGCGGGCGGCGCGGACCGTGCTGCAACTGCACGACTGGTTCATCTGGCGGCTGGCGGGCGCGCGGGTCAGCGAGCTGTCCTCGGCGGCCATGAGCCAGCTCGTCGACGTCCGCGCCGGGGCCTGGGCCGGGAGCCTGCTGGCCGCGCTGGACATCCCGGCCGGCCTGCTGCCGGAGTTCATCCCGGCGGGCGGCCGGGCCGGCGGCCTGACCCCGGCCGTGGCCCGGGCGACCGGGTTCGCGGCGGGCACGCCGGTGCACGCGGGCGGCGGTGACACCCACCTGTCCGCGCTGTCCGCGGAGGGCCGGGCCGGGATCCCGGTCGTCGTGGCCGGGACGACCGCCCCCGCGGTGCTGGCCGTCCCGGCCGGCGAGCTGGCCCGGCGGCCGGCCGGCGAGCTGTTCCCGCTGCTGGTCAGCGAGCACGTGGTGGCCGGCCAGCGGGTGCTGGAGGCCAACGCGGGCGCGACCGGGGCGGTCGCGGCGCTGCTGGCCGGGCTGGAGCACGCCACGGGCGACGAGCTGGCCGCCGCGCTGGCCCAGCGCGGGTTCGCCGTCCGCCGCGCGGCCGGCGGGCCGGCGGACGAGCCGCTGACCGTGCTGGCGGGCCACCCGTTCTTCGGGCCGGAGGGCTGGGCGGCCGCGCCGCCGCCGACCGTGATCGGGCTGCGCGGCGGCGACACCGGGGCTGATGTGCACCGGGCCTGCCTGGCCGGCATTGCCCTGGCCCTGCGGGCCACGGTCGGCGGCCTGCTCGCGCGGTCCGGCGCAGCGCCGGGGTTCATCGCCGTCACCGGCGGCATGAGCACCAGCGCCGGGTGGACCCAGCGGCTGGCCGACGTGACGGGCGTGCCGGTGCGGGTGCGGCCGCTGGAACGGATCTCGGGCCGGGCGGGCGCCGTCCTGGTCACCGGCGAGGAACTGCCGGGCTGCCCGGCGGACGAGGAGGACACCCGCGTGCATGAGCCCGACCCGGCCGCCGCGCCGGCCCACGACGCCGCGTTCGCGCGGTACCAGCGGCTCTTCCGGCTGGCCCAGTCCGGGGAGGTGCGCGGTGCTGGCCCTCGTTAACGCGGCCCTGACGCCGGCCGCCGCGGACGCGCTGGCCCGCGAGCAGTCCTGGCAGCTGCGCCGGGTCGACCTCGTGGCCGACGCGGTCGCGGCCATGACGCCGGCCGAGCGGGCGTCGGTCCGGGTGCTGATCGTCGAGGCCGAGCCGGTCGACGCGGCGCTGCTGGCCCAGCTCAGCGGCCTGCAGCTGATCGCGTGCCTGCGCGGCGACCCAGTCAACGTGGACGTGGCCGCGGCCACCGGCTGCGGCGCACTGGTCGTGCACACGCCCGGCCGCAACGCCGAGGCGGTGGCCGACTTCACCCTGGGACTGTGCCTGGCCGCGGCGCGCAGCATCGCGATCTCCCACCACGGGATCGTGTCCGGGGCGCTCACCGGGGCGCCGCCGGGCGGCGCGGCAGGCGGTCCGGTGATCGCCGCCGGGGACGTGATCTGGCGCCCCGCGGACCCGGCCGCGCCGGTCCCGTACCAGGTGTACAAGGGGCGCGAGCTGTCGAGCCTGACCGTCGGGATCATCGGCTTCGGCGCCATCGGGCGGGCCGTCGCCCGCCGGTTCGCCGGGCTGGTCCACGAGGTGCACGTGACGGATCCGGCGGTCAGCCCGGAGAAGATCAAGGACCGCGGGTTCGTCGCGGCCGGGCTGGATGACCTGCTGGCCGCGTCCGACGTGGTCAGCCTGCACGCGCGCAGCGCCGCGGTCGTCATCGGGCGGCGCGAGCTGGCCCGGATGCGGCGGGGCGCGATCCTGATCAACACCGCCCGGGCCACGGTGCTCGACTACGGCGCGCTGGAGGAGGCCCTGGACTCCGGGCACCTGGGCGCGGCCGCCCTCGACGTGTACCCGCAGGAGCCGATCCCGAGCGGCAGCCCGCTGCTGGCCCGGCCCAACCTGACCATGACCCCGCACCTGGCCGGGGCGACGGCGCAGGTCCGGGACCGGCAGTCGGAGATCCTGCTGGCCGCGATCCGCGACATCTACACGGCCGGCAGCGACTGGGAGGACCTCCCGGTCCGCAACCCGGAGCTGCAGCGGGCCTGGTCGGACCGGCACGCGCAGCAGGCGCGAGTGGAGGCACCGTGAGCGTCAAGATCACCGTCATCGGCGGCGGCAGCAGCATGTTCGTGCCCGGCCTGATCCGGTCCCTGATCCAGATCCCGTGCTTCGCCGGCGCGCAGCTGGCGCTGATGGACACCGACGCCCGCCGGGCGGCGGTGATGCGCGACCTGGGCACCCAGCTCGCGGAGGCCGAGCAGTGCGACCTGGAGATCACCGCGACCACCGACCGGCGGGCCGCGCTGCGCGGCGCCGACTTCGTGATCGTGGCCATCTCGGTCGGCGGGATGGGCGCCTGGGAGGCCGACATCGAGGTGCCGGCCCGCTACGGCGTGTTCATGCACATCGCCGACTCGATCGGGCCGGGCGGCATCTTCCGGTCGCTGCGCAACACCCCCGTCGTCGCGTCGGTCGTCACCGACCTGGCCGAGCTCGCGCCGGGCGCGCTGGTCCTCAACTACACCAACCCGGCCAGCGCCAACACCATGGCGATGGCCATGGCGGCCGGAGCGGGGCCGGTCCGGTCGGTGTCGCTGTGCTCCTGCTCGCCGCTGCCCTTTGACCGGGCCTGGCTGGCCGCGCAGGCCGGCGTGGGCGAGG
Source organism: Streptosporangiaceae bacterium (assembly GCA_036501025.1). Lineage (GTDB taxonomy): Bacteria > Actinomycetota > Actinomycetes > Streptosporangiales > Streptosporangiaceae > DASUBV01. Next base: position 14,442 of record DASYBB010000185.1, read on the forward strand.
ACGAGGTCGACGTCCCGCTGCGGGTGGGCGGCATCAACCACTGCACGGGCATCCTGTCGCTGCGGCTGCGCGACGGGCGGGACGCGATCCCGCTGGTGGCGCAGCGCAGCCCCGATCCCCTGGTCCGCTGGGTCATCGAGACGTTCGGGGTGGTGCCCTACTGCTGGGCGCACTGGGCCGAGTTCTTCCCCCAGCTCCAGCGCCTGGAGGAGCCCTACGCCGGCCGGGCCCAGGGCCTGCCGATGCGCTACGGGCGCCGCGTCTACGACATGGACGCGCAGCGCGAGCGGGTCCAGTCGTGGGAGCGGGTGGCGGCCCGGTGGTCGGCCGAGGGCGGCGCGCACAAGCTCGGCGACCTGCCGCGCGGCCCGGAAGACGACGGCATCGTGGTCGCCGACGTGATGGCGTCGGTCATCGAGGCCCGCGGCACGGCCTTCATCGTCAACACCATCAACAACGGCCTGATCGCGAACCTGCCCCCCTCGGTCGCGGTCGAGGTGCCCGCCATCGTGGACGCCGAGGGGGTGCACCCGATGAGCATCGGGAGCCTCCCGCCCGGCCTGGCCGCGGTCCTGTCCCGGCACGCGCTGGTGCAGGAGCTGACCGCGCAGGCCGCCCTCACCGGCAGCCACCGCCTGCTGCGCCAGGCGATGGCGGCCGACCCGCTGCTGGACGCGACGCTCGAGCCCGCCCAGATCGAGGCGCTGACCCGCGACCTGCTCGCGGCCAACGCCGCCTACCTCCCCCAGTTCCAGATCTGATCCCCGCGAAGGAGATCCGGACATGGCCCTAGTCACCGAGCGGCCCCCGGCGGCCGCGGCCGCCCCGGCCACCGAGCGCCGCCTCCTGCGGCCCACCACCCTGGCCTGGCTCACGCCCGCGGCGGCGCTGGTCATCGGGCTCTTCCTGGTGCCCATCGGCTACGCCATCTACCTCGGGTTCACCAACCTGGAGCTGCTCGGCCCGACCGCGCAGCACTACAGCTTCACCGGCCTGACCAACGTCTCGCGCCTGGTCCACGACCCGGTGTTCTGGTCCAGCGTCAAGCTGACCCTGGTCTTCGTGGTCGGCTCGGGCATCGTCGCCCAGACCATCCTCGGCCTGGCCCTGGCCCTGCTCGGGCAGCGCGCCCACCTCACCGTCCGGGCCAGCGTCGGCGCGGTCGTCGTGCTGGCCTGGGTCCTGCCCGAGATCTGCGTGTCGTTCATCTGGTACGCGTTCAGCCAGGCGGGCGGCACGCTGAGCATCCTGACCGGCCACTCCAAGGACGACCTGCTGTCCACCGTGCCGCTGCTCATCGTGTGCGTGGCCAACGCCTGGCGCGGCACGGCGTTCTCGATGCTGGTCCTGTCCGCGGGCCTGCGCAACGTGCCCGCCGAGGCGGACGAGGCGGCGCAGCTCGAGGGCGCCTCGTACTGGAAGCGGCTGGTCCGGGTGACGCTGCCGATCATCCGGCCCACGCTCATGATCAACATGCTGCTCATCACGCTCGGCACGATCTCGGACTTCACGCTGATCTTCGCGATGACCCAGGGCGGGCCGGGCAATCAGACGGCCATCCTCCCGGTCTACATGTACATCGAGGCGTTCCAGTTCAACGCGCTGGGCTACGGCACCACCATCGCGCTGGCCCTCATGGTCATCGGCGCCCTGCTGTCGGTCTTCTACATCCGCCAGCTGCGCCCCGAGCTGAGGTCGGCGAAGTGAGCGGCCGACGCAGCCGCGAGCCCGGCGCCCCCCGGCTCGCCGTCACCGTGATCATGGCCATCATCGGCCTGGCCTTCCTGCTCCCGCTGGTGTGGCTGATCCTGGCCGCGTTCAACCCGCACGCCTCGGCCAACCTGGCCGCGCCGACGTTCTCGGTGGCCAACTTCCGCGCCGCGTTCCAGGCCGGGGCCGGCCGGGCCATCGTCAACAGCCTGTACCTGGCCGGGGTCTCGACCGTGGTCGCGACCGTGGTGTCCACGCTGGCCGGGTACGTCCTGTCGCGGCACTACGTCCCGGCCAAGGGGCCGCTGCTGGTCGGCATCATCTTCCTGACCGGCCTGCCGGTGACGCTGCTGCTGATCCCCATCTACCAGATGTTCGTCAAGATCAACTGGCTGAACTCGCCGTTCTACACCTCGCTGGTGCTGGCCGCGACGGGGGTGCCGTTCGCCATCTGGCTGCTGAAGAACTTCATCGACCAGGTGCCGCGCGACTTCGAGGAGGCCGCCGCGGCCGAGGGCTCGGGCCAGCTCCAGATCCTGCTGCGGGTCGTCATCCCGCTGATCACGCCGGGCATCCTGGTGTCGGCGATCCTCACCTTCATTAACTCCTGGGGCGCGTTCCTGGTCCCCCTCGTCCTGGACTCCAATCCCAATGACGCCCCCGGCGCCGTCGGGATCTACGAGTTCATCACCGCCAACGGCCAGGTTCAGTTCGGCCCGCTGGCCGCCTACGGGATTCTCTTTTCCGTGCCCGTGATCATCATGTACATCATCAGCTCCCGCTGGCTTAACGGGGGCTTCTCGTTCGCCGGCGGAGTCAAGGGATAACGCGTTCGCAGGCGCGGGTATTTGGAGGATCGGTGGCCACCATAAACGTTGAGGGCGTAACTAAGTCCTTTAACGGAAAGACCGCAGTCCGCGATGTCGACCTCGAGGTCGCCGACGGCCAGTTCATGATCATCGTGGGCCCGTCGGGCTGCGGGAAGACAACCACGCTCCGGATGCTGGCCGGGTTCGAGAAGCCGACCCGGGGCAACGTGCGGATCGGCGGCAAGGTCATGAACGACGTGCCGCCCAAGGACCGCGACATCGCGATGGTGTTCCAGAATTACGCGCTGCTCCCGCACCTGACGGTGGCCAGGAACCTGTCGTTCGGGATGCGCATCCGGCGCGAGCCGCGCAAGACCATCGAGCGCGAGGTCGCCGCCATCGCGGAGATGCTCGGCATCAGCGCGCTGCTGGATCGCAAGCCGGCCCAGCTGTCGGGCGGCGAGCGCCAGCGGGTCGCGCTCGGCCGGGCCCTGCTGCGCAAGCCGCAGGCGTTCCTGCTGGACGAGCCGCTGTCCAACCTCGACGCGGCGCTGCGGGCGCAGATGCGGTTCGAGCTGAAGCGCATCCACGAGAAGTTCCCGGTCACCACGGTCTACGTCACGCACGACCAGGTCGAGGCGATGACCATGGCCGACCAGATCGCGCTCATGGACCAGGGCGCACTGCAGCAGGTTGCGCCGCCGGAGCGGCTGTACAGCGAGCCGTCCAACGCGTTCGTGGCGGGCTTCATCGGCAGCCCGAGGATCAACCTCATCCCGGCCACCGTGCTCCGCGGCGAGGGCGGGGCCGCGCTCAGCTGCCTGTCGTGCCACATCCCGGTCAACGGCGACCTGGGCTCGGTGCTGACCCGGATGGACGGGGACGCGGTGACCGTCGGGCTGCGCCCGGAGGAGATCCAGCCGTGCCCGGCCGGCGCGAACGGCCTGCCCGCCGTCCAGGGCGTGGTCGAGCTCATCGAGCCGCTGGGCTCGGAGACGCACGTCTCGGTCCGGGTCGGCACCGAGCTGCTCACCTGCCGGTTCCCGCCCCGGTCCGGCCTGGAGGCGGGCGCCACGATCAATGTCCAGTTCGACCCGCAGCAGATGAAGGTATTCGACGCCGCCAGCGGAATGCGGCTCGGATGAGCCCGGTCCGCGGCACGGCAAAGAACCCCGCACTATTCAATCCAGTCGGTGAAGGGAACAGGCGATGACCAGACGCAGCAAGCCCCGTCGTCCAGCATTCGGAGCCATGGCCGCCGGGGTGGCGATTATCAGCGCGACGGCCCTGGCCGCCTGCGGTGGCGGCTCGGGCGGTTCGGGTAGTTCGAGTTCCGGCAGCACCAAGGAGCTGACGGTCCTTTACTCGAACAACTACGTATTCAATTCCGATTCCCTGGCCAAGCAATGGTGGACGGGCATCGCGTCGCAATGGAAGAAGCTGTACCCTAACGTCAAGCTCAACCTCCTGGGAACGGGAGGAACCGACGTCGACCTGATGAACAAGGCGGGCGTGATGTTCCGCAGCACGTCGACGACGCCGGACGTCATCCAGCTCCCCACCACCTACGTGGGCGAGTTCGCGGGATCGGGCTACCTCGCGTCGCTGAACAAGTTCGTCAGCGGCTCCTCGGCGCCGGCGTTCTGGACCGGCATGCCGCAGGGCGTCCAGGACATGAGCTCCATCGGCGGGAACGTCTACGCCGTCAACGCGGGCAACAACGACTCGGCCGTCCTCTACAACAAGAGCATGCTGGCCAAGGCCGGCATCAAGCTCCCCTGGCAGCCCAAGACCTGGCAGGACATCCTGACCGCGGCGGAGGCCGTGAAGAAGCACGACCCGGGCGTCTGGCCGCTGTGGATGGCCGCCGGCGTGGCGGCGGGCCCGACCAACGTCCTGCAGGGCATCGGCAACCTGATCGACGGCTCGACCAACCCGGTTATGTTCGACACCAAGACCAAGAAGTGGGTCACCGACAGCCCCGGCCTGAAGGCCACCCTGCAGTTCTACAAGACCGTCTTCGCCGAGGGCCTCAACGCGCCGACCTCCCAGCTGTTCCGCACCGACTCCGTCGGCCAGCCGCCGCTGCTGATGAAGCAGGGCAAGCTCGCCATCTCGCTCGGGTCCAACTGGTACCCGACGGTCTGGGCCTCCAGTTCCTCGGCCGCGCCGTGGAAGGCGGGCGCGACCGCGGTCGGCGTGACCCCGATCCCGACCCAGAACGGCCAGGGCCCCGGGGCCGCCTCCACCATCGGCGGGTGGGCGTTCGCCATCTCCAAGTCCTCGCCCAACTCGACCATGGCGTGGAACTTCATCAAGCTGGCCGAGAACCCGACCAACCAGCTCAACACCGCCATCTGGTCGGGCTTCGTCCCGCCCGACACCAGCGTGGGCGAGCTGGCCCCGTTCGTGAACTTCGCGCCGCCGTTCCAGGCCGCGTTCAACCAGTACTCCAAGTACGGGGTGCCGCTGCCGAACGACACGAACTTCACCGTCTTCGCCCGGGCGCTGAACACGGTCACGGGTGACTTCGCCCAGAATCCGGGCACCAGCATCAGCGCGGCGCTGGCCAAGATGTCCAGCCTCGTCACCCAGCAGCTCGGCGCGAACTCCGTCGAATCGCAGGGCTGACGCTGACCGTCAGTCCAGCGCTGCCTGCGGCCGCGACCGCGCGCCGCTAACTCCCAGGGAGGACCCCGATGCCCGAATCAAGCCCGCGTGAGCGCGTGCCGAGCGTGTCGGGCCTGATGGCGCGGGCGGCCCGGCTGCACTTCGAGTTCGGGCTCACGCACCAGGACACGGCGTCCGCCCTGGGCATCTCCCGGGTCAAGGTGACCCGGCTGCTCAAGCAGGCCCGGCAGGCGGGCATCGTCAAGATCACGGTGATCGCTGACGTCAGCCCGTTCGCCGAGCTGGAGGAGCGGCTGGCCGCGGCCGTCGGCGTCCGCGAGGTCATCGTCGTCCCCGGGTCCGGGCAGGAAGGCGGCGCGCGCAGCATGCTCGCCCGCGGCGCCGCCTCCTACCTGGAGCGGGTCATCCGCGACGGCCTCGTGGTCGCGGTCGGGCTGAGCCGGACCGTGGCCGAGATGCCGCAGTGGCTCGGCAGCGCCCGGCAGACCCGGGCCAGCTTCGTGTCGCTGGCCGGCGCGCTGCGCGTCGGCGGCCAGGGCAGCGGCAGCCCCTACCAGGCCACCGACGCGCTGGCCGCGGCGTTCGGCGGGACGGCCGAGCACCTGCACGCGCCGGTGATCGTGCAGAGCCAGGCGGTGGCCGAGGAGCTTCGCGGCGACCCGGCCATCGCGCAGACCCTGCACCAGGCGGCCGCGGCCGACGTGGCCTTCGTCGGCCTCGGCGGCCGCGACGACCGCATCGACTTCAGCCAGGGCAGCCACATCACCGACGAGGAGTGGGCCGGCCTGCTGGCGGCCGGGATGGCGGGCGACATCGGCGGCCGCTTCTTCGACGGCGACGGCCTGCAGATCGCCCACCCGGTCAACGGCCGGGTCATCGCCCTGGACCTGGAGGACTTCGTCAAGATCCCGGTGCGGGTGGTGGCGGCGGCGGGCCCCAGCAAGGTCGAGGCCATCGCCGCCGCCCTGCGCGGCGGCCTGGCCACGGTGCTGGTGACCGACGTGGCCACCGCGCACGCACTGCTCGGGGACCCGCCGTGACCGGCGGACGGCGGCCAGCCGGGCCGGGGCCGTCAGCCGGGCCGGACCTCGACGCTGGCGCCCACCGCGGCCAGGGCGCAGCAGTCGTTGTCCTCGGCGTAGCGCCGGCCCTGGACGTTCAGCATGTCCACCCGCGGCGCGCCGACCGGGAACGGCCCCCAGTGCCAGGTGCCCCGGTGCAGGACCAGCGCGTCGAGCGGCTGCAGCACGAACGCCCGCAGCTGGGCCGCGTCGTCCGGGCCGGCGAAGGCCGCGCCGGCCGGCGCGACCACGATCACCGCGGGCGTGTTGAGCACCAGCAGGGCCTGGGTGTGGGTGCGGTGCCGGAACAGCATCTCGCAGGTCAGGCCGCCCGCGGTGTGCGGGACCTCGGCGGCGTCGTGGCCGATGAGGTTGAGGTGCGGGTCGGCCCACTCGAAGTGCAGCGTGGCCTGCCCGTCGCGCGGGTCGGTGTCGGCCAGCGGCACCCAGCCGAAGGGACTCCACCGGGCGGCCTCGAATTTCTCCGCCGTAATTGTCCGGGCCGTGCTCGTCATGACGGGCTCCCCTCGCCATCGGTGTTCATTCACTAACTGCTGCTCCGGTTATTCAATTTTACCCGGAGCAGGCCATCTGTCCATAAGCCAGGAGGAGACCGGATGGATATCCGCAACATCTCAGCCGTCCCGCCGACCGTCGAGCACAATGGAACGACACCGGTGTGGTATCTCATGCCGCCGGGCACCATGCGCGCGCCCACGGCGGGCGGCTCACTGGAGCTGGTCAACGAATTCGAGATCGCCGGCGGCGGCGCCGTGGACCCGCATACGCATCCGACCCACGAGTTTTACTATGTGCTCTACGGCCGGGGCCAGATGATCATCGGCGACGAGCAGCGCGAAATCGGCCAGGGCGATCTGGTCTACATTCCGCCGAATGAGGTGCACAGCCTGGTGGCGTCGAGCCAGAACTCGCCGATCCGGTGCTTCTGCTTCGCGATCGCGAGCCCGGAAGCGGGTGACATCAATTACACGACGCACTAGCGGGAGCGGCGGGCGGGGCACGCGCCCCGCCCGCCGCGCTCAGGCGCCCGCGATCGAGCTCAGGTCGAGCCCGAGCAGCTCGACCGTGGTCGCGCCGTCGCGCAGCCGGGTGAAGAAGCCGGCCTCCTTCTCGGCCCGGCGGGCGGCCGCGGCCCGGACCCCGGCCAGCTGCGCGGCCGCGATGACGACCACGCCGTCGGCGTCGCCGACCAGCCAGTCTCCCGGCCGGACGAGCGCGTCGCCGATCACGACCGGCCCGCCGATGGCGCCGGGGCCGGCCTTGGCCGCGCCGGGCAGCGCCACGCCCCGGGCGAAGACCGGGAAGCGGTGCTCCTCGATCGCGGCCAGGTCGCGGACCTCGCCGTCGATGACCAGGGCGACGATGCCCTTCGCCTCCGCGCCGGTGGTCAGCACCTCGCCCCAGTTCCCGCGGACGGAATCGCCGGCGAAAGAGACGGCCAGCGCCGTTCCCGGCACGGCGTTCGCCACGGCCGCGTGCAGGGCCAGGTTGTCCCCCGCGGCGCAGGCCGCCGTCATCGCGGGCGCCGCGAATACCGCGCCTTTCCACATGGGGCGGATCCGGGAACTCAGCGCGGTCGCGCCGCTTTCTCCGAGGGTCGCCGCGCCGAGGCCGATGAGGTCTTTCTGCTCGGGCGTAAGTAGCCCGCTCACACCATCTGTCATGCCTGCGATAATAGAGTACCGGAGCCCCTGATGTACATGCAGGGCCGGTTACCCGAGCATATTCCCGAAAGAGAGAAGGGGAGGCAGAAAGTGCCTGCTGAGCGCGCCCTCGTCCTGTGGGGCGGATACCCCGGCCACCAGCCGAGGGAAGCCGTCGAGCGATTCATTCCCTATTTGTCAGGCGCGGGATTCGACGTCGTCGTGGCCGATTCCCTGGACGCCTATGCCGACTCCGGGCTGATGTCGTCGGCGGGCCTCATCCTGCAGAACTGGACCACCGGGGACCTGACGGCCGGCCAGTTCGAGGGCCTGTCGGCCGCCGTCCGGCGCGGCGCCGGGCTGGTCGGCTGGCATGGCGGCCTGTGCGACGCGTTCCGGCACATGCCCGCCTACCAGTTCATGACCGGCGGCCAGTGGCTGGCCCACCCGGGCGGCAGCCACGCGACGTACACGGTCGACATGGCGCCCGCCGCCGCGGGCGACCCGGTGATGGCGGGCCTGGGCGACTCGTTCTCGATCACCTCCGAGCAGTACTACCTGGCCGTGGACCCGGCGGTGGAGGTACTGGCCACCACCACGTTCCGCCGGCCGGCCGAGGCGCCCTGGATCGAGGAGGCGGTGATCCCGGCCGTGTGGCGGAAGGGCTGGGCCGACGGCCGGATCTTCTACGTCTCGTGGGGGCACCAGGCCAGCGACTTCGACGTGGACCCGGCGCGCGTGATCGTCGAGCGCGGCCTGCTGTGGGCCGCGGGCCGGACCGGGCGATGAGGCGCCCGGCCGGCGGTGAGCGCATCCGTTTCGGAAGGAAGCAGGGCTCGTGAGCACGCTGCTGTATGTCAGCGACGTGTCCCCGTACCGGCCCGACCCGGGCGCGCCGGCCATGGCGGGCGTGCACCAGTCGCTGGGCTCTGCGGGCACGGCGCTGGAGGAGATCGCCGGGCTGTGCGGCCTGCGCTACGCCCGCGCCGAGCACGCGGCGGACATCGCGGTCGGCGACCTGGCCGCCGCGCGGCTGCTGGTGCTGTTCACGATCGGCGAGACGCCGTGGAGCGCGGCCCAGCGCGAGGTCATCGAGCGGCGGGCGGCCGCGGGCCAGCTCGGCATCGTCGGGGTCCACTCGGCCACCGACGCGGCCTACCGCTGGCCGGCCATCGGCGACCTGCTCGGCGGCCGGTTCAGCGGCCACCCGATCACGGGCGACCTGCCGGTCACGGTCATCGACGCGGCCCACCCGGCCACGGCGCACCTGCCCTCGCCGTGGCGGTTCCGCGATGAGCTGTACCTGTTCCGGGAGCTGGTGCCCGACGCCCGGCTGCTGCTGGCGGTGGAGTTCGGCGGCTCGGACGCGGGCACGCTGCCCCTGGCGTGGTGCGTGGAGCGGGGCGCCACCCGCACCTTCTACACGGCGCTCGGGCACTTCGTCGCGGCCTACGAGGACGCGAACTACCTTCAGCACCTGCTGGGCGGCATCCGGTGGGTGCTCGGCGAGCCGGGCTGAGCCGGCCTCAGGGCAGGGTCGCGGGCAGGCCGCAGCGGGCGGCCAGGGCCGGGTCGCGGTAGGAGACGAGCGCGGTGATGAGCGGCTCGCCGTTCACCTCGGCGAGCTGGAGCACCTGCAGGCCGCTGGCGGCCAGGTGGCCGGACCCGTCGGGCTCGTAGACGGCAAAGGCCGGCTGGCCGTTGCACCAGCCCGCCCGCAGCGTGATCCCGTGCGGGCGGACGGCGGCGAAGATGGCGCTGTCGATGAACTGGGCCGCGGCCGCGCGGCCGTCGAACCAGGTGCTCATCGGGGGCATCGAGAAGCGGACGTCCTCGCTGACGAGCTGGACGAAGCCCTCGATGTCGGCCAGCTGCCAGGCCCGGACGTAGCGGTCGAGCAGCCCGCGGACCTGCGGGCTGGTGACGTCGGGCACCGGGGCACCGGAGCTGGCCCGGACGGTGTCGCGGGCGCGGGACAGCAGGCTGTTGACGGCGGGCAGGCTCACGGCGAGCACGTCGGCGGTCTCGGCGTGGCTGAACCCGAGCACGTCGTGCAGCAGCAGGGCCGCGCGCTGGCGCGGGGCCAGGCGCTGCAGGGCGGCGACGAAGGCCAGGCTGACCTGCTCGCGCCGGACCACGGTCTCCTGCGGGTCGGTGACCCCGTGCAGGTCGGCGTCGCTGACCGGCTCGACCCACGCCGCCTCCACGTCGGGCGGGCCGGGCACCGAGCCGGCCGCGGCGGGCGGCCCGTAGCCCGCCGGGCCGCGGCGGGCCCGGGCGGTGCGCAGGGTGTCGAGGCAGACGTTGGTCGCGATGCGGTGCAGCCAGGCGCCGAGCGGGCCGGAGCCGTCGTAGGTCGGCAGCCGCCGCCAGGCCCGCTCGAGCGTGTCCTGGACGGCGTCCTCGGCGTCCGGGCCTGAGCCCAGCATGCGGTAGCAGTGCCGGAACACCGGCCGCTCGTGCGCCCGGACGAGGCCGGCGAAGGCCGCGTCGTCGCCGGCGACGGCCCGCGCGAGCAGGTCACCCGGGTCGGCTGGAGCCGTCATCGCAGACCCGCTTCCTTCCGGTGCCCTGCCCGCGCCATGCCGCCGGTCAGGCGTCCGCGCTGGCCAGGCCGACGACCTGGCCCTGCGGGTCGGCCAGCAACCCGAAGGTCACGCCTGGGACTGACGTTGCCGGCTGGACAATGCGCCCCCCGTGAGCGACCGCAGCGTCCAGGGTAGCGGCGACGTCGGCCACGCCGATGAAGAAGGTCACGAGCGGGCCGCCCTCCTGCAACGGGCTGATGCCGCCCGGCACGGCACCTTCGACCCCCGTGTCCACGTAGGTGTATCCGGGTATGCCGCCGTCCGGGTAGGTCCAGCCGAAAAGTTTCCCGTAGAACTCGCGCGTGGCGTCGGGGTCAGCCGACCGGATCTCGAAATGAACCACTGGGCTTGCCATCGTGGGTGCTCCTCTGGTCATCGGTACGGGCTTACGCCAGGTATGACGAGAGGAAGCACGCGGATCTCTCGGTCCGGCCCGGGATTGCTCAAGGGGCTCTTGGCTGACCCTGGCTGGGTTCAGCGGGCTGTTCACGGGGCTTCAAGTACCGCATCGTGCTGGTCAGGACCGCACCTGGCGTGCCCGCTGTGCGGGCGGGCCAGGTTGTGCATGGCCAGCTCACGGCGGGCGGCGTCGCACCTGGCCAGCGCGGACTACTCGGGATTTGGCCGGACAACCGGGCGGCCCGCCTGAGGGTGGCCAACGCCCTGCGCGCGGAGTGGCGATCAGCCCGCATTGC
>DASYBB010000186.1:0-4161 GCA_036501025.1 Streptosporangiaceae bacterium
CTCCATCAGCAAGTCCGCCATCCGGTGCTTCAGCGCCTGGAACGACCCGATCGGCCGCCCGAACTGATGCCGCGTCTTGGTGTAATCCACCGTGATATCCAAAGCCCGCTGCGCCGCCCCCAGCTGCTCCGCCGCCAGCGCGATCGCCGCGACGTCCAGCACCCGGTCCAGGATCGCCGCGCCGTCGCCGGCCGAGCCGATCAGGTCGGCCGGGACCGCGGCGAACTCGAGCCGGGCCAGGCTCCGGGTCTGGTCCAGGGTCGGCAGCGCCGTGGCCGTCAGGCCGGACGCGGCCGCGTCGACGGCGAACAGCGACAGCCCGCCGTCGGCCACCGCCACGACCAGGAGCAGCCCGGCGTTCGCCCCGTCGAGCACGAAGTTCTTGTGCCCGTCCAGAACCCAGCCGTCGCCGCTCTTGGCCGCGGCCAGCCGGATCCCGGCCGGGTCCCACGAGCCGTCGTCCTCGGTGAAGGCCAGCGCGGCGATGGTCTCGCCGGCCGCGATGCCGGGCAGCAGCTGCTGCCGGGCGGCCTCATCGGGGCTGGCCAGCAGGGCCGTCGCGGCGAGCACGGCGCTGGCCAGGTAGGGCCCGCCGTACAGGCCCGCGCCCAGTTCCTCCAGCACGATGGCCTGCTCGGCGAACGAGAAGCCCGACCCGCCGTACTCCTCGGGAATGGCGATGCCCTGCAGGCCCAGCTGCGCGCCGGCCTGCGACCACACCTCGAGGTCGATCTCGCCGGCGTCCATCAGCTGCCGGACCTTGGCCAGCGGCGCCCGGTCGGCCACGAAGCGCCGGACGGAGTCCCGCAGTTCTTCCTGCTCCTCGCTGGTACCGAATGTCATGCGCCTAGCTCCGTTCCCGATTTGCCGTCTGGCCCCGTCGCGATCAGCACGTCCAGGGCCTCGACCTGATCTCCGTTCACCCACAGCGGGTTGACTTCCAGGGCCCGCAGCGTCCCGTTCAGCGACAGGGCCGCGTCCCCGATCTTGGCGATGACCGCCGCGATCGCGTCGAGGTCGGCCGGCTGGCTGCCCCGCGCGCCGCGCAGCAGGTCGATCCCGCGCAGTTCCTCCAGCATCCGCCGGACCTCGGCCGCGTCGACCGGGAGGGCCCGCAGCCGGATGTCCTTCAGGATCTCCACCCAGACCCCGCCCAGGCCGACGGCCAGGACCGGTCCGAAGGTGGGATCGACGGTGACGCCGGCCAGCAGCTCGGTGCCGCCGGCCCGCATCGGCGTGACCAGCACCCCGTCCACCGTCGCGCCGGCCACCCCGGCCCCGGCCGCCCGGACCTTCTCGTATGCGGCGCGGACGTCCTGCGCCGTGCCGAGGCCCAGGGCCACGCCGCCGATGTCGGACTTGTGGGTGATCTGCGCCGAGACGATCTTCAGGGCGACCGGCAGCCCGAGCCGCTGCGCGGCCTCGGCCGCCTCGTCGGCCGAGGTGACCAGCTCGCCCGGCACGACCGGCACGCCGCGGGCCGCGACCATGCTGCGCGCCTCGGCCTCGGACCACGGCTCGGCCTCGGTGATGTCCCCGTCGGGCAGCGGCCGCTGCAGCAGGTCGGCCGGGATCGTGCCCCGGCGGCTCTGCCAGCGCAGCGCGCTGTCGACCGCGGCCAGGCCCAGGTCGATGCCGTTGTAGATGTGCAGGTTGTGGCGGCTCAGCACCTCGCGGGCGTGCGGGCCGACATCCACGGTCGTCGGGTTGATGGGCAGGACCGGGATGGGCGAGGTGGCGATGCGCTCGCTGATCCACGCCAGCCGCTGGTCCATGGCCGCCGCCATCGCCTCGTCCGGCGGCGCGGCCTCGGGCGGGTTGAGCCCGCCGTACAGGACGAAGTCCAGCCCAGGGTCCCTGGTCGTGGCGTCGAGCGCGTAGTCCATCGCGTTGAGGAACGAGGTCGCCGCGTTGGCCAGCACGTACCCGGTGACGTCGAGCGGGTTGCGGGCCGCGGCGAACGGCGGCAGGTGCTCGCTGATCGCGGCGGCCGTCTCGGGCGCGAAGTCGGGGACCTCGATGCCGAGCTCGCTGGACCGGTCGGCGATGATGTCGCAGGCGCCGCCCGAGGCGGTGACCACGCCCATCCGGCGCCCGCCCGGCACCCGGGAGTAGCCGAGCATGGCGCTGGTGATCATCAGCTCCTCGAGGCTGCGGACCCGGATGACGTTGAGCTGGCGCAGCACGGCGTCCACCACGGCGTCGTCGCCGGCCACCGACCCGGTATGGGCGAGCGCCGCCTTCTGGCCCGCCTCGGTCGAGCCCGCCTTGAGGGCCACGATCGGCTTGCCCGCCGCGTCGGCCCGCGCGGCGGCCCGGGCGAAGGCGGCCGGGTCGCCGATCTGCTCCAGGAACAGGCAGATGACCTTGGTGTTCTCGTCGTCCACCAGGTAGTCGACCATGTCCGCGATGCCGATCATCGCCTCGTTGCCGACTGAGGTCAGCGAGCTGATCCCGATGGCGTGCGACCGGGCGAAGCCCAGCACCACGCTGGTCAGGGCGCCGCTCTGCAGCGCCACGCCGACCGGCCCGGCCGTCAGCGGCAGCGGCACCGTCAGGCCGAACGGGGCCGCGCCCGTGGTGACGTTGATGAAGCCGAGGCAGTTGGGCCCGAGCATGGTGATCCCGGCCGCCGCGGCCTGGGCCACCAGCTTGCCCTCCAGGTCGTGCCCGTCGGCGCCGACCTCGCGGTAGCCGGAGGCGAGGACGACGACGTTGCGGACGCCAGCTGCGGCGGCGTCGTCGATCACGGTCTCCACGGCATGCGTGGGCACCATGATGAAGGCCAGGTCCGGCGGGTCGGCGGCCAGGTCGCGCAGGTTGCGCACGACCGGGCGGCCGAAGGCGGTCTCGTGCCGGGGATGGATGGGGATCAGCGGCCCGGTGAAGCCGGTCAGGGTGCTGGCCAGGACGGCCAGCCGGGCCCAGCCGGAGGTTTCCGACGCCCCGACCAGGGCGATGCTGCGCGGCGCGAAGAACTCGCGCAGCCGGCCCGGCGCCACCAGCGCGCGGACCCGTTCACGACCGCCGGCGTCGGCCTGCTGGCCTGCGCCGGGACCCTGCTCAACCGCCATCCAGGACACTCCTTCGGATCACCTGAGTCATTGACTGCCACCCCGGCTTCACTGCGTGTTACTGCTCGTCACTGCCCGGCCGGGAGCCCGGCCTGCCCCCTGGCCGGCCGGGCGGGGCGGGTGCCGCTAGCCCGGCAGGCGCGGCTCCTTGGGCAGCTTGAGCGCCCGCTCGCCGATGATGTTGCGCTGGATTTCGCTCGTGCCCGAGTAGATGGTCCCGGCGCGGCTGCTGAGGAACACGTTCTCCCACGCGGTGGTCGGGTAGTCGTCGCCCTCGGGCCGGAGCAGCGCGTCGCTGCCCTCGATGCCGACCGCGATCTCGCCGAGCTTCTTGTGGTACTCGCTCCAGAACAGCTTGGCCGCCGACGCCTCCGGGCCCGGCTCGCGGCCGGCCGCCAGCTGGGCCAGCGTGCGCAGGCCGCTGAACTTCATCAGCTGCACCTGGGTGTAGGCCCACGCGAGCTGCTGGCGGACCAGCGGCTCGGTGTTCTTGCCGTGCTTGCGCGCGGTATCGACCAGCTCCCAGTACTCCCGCTCGTAGCCCAGGTGCTGGACCGTCGCCCGGCCGCCCCGCTCGTGGCCGAGCGTCGTCATGGCCACGCGCCAGCCGTTGTTCAGGCCGCCGATCACGTTGAACAGCGGCGCCCGGACCCCGTCGATGAAGTCCTCGGCGAATTCGGCCGCCCCGGAGATCTGCCGGATCGGCCGGTACGTCACCGCCGGGTCGGTGAAGTCGAACAGCACGTAGGACAGGCCGGCGTGCTTGGGCACCGTGGGGTCGCTGCGGCACAGGATGAACATCTTGTTGGCGTACATCGCGCCGGAGGTCCAGACCTTCTGGCCGGTGATGACGATCTCGTCGCCGTCGACCTCGCCCTTGGTCTCGACCGCGGCCAGGTCCGACCCGTGGTTGGGCTCGGAGAACCCCTGGCAGTAGCGGTCCTCCCCGGAGATGATCCGCGGCAGGAACGCGGCCTTCTGCTCGGGCGACCCGTGCACGATGATCGCCGGGCCGACCAGCGCCTCGCCCATGCCCCGGATGACCCGCGGGACGCCGGCCCGGTAGAACTCCTCGTTCAGCACCGCG
>DASYBB010000187.1:0-6317 GCA_036501025.1 Streptosporangiaceae bacterium
ACAGCTACGCGCGGGCACTGGGCCAGTACGAGGCGGTCCGGGCCGACAGCCGGCTGCACATCCTGGAGGTCGCCTCCAGCGGCTCGGCGGCTCAGGTCCGCGAGATGCTCAGTCACCTGGAGGCCGTCGGCGCGCCCGCCCTGAAGGTCTCCACGCATCGGCCGAGCCTGGACGACGTCTTCCTGTCCCTGACCGGCGGCCCGGCCGCCCCGGTTAACTCCGCCGCGGCTACCTCCGCCGCGACCAGGGAGGTGGCCCGATGAGCCTCGCCTACGCCGTTTCCGACGCCCAGGTCATGGTGACCCGCTGCACGCGGCGCTCGCTGCGCGACCCGGAGGCGTTCTTCACCGCCCTGATGCTGCCCATCGTGCTCATGCTGCTGTTCGTCTACGTCTTCGGCGGCGCGCTGCACACCGGGATCAAGTACGTCGACTACGTCGTGCCGGGGCTGATCGTGCTGTGCGCCGGGTTCGGCGCGGGGACCACCGCGGTCGCCGTGGCGACGGACATGTCCAACGGCATCGTGGACCGGTTCCGGTCCATGCCGATCGCCAGCTCGTCGATCCTGGTCGGGCACATCTTCGCCAGCCTGGCCCGGAACCTGGTCGCCACGGCGCTGGTGATCGGCGTGGGCCTCGGCATCGGGTGGCGGCCGGTCGCCTCGCCCGCCGCGTGGCTGGCCGCCGCCGGGATGATCGTGCTGTTCATCCTGGCCCTGTCCTGGCTCGCGGCCGCGGTGGGCCTGCTGGCCCGCAGCGCCGAGGCGGCCAACTCGTTCTCCATCGTGCTCATGTTCATCCCGTACGTGAGCACCGCGTTCGTGCCGGCCGCGAGCATGCCCGGCCCGCTGCGCTGGGTCGCCGAGCACCAGCCGTTCACGCCGATCATCGAGACCATGCGCGGCCTGTGGATGGGGCACACCTCGACCGGCGCGGCGACCGGCCACGAGGCGTGGATCGCGGTCGCGTGCTGCGGCGTCATCCTGGCCGTCGCGGCGGCCGGCGGGTCGTGGCTGTTCCGGCACCGGACGGCGGCCTGAACGGGCGGCCTGGCCCGCGGTGCGGTCCGGCCCAGCCGGTAACGTGTCCGAAATGGAACATGTGCGACTGGGCCGGACCGGCCTGCAGGTCTCCCGGCTGTGCCTGGGGACGATGACATTCGGGCTCCAGTGCGACGAGCCGACCTCGGTGGCCATCCTCGACCGCGCGGCCGAGGGCGGCATCGACTTCCTGGACAGCTCCGACGCCTACCCGCTGGGCGGGGACCTGACCACCCGCGGCGTGACCGAGGACATCCTCGGCCGCTGGCTCACGGGCAAGCGCGACCGCTTCGTCGTGGCCACCAAGTGCTTCGCCCCGACCGGGCCGGCGCCGTTCGACCGCGGCAACTCCCGCAAGCACATCATGTCCGCCGTCGACGCCTCGCTGCGGCGGCTGCAGACCGACTACATCGACCTGTACCAGCTGCACGGCTACGACAGCAGCACGCCGATCGACGAGAGCCTGGGCGCCCTCGACGACCTCGTCCGCCAGGGCAAGGTCCGCTATACCGGCTGCTCCAACTTCCTCACCTACCAGCTGGTGCGGGCCGTCGGCCGGAGCGAGACGCTCGGGATCACCCGGTTCGACTCGGTCCAGCCCCGGTACAACCTGCTGTTCCGCCAGATCGAGCGGGAGATGCTGCCGTTCTGCGGCGAGGAGGGCGTCGGGGTCATCCCCTACAACCCGATCGCCGGCGGCCTGCTGTCGGGCAAGCACACCCGCTCCGCGCCGCCCCCGGACGGCACCCGCTTCACCCTCGGCACGGCCGCGGAGAACTACCAGAACCGGTACTGGCACGAGCGCGAGTTCGGCACCGTCGAGGCCCTCCGCCCGCTCGCCGAGGAGGCGGGGGTGAGCCTGGTGACCCTGGCCGTCGCCTGGGTGCTGGCCCACCCGGCCATCACCGCGCCGATCATCGGCGCGAGCCGCCCCGACCAGCTGGACGCCAGCCTGGAAGCCGTCGGCGTCAAGCTCGACGGCGACCTCAAGCGCCGCCTCGACGAGGTCACCCGCGAGTACCGCATGGGGGACGCGCCCCGCTAGCGGCGGGCCGGCCGCAGGGCCGGGCCGGGCCCGGCCGGCGCCCCCGGCCGGGACACCGGCCAGCAGCAGACGATGGCCACGGGAATCACGGTCACGGGCGGCGGCACGCGGGACTCGGGCCGCGGCCCCGCGCCCGGTGCCGCCGCCGGCTCCGGCGCCGGGGCCGGTCCCGGGGCCCGGGCGGCAGCCGCCCGGAGCTCGGCCAGCCGGCGGCGGGACGGCAGCAGCGTGACCGCCACGATCGCGCCGAGCCCGAGCAGCGCGGCGGCGATCGCGAACGCCTCGGTGTAGCCGCGGGTGGCCGCGATGGCGGGCGCCAGCGGGGTGGCGTGGTGCGCGGCGAGGTAACTGGCCGTGGCGGTGAGCGCGACGGTGCTCAGCGCCGACGTCCCGATCGACCCGCCGACCTGCTGCATCGTGTTGACCAGTGCCGACGCCACGCCCGAGTCCTCGCGCCGGACGCCGGCCGTGGCCGTGTTGATGGCCGGCGAGAAGATCATGCCGAAGCCCAGGCCCATGACCAGCAGCGCGGGCAGGACGTCCGGCACGTAGCCGGAGGTGACGGTGAGCCGGGTCAGGTAGACCATGGATCCGGCGCCCAGCACCATGCCCGACGTGATCAGCACGCGCGGCCCGAGCCGGGGCAGCAGGACGATGCTGGAGATGTTCGAGGCGAGCAGGATGCAGCCCACGAACGGCAGGAACAGCAGGCCGGAGGTGAGCGGGCTGTAGCCCTTGATCTGCTGCAGGTAGAAGGTCAGGAACAGGAACACGCCGAAGATCGCGATGCCGGCCAGGCCGACGGAGGCGTAGGAGCCGCCCCGGGTGCGGTCCAGGATCACCCGCAGCGGCAGCAGCGGGTGGCTGGCCCGCTGCTCGGCCAGCACGAAGCCGGTCAGCAGCAGCACGCCGCCGACCAGGGAGCCGATCGTCACCGGCCCCGCCCAGCCGGCCGTCTCGGCGTGGGAAAAGCCGAATACCAGGAGGAACAGCCCGCCCGAGGCCAGCACCGTGCCCGGCCAGTCCATCTGCGGCCGCCGGTCGGGGCGGCTGTCGCGCAGGTAGACCAGGGCGCCGGCGATGGCGATGGCGGCGAACACCAGGTTCACATACAGGGTGTACCGCCACGAGAGGTACTGGGTCAGCACCCCGCCGAGGATCAGGCCCACCGCGCCGCCGCCCGCCGCGACGGAGCCGAAGACCCCGAACGCCTTGCCGCGCTCGCGCGGGTCCTGGAAGGTGCTGACCAGGGTGCCCAGCGCCGACGGGGCCAGGATGGCGCCGAACGCGCCCTGCAGGGTCCGGGCCGTGACCAGCATCCCGAACGAGGTGGCGGCCCCGCCGAGGGCCGAGGAGATCGCGAAGCCGGCCAGGCCGATGATGAACACCCGCTTGCGGCTGAACATGTCGCCGAGGCGCCCGCCCAGCAGCAGCAGGCTGCCGAAGGCCAGGGCGTAGGCCGTCACCACCCACTGCCGGTCGCTGTTCGGGAATCCCAGCGCCCGCTGGGCCGACGGCAGCGCGATGTTCACGATGGTGGCATCCAGGACGACCATCAGCTGGGCGATGGCCACCACGACCAGCACCATCCAGCGTCGGTCGGCCGGCGCCGCGGGCTCGGGCTTGCCGCCGGCCCCCGGTGCGGTAACTGCCTCGGCCACGTGATCCCCCTGGTGTCCGTTCAGTTACGGAGCGCCACCACGATCACCATAGGCACGCCGGGGCGGCCCCGTCCACCTGGGCCCGGCCTAGCCCGGCCGGCCGCCCGGCTCCTCCGGGTAGTGCGGGTCATGCTCGGTCAGCGGCTCCGCCGGGTGCGGCGCACCGGGTGCGTGCTGGTGCTGGGCGAGGACCGCGATGGAGGCGTAGATGCCGGTGTCCCGGTCGCCGACCAGCTCCCAGGCCCGCCCGATTCCGACCAGTACCGAGGCAACCAGGGCATAGCTGATGATCGCGACCGGGCCGGTGCTGGCCGGGCTGGCCAGGAGGGTGCTGCCGCTCACGACCTCCGTGCCGAAGATCAGCAGCAGGATCAAGATCAGGCTGGTCTGCCGCCGCCGCAGGCCCAGCGTGGCCCGGCTGGCGAAGATGGACCGCAGCGCGGCGGCGGTGAAGAACAGCCCGATGGTGCCCAGGATCAGCGCCGGGTACCCGGTGTTGGTTCCCGGCACGAGCCCGAAGAGCGAGATGGTCAGGGCATTGGAGAAGGCCAGCAGGGCCGCGGCCGCCCGGATCTGCTGGACGACGGTCTGGCCCTCCTGCGGGTCCGTCCGCCGCGCCACCGACAGGGCCACGAACAGCAGGCCCGTCAGGGAGGCCGCCGACGCGGCGATGGTCGTCATGAAGTCCCGGTAAGCCCCAGCTATCACCGCGTCACAGTACCGGGCGGCCCTATCCTGGGCGCGTGGACTCTGCCGTGTGCCCCGCCGACCAGGCCCGCCGCACGGCCGGCCGCGACGGCGGCTCGTGATCCCGCTGCCCGTGCCGATGAAGCTGGTGCTCGTCGTCCGCACGGACCTGGGCATGGGCCGGGGCAAGATCGCGGCCCAGGTCGCGCACGCGGCGGTGGCCGCCACGCTGGCGGGCCTGCGCCACCCCGACCTGGCCGCGTGGCTGCAGGACGGCCAGCCCAAGGTCGTGCTGCGCGTGCCGGGGCCGGCCGAACTGGACGAGATCGCCGGGCAGGCCCGGGCGGCCGGGCTGCCCGTCGAGATCATCCGGGACGCGGGCCGGACCCAGCTGGAGCCCGGCACGACGACCTGCTGCGCGGTCGGCCCGGCCGCGGCGGCCCGCATCGACGCCGTCACCGGGGCCCTGTCGCTGCTGTAACCGCCCGGGCGGTCCGTCCCGGTAGAGTCCGGCCATGACCATTGTTCCCGACGCCAAGGACTGGACCTGGGTGCTGCAGCGGCCCTGCCCCGAGTGCGGCCTGGACACCCGCGGCCTCGCCCGCGAGGACGTGGCCGGGATGCTCCGGGCCAGCGCGCAGGCCTGGCCGGCCCTGCTGGCCGCGCCCGGCGCCGCGGCCCGCCCGGCGCCGGGCACGTGGTCGCCGCTGGAGTACGGCTGCCACGTGCGGGACGTGTTCCGGCGCTTCGACGGCCGCCTGGTGCTGATGCTCACGCAGGACGGCCCGCTGTTCCCCAACTGGGACCAGGACGCGACCGCCATCGAGGACCGCTACGCCGAGCAGGATCCGGCCGGCGTGGCAGCGGGGCTGCTCGCTGCGGCGGCCACCCTGGCCGACCGGTTCGACGGCGTGTCCGGGGACCAGTGGCAGCGCACCGGCGCCCGCACCGACGGCGCGCAGTTCACGGTCGAGACCTTCGCCCGGTACTTCATCCACGACCCGGTCCACCACCTCTACGACGTCACCGGGCGCCGGGCGGCGTAGCCCGGCCGAGATCGCGGCGGCCGGACCGAGAGATCGGGGCCCCTCCTCTCGTCATACCTGCCGTAAGCCCGTTCCACGGCAGAAGGAGGACCCCATGGCCAGCCCGGTCGTTCATTTCGAGATCCGGTCACCCGACCCGGACGCGACGCGCGAGTTCTACGGGAAGCTGTTCGGCTGGACCTATCCCGACGGCGGCATGCCCGGCTACACCTACGTGGACTGCGGGGTGGACGGCGCCGTGCCGGGCGGCGTCAGCCCGCTGCAGGGCGGCGAGCCCCTCGTGACGTTCTTCGTCGGCGTGGCCGACGTCGCCGCTACGCTGGACGCCGCGGTCGCCCAGGGCGGCCGGATCGTCCAGCCCGCGACGTCGGTGCCGGGCGTGACCTTCGGGCTGCTGGCCGACCCGCAGGGCCAGATCGTCGGCCTGGCCAGCGCGGACGCCTGAGCGGCGGGCCGGCGCGGGCCGGGCACCTGATCGGGAAAGGTCTGTGATGACTGCTCCAGCCGACCCGGGTGGCCTGCTCGCGCTGGCCGTCGCCGGCGACGACGCCGCCTTCGCCCGCCTGGTCGGGCCGCTCGAGCGGCCCGTCTTCCGGCACTGCTACCGGATGCTGGGCTCGGGTCCCGACGCCGAGGATGCCGTCCAGGACACGCTGGAGCGCGCCTGGCGCCGGCTCGCGACCTACGACGGCTCCGGCCCGCTCGCCGCCTGGCTGCACCGGATCGCGACCAACGTCTGCCTGGACGCACTGCGCGGCCGGCGAGCCCGGCTCGGCCCGGCGGGCCACGGGCCGCCCGCGGCGCCCGGCTCGGACCTGGCCGCACCCGACGCGGAACTG
>DASYBB010000188.1:0-44213 GCA_036501025.1 Streptosporangiaceae bacterium
GCGCACAGGAAGATCGGCGCTACGGCTGGCAGGGCGGGGCCGCGCCCGAGCCCCTGTGCGGCACGGGGCCTGCTGGACGACGTCCGCGCCGGGCTGGGAGTTGTGCGTGGCCAGCCGGGTGCCCCACTCCAGGGCGGCCGGCCGTGACCCCCCGCGGCGCTAGCTGCTGGCCGGCGCGTGCTGCAGGGCCGAGTGGATGGCCGCGATGATCACGTTCGCAGCGGCGTCGATGGCCTGGGCCACCGGGCTGGCCGGGTCGCGGAGCTGGGCGGCGATCTGCGCATCGGACAGGCCGGCGAGGACCTGCGGGCTGTACTGGGCACCGGCCAGGACGTCGTGGTTGGCGATGTCGAGGAACGGGACGGCGCCGGACTGGTCGGCGCTGTTGACGTAGGGCGGGACGTCGTAGGTGCGGATGAGCCGGGTGTCCAGCGCGGTCTGCGGCTGGAGAGGCCGTCCCGCGTTGTCCGCCAGCTCCGTCGTCCGCAGGGTCAGCTGCGTGCTGTGAAAGCCGGCCGTGCGGAACGAGAAGGTGGCGGTGCCCGGGTAGACGTCGCTCGCCGAGGAAGTGGTGGAGCCGAGGTTCGTCCAGGTGCCGAAGTGGGAGAGCGCGACGATCAGCGGCCAGCGCTCCGCCGCGCAGTACGGGCAGGACTCCTCGCCGACGAAGACGATGGCCGGCTTGCCGCTGATGGTCAGCGTCTGCCCCGGCGCCTTGACCGGCTCCAGCGCCGTGGCCGCCTGCCCTCCGCTGGCCCGGGCCAGGACCGCGGCAGGGACCGTCGTGACCTGGCGGACGACTGCGGCGGCCGCCGGCGACTCAGTTCCGGCAGCGGCGGCCGGCGGAGCCGAGGTGAGCTTGACGGCTACCAGCCCGCCGACGATGCCGAGGACGGTGATCACTGAGCCGACGGCGATCAGCAGCCGCCGGCGCATCTCGGCGCGCTGGCGCGCGGCCTGCTGGGACGCGATCCGCTCGCGCGCCCGCGACCTGGCCGGCGCGGTACCCCGCCGTGCGGATGCTGCGCTCGATGGACCCGATGTCCGCGTGCGTGCCACGTGCGTCCTCCTCGGCCAGCGCGCGCCGGATCTGGTCCGGCGCGGGCTCTCCTACTAGATTCGATAGTAGGTTACCTACTAAGACGACTAGTAGGTGCCCGAGGTTCCCGCCGTGCCTGCCAGCTAGCGGCCGCGCCCGCCCTCGCGGAGCCCGCGCAGCCACTGCTCCGCCTGGCGGGAGGAGGTGAAGCGCGGGACGGGGGCCGTCGAGCCAACCGTCCGCCCCGGTGAGTCCGGCCGGTCGTCGGCGCGCCCCGCGCCCGTCGGCCCGCGTGCCGCGAACCTGACGCTACGGCTGGTACGGCGGGGCCGCGCCCCAGCCCCAGTGCGGGACGGGCGCCCGCTCGGCGACCTCGGCGCCGGGCTGGGAGTTGTGCATGGCCAGCCGGGTGCCCCATTCCAGGTAGCCGACCAGGGCCGCCCGGAACTCCGGGTCATCGGGCAGGCCCGCGTCATCAGCGGCCAGGCTCATCAGGGACGCGAAGCGGAACCGCTGCTCGGGCGTTATGCCGAGGTCGCGGTGATGCGCCAGCATGGCCGGGTACCCGCCGAGCCGCTCGGTGTACTCGGCCGGGCCGCCGAAGACCTCGCACCACCAGGTGGTCACGTGCTCCCGGTGCTCGGCGCTGACCCCGCCGGGGAACAGGGGGCTGAGCAGGTCGTCGCCCTGCACGCGGTCGTAGAAGCGATCGATCAGCCGCTCGATGGCCGGGCGGCCCTGCGCCCACTGGAACAAGGTCGGTGGCTCGCTCATCGCAGGAGTGTAACACTGTAATCATTTCGTAGCTCGCGCACGACGTCGTCGAGGCAGTCCAGGAAGGCGGTGACCGGCGGCGGGGCAGTGATCGTGCGCCAGGTGGCGGCGTAGATGCCGCGGACGGGCGCGTCGTCGGGATGCAGCGGGCGGAGCACGATGCCGGGCCGGATCGAGCACGTGCAGGGCGACGTCCTTTGACGCACCACTGCGGTGCTGCCGTGGGGAGGGCCCATTGCGCGCCGCTCAGTGAGGTGAGCAGGTCCAGCAGCCGCTCGCGCTGGGCGGTGAGCGGCCCGCGCACGTCCACGACGGGAACCTCGGAAATCAGCAGGCCGCCTCCCGGGGCCGACGTTACCCGGCGAGAGCCTGGCGGGCCGCGGCCGCGAGCTCGGTCGCGAA
Organism: Streptosporangiaceae bacterium; assembly: GCA_036501025.1. Taxonomy (GTDB): domain Bacteria; phylum Actinomycetota; class Actinomycetes; order Streptosporangiales; family Streptosporangiaceae; genus DASUBV01. The sequence continues at coordinate 2,216 of DASYBB010000188.1, forward strand.
CGAGGAGCGCGTGGCCGCGGTGCCCGGCCCGGGATCGAAGTTCAGCTCCTCGCGCAGGCGGCCGTCGGGCCCGATCACGAACGCGGCGTCGCTGTGCCCGAGCATCATGCCCGGCCCGAGCGGCTGGGACGCGATGCCGTAGTCCCGCCAGGCGGCCTGCAGCCGGGCCGGGCGCCCGGTCACGAACAGCCAGTTGGGCAGCCCGGTGAGCCGCTGCTCCCGGTCGAATGCGCGGGCGTAGGCCGGGCTGTCGTAGACCGGGTTGAGGTTCACCGCGACCAGCATGACCCGGCGGCCGTCGGCCCGCAGCTGCCGGCTGGCCTGGCGGAACTCCTGGGCCTGCGACCGGCAGCCGGATACGCAGACCGGGTCCAGGAAGGTCAGCAGGACGGCCTTCCCGCGCAGGCCGGCCAGCGAGACCGGGCGCCCGTCCTGGTCGGTCAGGGTGAAGCCGGGCGCCGGGCCGGCCAGGGGCGCGCTGGCGCCGTTGATGGACTCGGCCAGGATCGGCGAGGCGTCCGGGCTGGCCTGGGCGGCCGCCATCGGGGCCGCGCCCAGCAGGATGACCCCGACCGCGGCCCCGGACCCGACCGCCCGCGGGCTCGTCGCGGCGAGCGCTGCGGCCAGCTCAGCCGGCCGGATCCGGGACCGCCACGGCCGCCCGCCCGCCCCGTCCCCGGCACCCGCGGGCCGCCCCTCACCCGCGGGCCGCCTGGCACCCGCGGGCCGCCCCGCGCTCGCGGGCCGCGCCCCGGCATCCGCCGGACTGCGCGCGCCGCGCAGCCCCAGCACAGCGGCCCCCCCGACCAGCAGCATCGGGATCATGCTGTTCGGGTCGGTGCCCACCCCGCCGAGGAAGCCGAGATCCTGCACGAGCACCCAGTCAGCCAGGCACAGCGCCCCCAGCCCGATCCGCGCCGCGCGCAGCACCACGGGGCGCCGGCCGGGCCAGCCCCCCGGCCCGGAGAGCGCGGCCGCGACCAGCGCCGCGCCCAGCGCGCCCAGGCACGCCACCGCCACCAGGTTGACGGCGAAGCCGTGGGCGGTGACCAGGAAGCCGAACCGGGTGACCAGCCCGGCCAGGGCACCGGGCTGCGACGTGCCCGCCATGTCCGTCACCATCGAGGTCAGCGGGCCGGGCCGGCCGCCCGGCGTGCCCGGCCAGAAGCCGCGGCCCGGCCAGGCCTGCAGCACGGCCATCCCGGCCAGGAACAGGCCGGTCCCGCCGGCCAGGAGGCGAGCCAGCCGGGGGCCGCGCCAGGCGCGCGCGGGCAGGGCGATGAGCGCACCGGCCGCGCAGTAGAACAGGACGCCGCCGGGCGCCCCGGTGAGCCAGCTCAAGCCCGGCGCGAAGATCCCGCCGAACGACTCGCCGAACACCCACACCACCAGGCCCCAGGCCACGCTGGCCAGCCCGGCCAGCCGCGACAGCGGGCCGCGGGCGGCGAACAGCAGCCACAGGCCGATCCCGGCCTGGATCCATACGGCCGCCGCCCCGGCCTCCACCGGGTGATACGACCACGTCGTCGCGCCCCAGTTGACGAGGTGCTGGACCCAGCCCGGCGAGCTGGCCGCGGTCGGCTCGATGACCTGGGACGGCATCCCGACGGCCATCGCGGGCTGGGCCTGCAGCAGGCCGTCGAACAGCCACAGAACCCCGAAGCCGATCCGCAGCACCCGCCGCCACCCCGGCTCCCGCGTCAGGCCAGGCAGGCCGGGCAGGCCAGGCAGCACGGCCGAAGGCGCCGCCGGGTACCGGTCCCGCGCGGCGACCCAGGCCAGCGATAAGACCGCGAAGATAACCAGAACAGCGATGGCCTGATGCAGCAGCGCCGCGTGGAAGGCCGCCACCACCGTCGGGTCACTGGGGTCCAGGCCGCTGTTCATGCCGGGCATGGCACCGCCGCCCTCCGCCGCGCCCCCCGGCTAATTCAAACCGGACTAATTTAACTTGCCGGTAAATATATGCCGGCGGGTCTCGGACCGTCCAGCGCGGGCCGGCGAGCACGTGGCCGCACCCGGCCGCGCCAGCACCTGGTCCTTGTAGACGAGCAGCAGCGCGATGTCGTCCTCGGGCGCGTGGCCCACGTAGCGGGTGATCTCGTCGCTGAGCCGGTCGACCAGCGTGTCCGGGTCGTGCCCGTCCTGCACGGACGTGCATGTGGTCAGGGGGAAGAACGATCCGCCCTTGTCGCGCGCCTCGCTGGCCCCGTCGGTGTAGAACAGGACCTCGTCGCCCGGCTCGAAGGCCAGGGTGACCGGGATCCGCGGCTCGGCCGAGAGGTGCCCGAGGCCCAGCGGCAGGGCGCCGGTGTCGGGGGCGAAGGGCCGGGGCGGCCCGGCGCCGAGCAGCAGCGGGGCGGGATGGCCGCAGCTGACCAGCTCGATCTTGTCGTCCTGCCGGCTGATCTCGGCCAGGACCGCGGTCACGAACTCCTCCTCGCCGAGCTCGCGGGCCAGGCTGGCCTCGACCCGCGCCACGATGGCGGGCAGGCTGGCCTCCTCGTAGGCGGCCTCGCGGAACGCGCCGGTCACCACGGCGGCGGTGCGGACGGCGGGCAGGCCCTTGCCCTCGACGTCGCCGACGATCAGCCGCACGTGGTCCGGGGTGGCGGCCACCTCGTACAGGTCGCCGCCGACCCGTGCCCCGTAGGAGGCCGACAGGTACCGGACGGCCATCTTGACCGGGCCGACCTGGGGCGGCACCGGCCGCAGCAGCACCTGCTGGGCCGCCTCAGCGACGATCTTGACCCGTTCCAGCTCGCGGGTCCGCAGCTCGCGGTGCCGGGCCGCCATCATGCCGAACGCGGTGACCGCGGCCGCCGCCGCAAAGGCGACGATGACCTGGTGGTGGCTCACGGACCGGTGCATGATCCGCACGTCGAACAGCATGGTCGCGCCGAGCGCGACCGCGCCGGCCGCCAGCGTGTAGGCCGCGCCGCCGAGGGCGGCCGCCATGGCCGGCCCCACGATGAGCAGCGGCAGCAGGCCCCAGCCGGGGCCGACCATCAGCCGGGCGGCGCCCACTGCCACCGGAATGGCAAACGGCACCGTCAGCAGCGCCAGCCGCGCCCAGGACCGGATAGCAGGACCACCCCCAGCAGACACGTGAAGCCCCCGTCGCCCCGGCCGGACATGCCAGCCATCCCCCGCGACGCCCGCAATTACAGTATCTTCTGCGGCCCGCACTGGCCAGGCTGGGCAGCGTTCATACTACGAATACGCGTTCGATAATGGGCGGCTCGCGCGGTGGTTGCGGTCAGTGACCGGGCGGGGGAAACTGGCCGAGGCGGCACAGGGGCTGATCATCCATGCCAGGAGGCCGCGTCGGGATGCTGCATCTTTGCCTGCTGGGGGAGCAGGCGATGACCGATGACCGGGCGGGCCTGCGGGCTCCCTCGGACCGTTCGGCCGCCCTCGTCGCGTTCCTGGTCGCCCGCGCCGGGTCGCCGCAGGCCCGGCACCGCATCGCCGGGCTGTTCTGGCCGGAGTCGGCCGACGGGCAGGCGCTGACCAACCTGCGCCGCGAGCTGCACCACCTGCGCCAGCTGCTCGGGGACGAACCCTCCCTGGTCGTGACATCCCGTGACCTGTGCTGGCGCGACACCGCGAGCTGCCGGGTCGACCTGCGCGTGTTCGAGCTCGAGCGGCAGGCGGCGGTGGCGGCGGCGGCCGGCGGGGACGACGCCGCCGTGCTGGCCCGCGGGACGGCGGCCCTCGGCCAGTACAAGGGCGACCTGCTGCCCGGCCAGTACGAGGACTGGCTGATCGAGACCCGGGCGGAGCTCGACCGGCAGGTCGCCGACCTGTGCGACCTGCTCGGCGCGGCGCGGGCGCGGGCCGGCGACCTGGCCGGGGCGGCGGCCGCCGCGCGCCGCCGGATCCAGCTCCAGCCGCTGGAGGAGGCCGGCTACCGCGGCCTGATGCTGTACCAGGCCGACCTGGGCGACCGGGCCGGCGCGGTCAGCACCTACCACCACTGCGCCTCCGTGCTGGAACGCGAGCTGGGCGTGGTCCCCGGCCCCGCGACGCGGCAGGCGTTCCAGCGCCTGATGGCCGACGGGGCCGACACCCCCGCCGGGGAGACGCGGGCGGCCCGCCAGCTGGCCCCGGAGCAGCCCGCCCCGGCTCGCTCCGGGCGGGCCGCGGCGCAGCTGGTGGGCCGGTCGCGGGAGCTGCGCGTGCTCCAGGACGCGTGGCGCGCGGCGGCCGCGGGCCGCCCCGGCCTGGTGCTGGTCAGCGGGGGCGCGGGCGTCGGGAAGACGCGCCTGGTGGCGGAGATCGCGGCGCTGGCCCGGGCGCAGGGCGCGGTGGTGGCCGGCAGCCAGTGCTTCGGGACGTCGGGGCGGCTGGCGCTGGCGCCGGTGGCCGACTGGCTGCGCACCCCGGCCGTCCAGGCCGCCACGGCCGCGCTCGACCCGGCGTGGCGGGCCGAGGTGGGCCGCCTGCTCCCGGCCGGGGGGCCCGGCGAGCGGGCCGCCGACTACCGGGCCATGGCGGATGCCTGGCAGCGGCACCGGTTCTTCGAGGGCCTGGCCCGGGCCGTCATCGCCGTCGGCCGGCCGGCGCTGCTGGTCCTGGACAACGTGCAGTGGTGCGACCTGGAGACGCTGGCGTTCGTCACCTTCCTGCTCGGCCTGGCCCCGGCCACCCCGGTCCTGGTCGCCGGGACGCTGCGCGACGACACCCTGGACGCCGACCTCGACCTGGCCGGCTGGGCGACCCGGATGCGGGCCACCGGGCTGCTGACCGAGCTGCCGGTCAGCCCGCTCGAGGTCGCCGACACCGCCCGCCTGGCCGAGGCGGTCTCCGGCGTGCCGCTGCCCGCCCGCGACGCCGGCCTGCTCCAGGCCACGACCGGCGGCTTCCCGCTGTTCGTCGTCGAGGCCGTCCGCGGCCGGGCCGACCTCAGCGACGGCCCCCAGCCGGGCGGCGACCTCATGGCCGTGCTCCAGGGCCGGCTCGAGCAGCCGGCCGCCGCCGCCCGCGAGGTGGCCTGCCTGGCGTCGGCGGTCGGCACCAACTTCACCCTGGACCTGCTCACCGAGGCCAGCGACCTCGACGCCGACGTGGTCGTGGCGGCCGTCGACGAGCTGTGGCGCCGCCGGATCATGCGCGAGTTCCGCGACGGCTACGACTTCTCCCACGACCTGCTCCGCGACGCCGCGTACGCGCAGGTCAGCCCGCCGAAGCGGTGGCTGCTGCACCGGCGGGTGGCGCAGGCGCTGGAGCTGCTGCACGCCGACGACACCGACGCCGTCTCGGCCCAGCTGGCCCAGCAGTACGCCCGCGGCGGCCGGCCGGGCCGGGCGGTGACCTACTACCGGCGCGCCGCCGACGTCGCGGCGGGCCGGTTCGCCCACGCCGAGGCGATCCGGCTGCACACCGAGGCGCTGTCGGTGGTGCGCGGCCTGCCGCCGGGCCGGGACCGGGACCGCCAGGAACTCGATGTCCTCGGGGCCATGGCCGCGCCGCTCAACGCCCGGTTCGGCTACTCATCGCCGCAGCTGCAGAGCGCGCTGGAGCGCTCGGTGGCCCTGGCCGAGTCGCTGGGCCGGCGCGACCTGATGCTCACCGCCCTGGTCGGCCTGTGGAGCACGCAGTTCGTGCAGGGGCGCACGGCCGACAGCTACCGGGCCGCGAGCCGGGCGCTGGCGCTGGTCGACCCCGGCGCGCAGGACAGCGGGCCGGCCCACTTCGCCGTCGGCGGGTCCGCGGCCAGCCTCGGCCGGCCCGCGGAGGCGCTGCGGCACCTGGGCATCGCCATCCAGATGACCAGCGGCGCGCCCTCGCTGAGCATCGGGACCCGGGCCGACGTGCACGGCATGGCCTTCGCCGCGCACGCCCACTGGCTGCTCGGCCATGACGACGACGCCCTGGCCAGCGGCCTGGGCGCGGTCGGCCTGGCCCGGCAGATCGGCGACCCGTACAACCTGGCGGTGGGCCTGGCCTACGTCAGCATCCTGCACCAGCTGCGCGGCGCCCGGTCGGCCCTGCGGGGCGCCAACGCCGAGCTCAGCGAGCTGTGCGCGCGCTACGACTTCGCCTACTACCGGGAGTGGGCGCTGATCCTGGACGGCTGGTCGCGCCCGGACGAGTCGGGCATCGCCCTGGCCCGCCGCGGCGTCGACAACCTCAAGGCGGCCGGCTCGTTCGCCCGCATGCCGTACTGGCTGGCCGTGCTGGCCGGCCTCTACGAGCGCCATCAGCAGCCGGGGGCGGCCCGGGCGACGCTCGACGCGGCCCTCGCCGCCGGGCAGGCCCACGACGACCTGTGGTGGCTGCCGGAAGTGATGCGGATGCGGGCCGCCTACGACGACGAGGCGGCCGCGACCGCCCGGCTGCGGGCCGCGGCCGCCCTCGCCGCGGACCAGGGGAGCATCGCGCTGCTCCGGCGCTGCGACGCCGACCTGGCGAAACTGGGCGTTTCCGGGTCAGCCCGCACCGCTGAGGCGGCGGACTGACCCGAACGCCGCGCCGGGAACGATCTGCGAACGGCGGCCCTCCTAGCGTCGGGGTGTCCTGACCGTCAGGGCAGCGCACCCGGAGGGGAACCCTCATGACCACCACGTCGGCCGGCCTCGGCACCGAGGCCCGCGAGCAGCTGGCCACCGCCCTGCGCGGCGACCTGATCACGCCGGGGGACCCCGGCTACGACGACGCCCGCGCCGTCTACAACGCCATGATCGACAAGCACCCGGCCGCCATCGCGCGCTGCCGGGACGCGGCCGACGTCGTCGCGTGCGTGAACTTCGCCCGCGCCCGCGGCCTGGAGATCGCCGTCCGCGGCGGGGCCCACAACGCGGCCGGCTTCGGGACCTGGGACGGCGCCCTGGTCATCGACCTGTCGATGATGCGCAGCACCACCGTCGACCCGGCCGAGCACACGGTCCGCGTCGACGCCGGCTGCACCTGGGGCGACGTCGACCACGCGACGGTGGCCTTCGGCATGGCCACGCCGTCGGGCTTCCTGGCGTCGACCGGCGTGGCCGGCCTGACCCTCGGCGGCGGCATCGGCTACCTGTCCCGGCGGTTCGGCCTGACCGTCGACAACCTGCTCGCCGCTGACGTCGTGCTGGCCGACGGCACGCTGGTCACGGCCAGCGAGACCGTGCACAGCGACCTGCTGTGGGCGCTGCGCGGCGGCGGCGGGAACTTCGGCGTCGTCACCTCGTTCACGTTCCGCTGCCATGACATCGGCGAGGCGGGCACGATCATCGGCGGCCCGGTGCTGTATGACTTCGCCGACACCGCCGAGGTCATGCGCTGGTACCGGGAGCTGCTGCCCTCGCTGCCGGAGGAGCTGAGCGGCTGGATCGGGCTCATCACCATCCCGCCCGCCCCGCCGTTCCCCGAGGCGCTGTGGGGCCGCAAGGCGTGCGTCATCGTCTGGTGCTACACCGGGCCGGCCGACCGGGCCGACGAGGTCCTGGCGCCGGTCCTGTCGTTCGGCTCGCCGCTGCTGGTCGGCGTGCAGCCGATGCCGTTCACCATGCTGCAGAGCGCGTTCGACGCCCTGTACCCGGCCGGGCTGCAGTGGTACTGGCGGGCCGACTTCTTCAACGAGATCTCCGACGCCGCCATCGAGGTCCACCTCAAGTACGGCGCGCTGCTGCCGACCGGGCACTCGACCATGCACATGTACCCCATCGACGGGGCCGCGAGCCGGGTGCCGGCCGACGCGACGGCGTTCGCCTACCGGGACGGAGGCTGGGCCGGCGTCATCGTCGGCGTCGACCCCGACCCGGCCAACGCGGCGCAGATCACGCAGTGGGCCCGGGACTACTGGCAGGAGCTGCACCCGACCTCGGCCGGCGGCGCCTACATCAACTTCATGGGGGACGAGGGCCAGGACCGGATCAAGGCCGCGTACCTGGGCAACTACGACCGGCTGGCCCAGGTCAAGCAGCGCTACGACCCGGACAATGCCTTCCATATCAACCAGAACATCGAGCCCGCCGCCGCGGCGGCGCGGTAGCCGATGTCCAGGCCCGTCCTGCTCGTGCTGGACGACGACGCCGGCGTGGTGCGCGCGCTGCGCTCCGACCTCAGCCGCCGGTTCAGCCGCGACTTCCGGGTCGTCGGGGAGTCGTCGGCGGCCGCCGGGCTGGCCGCGCTGCGCCGCCTGGCCGAGCAGGGCGAGCCCGTGGCGCTGCGGACCTGTACCGCGAGGTCGGCGAGTTCCTGGCCGACTGAGCCAAGGACCAGGAAGCCGGCTTCGACCTGTTCACCATCGTCGGCGACCTCGCCGGCCGCACCACGAACGAGCCGCGCGAACTGCTCATCCGGTTCAACGTGCCGTTCCGCTTCGTGGCCGCGGCCAGCGGGCCGGGCCGTGCCCTCCTCCAGCGCGGGGGCCTGGAGGAGGGCCGGCTGCCGGTCATGATCCGGCACGACGGCCACACGATGGTGCAGCCCACGGCGGCCGGGCTCGTCGAGGCGGTCGGCGGCAGCACCCGGACCGACCTCAGCCAGTGCGACGTCGCCATCGTCGGGGCCGGGCCGGCCGGGCTCGCCCGCCGCCGTCTACCAGCCCGTCGCCGGCCTGGACGACGTAGGCGGCGAGCGGGTCCTGCGGCTGGCCGACGGCCACCAGGTCGCGGCCCGGGCGGTGATCCTGGCCACCGGCATCGCGTGGCGCGGCCTCGGCGGGCAACTCGGCCGGGCAGGCCGCCCTGCACCTGGCCCGGCACGCCGCCGCGGTGACCATGCTCGTCCGGCGGGACAGCCTGGCCCACTCGATGTCGGACTACCTGATCAAGGAGATCGAGGCCACCGCGGCCATCACCGTGCGGCTGAGCACCGAGGTGATTGACGCGCACGGCTACGGCCACCTGGACGGGCTGACCCTGTGCGACCGAGTGCGGGGCCGGGCCCAGCGGGTCACGGCCGGCGCGCTGTTCGTGCTGATCGGCGGCGAGCCCTGCACGCAGTGGCTGCCCGAGACGATCCAGCGGGCCGACGGCTACATCCTGACCGGGCGCGACGTCGTGCGCGACGGCCCGGGCCCGGCGCGGTGGCCGCTGGAGCGGGCGCCGCTGCCGCTGGAGACGTCGGTTCCGGGGGTGTTCGCGGCCGGCGACGCGCGGTACCGCTCGATCAAGCGGGTCGCCTCGGCGGTCGGCGACGGCGCAACCGCGGTGCGCGTCGCGCATGAGTACCTGGCGGGCGGGGACGGCTGAGGCCTCCCCGGGGGGCCCGGGCCGGGACGGCCTCGTTTCGGATGGAAGCACGGATTATGGCGGCGGGGGGCTTTCCGGCCCGCTGAAAGGGCAAGCTGATGGTCATGAGTCCTGTATCGCGCGGATTTCACCGCAGGCACCAGGATCCGGCGGAGAACGCGGGCCGTATTCCGCCGGGCCAGTACCTGACCAAGGACTTCCCGGTCCTGTCGGCCGGCCCGACGCCGCACACGGCACTGGACCGCTGGAGCTTCGCGGTCGGCCGCGGTGACCGGCAGAAAGCCTGGACCTGGGACGAGTTCCAGGCCCTGCCCAGCGAGGACGTGACGGTCGACATCCACTGCGTCACCAAGTGGTCCAAGCTGGACACGACGTGGCACGGCGTGTCGGTGGACACGCTGCTGGCGGAGGCCGGCCACGACGGCCCGTACGCGCTGGCCCGCTGCGACGGGGGGTACACGACCAACCTGCCGGTGGAGGACCTCACCGGGGGCAAGGCGTGGGTCGCGTACGCCTACGACGGGCAGGCGCTGGAGCCCGAGCACGGCGGCCCGGCGCGGCTGCTGGTGCCGCACCTGTACTTCTGGAAGAGCGCCAAGTGGGTGCGCAGCCTGGAGCTGCGCGACACCAACGATCCCGGCTTCTGGGAGAACTACGGCTACCACATCTACGGAGACCCATGGCGGGAACAGCGCTACGCGGGCGACTGACCTGGCAGGCAGCCACGGTCAGCGCGGTATCCGACGAGACCGCCTCGGTGCGGACGATCACCCTGGACGTACCGGACTGGCCCGGCCACCAGGCCGGGCAGCACCTGGACGTGCGGCTGACCGCCGAGGACGGTTACGTGGCCGAGCGGTCGTACTCGATCGCGTCGGCCCCCGGCGAGCCGGTGGCGATCACCGTCGAGCGGCTCGACGACGGCGAGGTCTCGCCCTACCTCACCGATGAGCTGCGGACCGGGGACGACCTGGAGCTGCGCGGGCCGATCGGGGGGTACTTCGTCTGGGCGCCGGAGGACGGCGGGCCGCTGCTGCTGCTGGCCGGCGGGTCGGGGATCGTCCCGCTGCGGGCGATCCTGCGGCACCGCGAGCGCTCGGGCAGCGACGTCCCGGTCCGGCTGCTGTACTCCTCGCGCTCGCTGGACGAGGTGATCTACCAGGGCGAGCTGCAGCGGCCCGCGGCCGGCGTCGAGGTGATCCAGACGCTGACCCGCCATCAGCCGCCGGGCTGGTCCGGCTACGCGCGGCGCGTCGACATGGCGCTGCTGGCCGAGGTGGCGTGGCCGGCCCGGGAGATGCCGCTGACCTACGTGTGCGGGCCGACCAGCTTCGTGGAGACGGTCTCGCAGGAGCTGGTGCTGGCGGGCTACCCGCCGCTGCGGGTGAAGACCGAGCGGTTCGGGGCGACGGGGGGAACCTGATGGACGCGCTGGACGGGAATGCCATCGGCGGCCTGCTGCACGAGGTGTTCGGGACCGAGATGACCGGCGCGATGAGCGTCTGCGGGCACTGCGGCGACGCCCGGGCGGTCGCCGAGCTGGTGGTCTACCGGCAGGCGCCGGCCCCGGTGGTGCGCTGCCGGACGTGCGAGAACGTGCTCATGGTCTTCGTCCGGGCGCACGGCCGCACGTGCGTCGACCTGATGGGGCTCACCGCGCTGAGCTAGCGCCGGGACGTCACCCCGGATAACGGCCGATACCCATATAATCTCCCCGGCCGCTGACCATTCCGGCCATTCATCAGCCGGTGCCGGGAGAGAAGAGCATCCACTATGCGCATAACGCCGCGCGCCGCCCGCCTGGCCCGGGCGGCCGGCGCGGCGCTGGCCGCGCTGACGGCGGCGGTGGCCGGGAGCGCCGCGCCCGCGGCCGCGCGCCCGGCGGCCGCCGGCTACCGGCCGCAGAGCGCGGACTCCTGGCCGGACGGCGGCGTGTACACCGTGGTGGCCACGTCGGCCGCGAACGCGTGGGCGCTCGGGTCCACGGACCTGGGCCAGCAGCTGCTGATCCGGCACTGGGACGGCAGCACCTGGACGCAGTCCGGCGCGACCTCCGGGACGCTGCCGGCCGCGGGCGGCCTGAACGAGGTGGTCGGCTCGGCCGCCACCTCGGCCGACGACATCTGGGGCGTCGGCCTGACCGGCGGGGGCCGGCGCGCGCTGATCGTGCACTGGGACGGGAGCGCCTGGACCCGGGTGGCGCTGCCGCGGCTGGGCGGCGTCGACTCCGGGCTGGCCGCGGTGGCCGCGCTGACGCCGCAGGACGCCTGGGCGGTCGGGCAGGCGGCGGACAGCACCGAGACCCTGATCCTGCACTGGGACGGGTCCAGCTGGCAGCAGGTGCAAAGCCCGAGCCCGGCCGGCTACAGCCAGCTGGAGGGGATCCGCGCCGTCTCGGCGACCAACATCTGGGCCGTCGGCCAGTCGGGCCGGGGCACGGCCATGACCACGCTGGTCCTGCACTGGAACGGGACGGCCTGGACGCAGGTCCCGAGCCCCAGCCCGCCCGGCGGCAGCCAGCTGGCCAGCGTGTCGGCGACCTCGGCCCGGAACGCGTGGGCGGTGGGCGAGACCGGGCCCGACAGCCTGATCCTGCACTGGAACGGGCGGGCGTGGCGGCGCGTGCCCAGCCCCAGCGCCCGCGGCGTGGCCGGCACGACCCTGGCCGCCGTGGCCGCCGTCTCCGCGCGCAGCGCGTGGGCGGTCGGGTCGGGCGGCAGCCCGGTCAGCGCGCTGATCCTGCACTGGAACGGGCGGGCATGGCGGGCGGTGCCCGCCCCGCCGGACCGGCCGGGGACGACACCGGAGCAGTTCCTGGCCGGCGTCATCGCGCCGGGGCGCGGCACCACCTGGGCGGTGGGGCAGAACGGCAACTTCCCGGTGGCGCTGCGCTGGAACGGGCGCTCCTGGAACTAGCCCTGCTCCAGCGGAAAGCCGTGCGCCTCGGCGTAGGCGAGCTGGGCCGCCTCGACGCGCTGGTGCATGGCCCAGGTCATGGTCAGCGCCGTGGTGCTGGAGGCCAGGATGAGCGCGAGAGCGGCGGCCACGGCCCACGAGCGGCGGCGGCGCCGCGGCTCGGTCAGGGCCCGGATCCGGACGCAGGCGTCGGTCTGGGCCATGGCCAGGCTGCCACGCGGGCCCGGGCCGGCGCCGGAGGCGGCCAGGCTGGCCCGGGCCAGCGCCCGGGCCACGGTGCGGCGGTCGCCGGTCTCGGCGACCGCGTCCTCGTCGGCCTGGAGCTCGACGGCCAGGCGCACCCGGCCCGCCAGCGGCCGCAGCAGCGGGTTGGCGGCGGCGGCCAGGCCGGACAGCAGGACATAGAGGCCGTGCCGGTGCCGCAGGTGGGATTCCTCGTGGGCCAGCAGCGCCCGGCGCTCCTGCGCGCTGAGCATGCGCAGCATGCCGGTGGAGACCACGATGGCACCGGCCACGGTCGGGACCGAGTACGCGGTGGGCCGGTCGTCGTGGGTGATGACCAGCCGGTCCGGGCCGCCGAGCTGGCGGCAGGCCCGGCCCGCCCGGGCCAGGTCCAGCGCGGCCCGGACGGTGAAGACCAGGGCCGCCGTGAGCAGCGCGCCGGCCACCGCGCCGGGGACGACGCCCCAGCCCGGCTCGAGGTTGCCGGGCGCCAGCACGCCGCCCGACCAGCCGGCCCGGTCGGCCAGGAACGGCAGCTGGGCCACGGCGCCGAACGCGGCCAGGCACAGCACCAGGCCGGTGGCCAGCGAGGTGGCCAGCGCCAGCAGGGTCAGCAGCGGGACGGCGGTGGCCGGGGCCAGGTGCCGGGACAGGCCGCCGCTGGCCAGCGCCAGCATGACGCTCGCCGCGACCGGAACCAGGCCCAGCGCGATCATGACGGCCCGTCAGCTCCGCTGTCCTCGTCGGCCAGCAGCACGGCCAGCAGCCGCTCGTCCTCCGCGCTGAGGTCGGCTACGAACCTGGACAGCACGCGCGCCCGGTCATTGTCGGCCTCCAGTAGCTTCAGCATGCGGCGCGCCGTCATCGACGCCTGGGCCGCCCCGGGGCTGCCCCGCAGAGTGTAGGCGTACCCGCGGCCCGCCGGCTCACGCGAGACGGCGCCCTTGGCATGCAGCCGGGACAGCGTCGTCATGACCGTCGTGTAGGCCAGGCCGCCGCCCAGCTCGGACTGGACCTCGGACGGCGCCATGGGCCGGCCGGCCGCCGCCAGGCAGGCGAGAACCTCCCGTTCCAGGCCGCCGCGCGGGCGGGCCGGCCCCGCTTGCGTCATCATCGGCTCCCGTCTACTACAGTGCCGTCTACTACAATCCATGTAGTACGACTGAGGCTGTAGTCCAGTCTCTCATGGCTGGACTCAGCCCCGCACTCGCCCGGAGGAACGGCATGTCGCACAGCGTCGCCGCGGCAGGTCCCGTCGCGCTGAACCTGCTGGACCCGCACAGCCTGCTGGCCAGCGCGGGCGCCCTGGGCGTGTTCCTGGTCCTGTTCGCCGAGACCGGCCTGCTGATCGGGTTCTTCCTGCCCGGCGACTCGCTGCTGTTCACCGCCGGCCTGCTCAGCGCCACCAGCGCCGGCTCGGCCGCCCACCTGAGCCTGCCGGCGGTGCTGGTGGCGGGCGCCGCGGGCGCGCTGGCCGGCGCCGAGGTCGGGTTCGTGATCGGGCGGCGGGCCGGCCACGCCCTGATGGCCCGGCCGCCCCAGTCGCGGCTGCGGCAGGGGATCGGCAGTGCCCAGCGGGCCATCGACCGGTACGGGGCGCCGCGGGCCATCGTCCTGGCCCGGTTCATCCCGGTGGTCCGCACCGTGGTCAACCCGCTGGCCGGCGCCATCGGGGTCCCGCTCCGGACGTTCACGACCTGGCAGGTCGCGGGCGGCCTGGTCTGGTCGGTCGGCATCACCCTCGCCGGGTACGAGCTGGGCTCCCGGATCTCGAATATCGATCACTACCTGCTGCCCGTCATCGCCATCATCGTGGCGGTGTCCCTCATCCCGGTGGCCCTGGAGCTGTGGCGCCATCATCGCGCCCGCCGCGGCGCCCCTGACCCAGGAAAGAACTCGTGAGCGCGCCATGCACCTGACCTACCTGCAGGCGGTCGTCATCGGCCTGATCCAGGGCATCACCGAGCTGTTCCCGATCTCCAGCCTGGGCCACGTCGTCCTCGTCCCGGCCTGGCTCGGCGGCAGCTGGGGCGCGCTGGTCCGGGAGGAGAGCAGTTCCGAGAGCCCGTACCTGGCCTTCGTGGTCGGCCTGCACCTGGCCACGGCCGCGGTCCTGGTCGCCTACTACTGGCGGGAGTGGGCGCGGCTGATCCGGGGCCTGGTCACCAGCATCGCCCGCCGCCGCATCCGGTCCGCGGACGAGCGGCTGGCCTGGCTCATCGTCGTGGCCACGATCCCGGTCGGCATCGTCGGGCTGGTGCTCGAGCACACCTTCCGGGTCCTGTTCGCCAAGCCGGCCGCGGCCGCCATCTTCCTGACCATCAACGGGGGCATCCTGATCCTCGGCGAGCGCTACTGGCGCCGCGAGCGGGCCCGGGCCGCCGCCCTCGCCGCGCCCGCCGCCGCGGTCCCGGCGGCCGGAGCCCGCCTGCCGCCCGCCGCCCGCCCCGCGCCCGTGCCCGCCGCCGCCCCCGCCGGCCCCGCCGCGCCGCCCGAGCTGGCCGCAGCCGAGGCAGCCGTCTCCGAGCCCGCCGCCGGGCCCGAGACGCACGCCGCCCGCGAGCCCGCCGCCGCCGCCCGCGCCGTCGACCCGGACGCCCAGCGCCGCCTGGCCGGCATCGGCCTGGTCTCGGCCCTGTGTATCGGCGCGTCCCAGGTCCTGGCCCTGCTGGCGGGCATCAGCCGGGAGGGCGTGACCATGGTCGGCGGCCTGTCCCGCGGGCTCAGCCACGAGGACGCGATGCGCTTCTCGTTCCTTCTGTCCACGCCGGTCATCCTGGCCGCCGGCCTGCTCAAGCTGCCCGACCTGGCCGGCCCGCTCGGCAACGGCATCCGCGGCCCGGTCGTCGCGGGCAGCGTGGCCGCCGCGGCCGCCTCCGCGCTGGCCGTCGTGTTCCTGGCCCGGTACTTCCGGACCCGGACGCTCACCCCGTTCGCCATCTACTGCCTGGCGGCCGGGCTGATCAGCATCATCCGCTTCACCGTCTGGTAACGCGCACGCACCGGTAACCAAGTCTCAGGGGGGACGATGGCGACGAGGGAGAAGGGCGGCCGGGACTACTACGACGATCCCGGCTTCAACTACGCCCGGTGGTGGGCCGGGCGGGGGTACGAGCATCACGCCGAGGTCATGGCCATCCGCCGGCTGCTGCAGGGCCGGTGGTTCGCCCGGGCCGTGGACGTCGGCGGCGGCTTCGGGCGGCTCAGCACGGTACTGGCCGAGTTCGCCGACGAGGTCACGCTGACCGACTCCAGCGTGCAGCAGCTGGAGATCTCGCGTGAGTTCCTGGAGCATCACCCGCACATCACCGGGCGCCAGATGCCCGCCACCGAGCTGGACTTCCCGGCGGCCAGCGTCGGCCTGGCGGCGATGATCCGGGTCATGCACCACCTGCCCGAGCCGGAGCCGGCGCTGGCCGAGATCGCCCGCGTGCTCAAGCCCGGCGGGTGCGCCGTGATCGAGGTCGCCAACTCCGCGCACGCCATCAACCGGCTCCGCTACCTGGCCCGGCGCCAGCCGGTCCCGCCCGGCGCCTGCGATGTCGGGCTGGGCGGCGAGATTCCCTTCGTCAACCATCACCCCGACACTGTCGCCCTCCAGTTCCGGGCGGCCGGGCTCCGGGTCCGGCGCACGCTGTCGGTGTCGAACTTCCGGCACCCGGTGCTGAAGCAGGTCATCCCGGCCCGGGCCCTGCTCGCCGCCGAGCGCGTGGCGCAGGAGCGGCTGGCCCGCGCCCGCTTCGGGCCGAGCCTGGTGTTCCTGCTGGAGAAGTAGGCCGGCGTCCGCGGGCGGCAGTGCGCGGGAATGACCAACGTTCCGCACCTGTCGGCAGCTCTTACTAGGCTGCCCCGAAGTGATCCGGGCGGCCCGGTGGCGTGACGCGAGAGGCAGTGCCGTGACAGAGAGTCCAGGTTCCGCTGTCCCGGAGGGCACGGTCGGGCGGGTGGCGGGCACCGAGGACTCCACCCCGCTGCAGTTCGCGGTGGCCCTCGACGAGGCGTCCTACCTGCAGCTGGACGACGTCGTGGTGACCGTGCGGCAGATCCCCGGCGTGGGCCCGGTGCTGACCAGCGGCATCGTGACCCAGGTCCGGGCGCGGCACGAGGGCGCCAGCTTCGGCTCGGACGTGTTCCTCATCGCAGGCGGCGTGCTGCCCGCCCGGGTCCAGGAGATCGCCGAGGTCAGCACCACCCGGGTCGAGCCCGAGGTGTACGTCCCGCCCAGCCCCGGCGAGATCGTGCGCCGGGCCACCGGCGCCGAGCGCGCCCAGGCCCTGTACTTCGACCAGATGACGGCCAGGGTGCCGGTCGGCCGCGGGCGCGACGGGGCGCCGATCTACGTGAACCTGGAGTTCCTCGACGGCACCCGCGGCGCGCACGTGTCCATCAGCGGCATCTCGGGCGTGGCCACCAAGACCAGCTTCGCGCTGTTCCTGCTGCACTCGATCTTCCACTCCGGCGCGCTCGGCGCCCGCGCGCTCAACGCCAAGGCCCTGGTGTTCAGCGTGAAGGGCGAGGACCTGCTGTTCCTCGACCAGCCCAACATCCGGCTGGACGACGACCTGCGGACCGCCTACGCCGAGCTCGGCCTGCCCGCCGCGCCGTTCTCCTCGGCCGGCTTCTGGGCGCCGCCGGTCCCGGATGACCCCGCCGGGCGGCCGCACGTCACCGGGCGCACCAGCGGGGTCGAGGCGTTCTGGTGGACGCTGGCCGAGTTCTGCGCGCGGCAGCTGCTGCCCTACGTGTTCGCGGACGCCGAGGACGAGCGCAACCAGTACACGATCGTGATCCACCAGGTCGCGAACCGGCTGCGCTACGACGCCGCCCCCTACGGCCGGACCGGCGCGGTGAAGATCGGCGATGACGTCGCGGCCACCTACGAGGAACTGGTCGACATCATTGTCGAACGCCTGACCGACGAGGCGACGCGCTCCGAGTGGGCCGGCCCGGTCACCGGCGTCGGGACGGTGAACGCGTTCATCCGGCGGCTGCGCTCGTCGCTGCGGCCGCTGCGCGCGATCATCCGGGCCGACCTGGCCGACGCCCCGCGGCGGTCCATCTCGACCCGGGACCAGCAGGTCACGGTCGTCGACCTGCACAACCTGCACGAGCGGGCGCAGCGCTTCGTGGTCGGCGTCGCGCTGGCCGCCGAAACCGCCCGCAAGGAGGACGCCGGCCCGGGCGGGCTGCTGTTCACGATGATCGACGAGCTCAACAAGTACGCCCCGCGCGAGGGCACGTCGCCGATCAAGGACGTGCTGCTCGACATCGCCGAGCGGGGCCGGTCCCTCGGCATCATCCTGATCGGGGCGCAGCAGACGGCCAGCGAGGTCGAGCGCCGCATCGTGTCGAACTCGGCCATCCGGGTGGTCGGCCGCCTCGACGCGGCCGAGGCCGGGCGGCCCGAGTACGGCTTCCTGCCGCCCTCGCAGCGGGCCCGGGCGACGCTGGCCAAGCCCGGCGCGATGTTCGTGTCGCAGCCCGAGATCCCGGTGCCGCTGGCCGTGGAGTTCCCGTTCCCGGCCTGGGCCACCCGGCTGTCGGAGTGTCCCGAGCCGCCCCGGGCGGCGGCGCCTGCGGCTTCGGGTGCTCCGGCCGCTAGCGTGTTCGCGCGGCTGCCGGCCGTGGACGAGGACATCCCGCCGTTCTGAGGTGCTTTTCGAGAAACGGACAATGTTTTCAAGAAACGGATTGGCATGAAGTTCCTGCACACCTCCGACTGGCACGTCGGGAAGACGCTCAAGGGCCGGGACCGGCTCGACGAGCAGCGCGCCGTGCTGGCCGAGATCGCCTCGGTCGCGGAGGCGCATGAGGTCGACGCCGTCCTGGTCGCCGGGGACGTGTACGAGTCGTGGGCGCCGTCGGCCCCGGCCCAGCAGCTGGTCAACCAGACGCTGCTGCGGCTGCGGCGGGCCGGCGCGGAGGTCATCGTCATCGCCGGCAACCACGACCACGGGCCGACGTTCGAGGCCTACCGGCCGCTGATGGGGATCGCCGGCATCACGCTGGTCGGCATGGTCCGGCCGCCGGATCGCGGGGGCGTCGTCACGTTCCGGGCGCGGTCGGGGGAGGACGTCCAGGTCGCGGTGCTGCCGTTCCTGACCCAGCGGTACGCCGTCCGGGCGGCCGAGATCGTCAGCCAGACCCCGTCGGAGAACGTGCGCGCCTACGACGAGATGACCCGCCAGATCGTGGGCGCCCTGACCGCGGGGTTCGGGCCGGGCACGGTCAACCTGCTGATGTCGCACCTGACCTGCATCGGCGGCCTGTTCGGCGGCGGTGAGCGGTCGGCCCAGTCGATCTTCGAGTACAGCGTCCCGGCCAGCATCTTCCCGGTCTCGGCGCACTACGTCGCGCTCGGCCACCTGCACCGGCGGCAGTCGCTGCCCGCGCACTGCCCGGTGCACTACAGCGGCTCGCCGATCGCCGTCGACTTCGGGGAGCAGGACAACACCAGCGTGGTGTGCCTGGTCGAGGCGACCCCGTCCACCCCGGCCCGGGTCACCGACATCCCGCTGGCCGCGGGCCGGCGGCTGCGGACCGTCCGGGGCACGCTGGCCGAGCTGGCCGCGCAGGCCGGCGCGTTCGGCGAGGACTACCTGCGGGTGTGGCTGCGCGAGCCGGTCCGCGCCGGGCTGCGCGACGACGCCGTCGCCGCGCTGCCGCACGCGCTGGAGGTGCGCATCGACCCCGAGTTCGCCGACCGGCCCCGGCCGGGGCGGGCGGCGGCGGCCAGCGTGACCCGGACGCCGGGGCAGCTGTTCGCCGAGTACTGCGCGTCGGCGCAGGTCGACGACCCGCGGGTGGCGGCGCTGTTCGGGGAACTGCACGACGAGGTCACGGCCGCCGGGCCGGCCTGAGGAGATGCTGCCATGAGGCCGGTCGTGCTGGACATGAACGGGTTCGCCTCCTTCCGGGAGCCGGCCCGGGTGGACTTCGCCGACGCTGACTTCTTCGCCCTGGTCGGCCCGACCGGGTCGGGCAAGTCGACGGTGATCGACGCGATGACGTTCGCGCTGTACGGGTCGGTGCCCCGCTGGGGGCGCAAGGGCATGGTGTCGCTGGCCCTGGCCCCGACCGTGGCGCGGGCCACGGTCCGGCTGGTGTTCGACGTCGAGGACCAGCGTTACGTCGTGGCGCGGGAGCTGCGGCGGGCGGGCGCCGGCGTCAGTCAGCGGGCCGCGAGCCTGGAGCGGCTCGGCGATCCCCGCGGCCGGGCCGAGCCCGGCGACCCGACGGACGTGCTGGCCAAGGACCTGGCCGGGGTGTCCGAGGCGGTCGAGCGGCTGCTCGGGCTGTCGTATGAGGACTTCTGCCAGTGCGTGGTGCTGCCGCAGGGGCAGTTCGCGAGCTTCCTGCACGCCAAGGCCAGCGAGCGGCAGGAGATCCTGCTGCGGCTGCTCGGCGCCGAGCACTACCGGCAGATGATGGGCCGGGCCAACCAGCGGGCGTCGGTGGCGGGCCAGAAGGCGGCGACGCTGGGGGAGACGCTGGCCGCGTTCGCCGACGCGACGCCCGCGGCGGAGGAGGCGTGCCGGGCGGCGGAGGCGGGCCTGGCCGGGCTGCGGGCGCGCGTCGCCTCGGCCCTGCCGCGGCTGGATGGCGCTCGCCTGGAGCTGGCGGGCGCCGAGGGCGAGCTGGCCCGGCTGGAGGCGGAGCGGGCCGCGCTGGCGGCGGTGCGCATTCCAGGCGAGGTGGCCGGGCTGGACGCGAGCCTGACCGAGGGGCGGCTGGCCGCCGGGCAGGCGCAGGCCGCTGAGAAGCTGGCCGAGGAGGCCGACCGGGCGGGCCGCGACGCGCTGGCCGCCGGGCCGGACCGGGCCGCGCTCGAGCTGACCCGCGAGCGCCGCCGGGAGCACGGCGAGCTGGCCGCGCGGCGGCCCGCGGTGGAGGCCGAGGTGGCGGGGCTGGCCGCCCGGTCCGGCCAGGCCGAGGCGGAGGTGAGCGCCGCGGCGGCGGGGCTGGACGGGCTGCGCGCCCGGCTGGACGAGGCCGGCCGCGCCGCCGAGGCCGCGGAGCTGCGGGCGCGCGAGCTGGGCGCCGAGCACGACGCGCTGGCGGCGGTCACGGTCCCGGCCGGGGCCGGCCAGCTCGACGAGCGCCGCCAGGCCGCGTCGGATGCGGACCGGGAGGCGTCGGCGGCGCTGGCTGCCGCGGAGGAGACCGACCGCTCGGCCCGCACTGCCCGCAGCTCCGGGGTGGCGCCGGGGGCGCTGGAGCAGGCCCGCCGCGACGCCGGCGAGCTGGACGAGCTCACCGCGGCCCTCGCCCCGGCCCGGGCTGCGGCGGAGCTGGCCCGCGGGCAGCGCGCGGCCGCGGACACGGCCCTGGCGGCGGCCGAGGCGGCCCGCGAGCGGTGCCGGCACGAGGCCGAGGCCGCCCGCCGGGCGCACGCCGCGGCTGACCTGCGCCCGCACCTGGTCGCCGGCCAGCCCTGCCCGGTGTGCGAGCAGCGGGTCGAGGTGCTGCCGGCGCCGGTGGCCGCCGCGGCCATCGACGCGGCGCAGGCCCGGCTGGACGAGGCCGGGCAGGCGGTCGCCGTGGCGCAGGGGGCGGCCCGGGCCGCCGCGTCCGCCGAGGACCGGGCGGCTGCGGCGGCGGAGGCGGCGGCGGGACTGCGGGGGCGGCTGGCCGAGTCCCTGGCGGCGGCGCTGGCCGGGCCGCTGGCGGCCGCGTCCCTGCCGGCGACGGCCGCGCTGGCCGGGGTTTTCGTGATCACGCAGGGTCTTGCCCAGCCGGCCGGCCATGGTTCTGAGCGGTCATGGCCGGCGCCGGCGGCGGGCGCCGCGGATGACGCGGCGGCGGGCGCGGTGGCGCAGGCGGACCCGGCGGGACGGGCGGATGACGCGGCCGCCGGGGCCGCGATCGCCGAGCTCGATGCGAGCCTGGCGGGCCGGCGCCGTCTCGACGAGACCGCGGAGGCAGCGGCCGCCGCGGCGGACACGGCCCGGCACCGGACCCGTTCCGCCCAGGACGCGCTGCACGACGCCGAGGCCGGGATCGCGGCCGCCCGCGATGCCCTGCGCGCTGCCCGCGATCCGCTGGTCAGGCTGGGCGCGCCGCCCCTCGACGGCCTGGCCCTGGCCGCGGCCTGGGCGCACCTGGCCGCCTGGGCGGCGGACCAGGCCCGCGCGCGGGCCGCCGGGCTGGCTGACGCCCGCCCGGCCGCCCAGGCCGCGGCCCGCCAGCGGGACGCCGCCCGGGCCGAACTCGGCCAGGCCGACGCCGGCCTGGCCCGGCTGCGGGCCGGCGCGGTGCAGGCGGCCAGGGCCGAGCAGGACGCGCGGACCCGGCTCGCCGAGCTGGCCGGCCGGGCCGGCGAGCTGGCCCGGCTGCTGCAGGACGCCCCGGACGAAGCCGAGGTGACGGCGCAGCTCACCCGGCGCGGCCAGCTGGAGGCGGCCGCCGCGGCGGCCGACCGGCAGCTGCGAACGGCCCGGGCCGGCCGCGCGGCGGCCGAGCACGACCTGGCCGGCCTGGAGCGGGCCGAGTCCGCCGGCCGCGCCCGGCTGTCCGCGGCCCGCGACCCGGTCGTCGGGCTCGGCGCGCCCGCCCTGGACGACGGCGGCCCCGGCCTGCTGGCCGGGTGGACCGCGCTGGCCGACTGGGCCGGCCGGCAGCTGGCCGCGCGCGACCAGGCCAGCGCCGCGGCCCGGGCCAGGGTCGACGCCGCCCGTTCCGCCGCGGGCCGGCAGGCCGGGGAGCTGAGCGCGGACCTGGCCGCCAGCGGGATCGACCTGGCCCCGGCGCAGGCGGCGGCGGGCGCGGCCGCCGCGGTGGCCGCCGCCATCGAGCGGGCCGGCGCCGCCACCCGGCGCATCGCCGAGCGCCGCGCGCACGCGGCCGGCCTGGCCGCGCAGCGGGACGACGCCCAGGCCGACCAGCAGGTGGCCCGGCTGCTGGGCGACCTGCTCCGGTCGGACCGGTTCCCGCGGTGGCTGGTCACCGCGGCCGTGGACGACCTGGTCGCCGACGCGTCGGTCAAGCTGGCGGGCCTGTCCGGCGGGCAGTTCGACCTCACCCACGAGGACGGGGACTTCTACGTCATCGACCACGCCGACGCCGACTCGCGCCGCTCGGTGCGGACGCTGTCGGGCGGGGAGACGTTCCAGGCCTCGCTGGCCCTGGCCCTGGCCCTGTCGGCGCAGATGTCCGGCCTGGCCGCGGCGGGCGCCGCCCGGCTGGACTCCATCTTCCTGGACGAGGGGTTCGGCACCCTGGACCCCGAGACCCTGGAGGTGGTCGCCACCACGCTGGAGACCCTGGCCCAGGGGCAGCGCATGGTCGGCGTCATCACCCACGTGGCCGCGCTGGCCGAGCGGGTGCCGGTCCGGTTCCTGGTCAGCCGGGACGCGCGGACCTCCAGCGTCGTCCGGGAGGGCCCCGCCGCCGAGGGTGCGGCGTGACCTCCCGGCCGCGCGCCGGCGCCGGCCCGGCGATGCGGTTCAGCGTCGACGGCTGGGACCCGACCTACGGCATGAGCCTGGAGCTGGAGGAGCAGCTCGGCGAGTCCACCGCCCGGGTCGAGCCGGACGTGGAGCTGCCCGCCGGCCGGTGGCGGGCGGTCGACCCCGATCCCGGCGTGGTGCTGCCGCCCGCCCTGCTGTTCGTCGACGGGGTGCGCCGCGTCGAGGCGCGGGTCTGGATCGACGAGGACGGCCCGGCCGGCGGCGGGCCGGCCACCGACGCCAGCGCCGCGCTGTGCGCGTCCTACGCGGCGGGCGTGGTCTGCTGCTGCCGGCAGCAGGCCCACGTGATCCTGGTCGAGGCCCGGCGCGGGCTGTTCACCGTCGCGCGGCAGGCCAGCGACATCGTCACCTGGGCGGGGCAGTACACCGCGTTCCGCACCGCGCCCAACCCGGCCGTCCCGATGTCGGTCACCCTGTCCCAGGCCCTCCAGCGCCGCCTGGGCGAGGTCGAGGTGGCGACCGCCGTCGCCGCCCGGGCCGCCCTGTCCGGCCACGGCGTCCCGCCGGGCAGCGACCTGCTGATCGTCGACGGCCCGCTGCGCGGCCGCCAGCACCTGCCGCGTGCCCTGGGCTACATCAAGTCCCACCGCGCCAGTTACCTGCCGCCCGACCTCAACGCGCTGGTCGGCGCGCTGCGGCCGGGCCAGCGCACGCCGGTGTTCCTGATGGGGACCAGCTGGGACCGGCACAGCTGGTACCTGCGGCTGCCCGGCGCGGCCGGGGCGCCGTGGGCCGGGGTGGTCCGGATCGAGTGCTCGGCCGACCTGAAGCCCGGCGAGGCCATCGAGCTCGCGGCGCTGAGCCAGTCCTGCCTGGGCCGGTTCGCCTCGGCCGCCTACAAGGACTCCCGCGCCCCGCAGAACCTGTACCCGATCGCCGGCCTCGAGCGCGAGCTGCGCCGCCGCCTGGGCGACCCGCGCGTGCTCTACCGGGCGCTGCGCCAGAGCGCGCAGGCCGCGTAGCTATCCCAGGCGCGCGCGGGCGAAGACCCAGGAGCCCTCCGCCCGGAGCCGGTCGTCGAACGCCTCAATGGCGATCGTGGATGGCCTCCACGTCATTCACGCATCTTCTGCGCTGGCCCTGCGCACGCCCGGCCATGCTGATACTACGGAAGGGCCGCAGCACGGCTGCATGTGACATCGCCGGCCCTGACGAAAAGAATCCAGCGCTTAGAAAGGCAGCTGGGAGTCGCGACGGCGCTTCTGTCCGGAGACGGCAATGGCCGTACCCACCACATCGGTGTCGCGGGAGTTGGCTCGGACACCGGCGCACTGCGATTCGCAGCCCGGGCCGAGGCCAGCCTCGTCCGCAGCCGCCGGACCGCGCTGGAGGCGGCGGCGGGATCCAGCCGGCTCAGGACTTCTCTGGTAGACGCGAAGCCGCCGGCCCAGTCCAGCGCCGCGGCCACGTCCGGGCCGTAGTACACCGGCGCGGACGTCGGTGAAGGCCACGCCGGCGAACCCGGCGGCATCGAGTATCTCCGCCACGGCCGGCGGATCGGCGAGCGAGAACGCATCCGGCCCCGTCGCGGGGCTGGACGTCAGCGGCCCGGCGCCGCTGCCATCTGGCCCGAGTGTAAATCGGCGCTCCTGCTCAGAAGGCAGGCCAGGCGGTCTACTGCACCTGGTTTCCGCCATGCGAGGCGGACGGGTAGAGGCTGGCTGCCCATAGCGACGCCAGTACACGTGCACGACTGACCAGATGCCGCCGGCGCCCCGGTCACCGTCGCCCTGCCCACGGCAGACCGCCCGCCGGCCGCGCAGCCCGGGCCGGTTTGCCACAATGGCCGGGTGAGCTCCCCGGAATCCGCCTTCGAGATCGGCACCGACGGCCCGTCCCTGATCCTGGCCGGCCTCGACGGGTCGCGGACCTCGATGCGGGCCGCCGCCTATGCCGCGGGCCTGGCCCGCCGCCAGGGCTGCCGCCTGCTGGCCGTCTACGTGGGCCAGCTGTCGGCCGGCGCCAGCATGTACCCCGGCGCCGCGGGCCCCATGGTCGAGGCGTCCCGGCAGCTGGCCGACGAGCTGGCCGAGACGGTGCTGGGCCGGGCCGCCGAGGCCGGGATCGACGCCGAGTTCCGCCCGGTCACCGGTGACCCGTTCACCGAGCTGACCCGGATCGCCACCGCCGAGCGCGCCGACGCGGTGGTCGTCGGCACCTCCGAGCACGCCGGGCACCGGGTTGTCGGATCACTGGCCACCCGGCTGGTCCGCGCCGGCAAGTGGCCGGTCATCGTCGTCCCCTGAGGCCCGGCCGCCGCAGGTATCCCTAAATCGCCGCAATTCTCGTACATTGTCTGTGCGCGCCGTGACTGGCCGCTGGTGCCCGGCTGGAGGTATTCGGCCGGTTGTGTCAGCATGTGCGCAGGGGGCGGTCGGATATGAGCGAAGCCATTTTGGGCACGGCCAACGAGCTGCGCCGACTGGTCGAGCGGGTCACGCCTGAGGAATTCAGCTGGCAGGAAGCGAATTACGGCCGCGATTCCGAGTTAGGCTGCGAGCTGCTTTACCTCATCGCCAATAACGAATGGGCGCGCGCTACCTCGGAGATCATCGACATCTCGCAGCGCCGCGCGGTGGACACGACGATTCGGATCGACGTCGACCTAGACCGGATCACGCACGAGGCGTTCCGCTACCGGTCCGGGCGCCTCTGGCTGCCGGTGTTCGTGCTGCCGCCGCCGCTGAAAGAACAAGGGCAGCCGTGGCCCGAGCCCGACCCGTTCGGGACCATGACGGTGACCGATGACAGCGGGACGCCGCTGCCGACGATGGCGGGCGCCGAAGTCAGGCACCGGATCTCGGCCGCCCTGGCCGAGATCATCGTCAACATCGCGTCGACCCGGCTGCCGAGGGCGGCCGTGGCCGGGTTTGCCGCCACGCGCGACCACCGGCTGGTGCTGTCGGCGGCCATCTACCGGCTCCTGCGCTCCGGGGCATCCCTCCCGCCCGAGGAGCCTGACTCCCGGCGCGGCGAGCCGGAGACGGTGCCCGGCGCGTCCCGCCTGAGCACCGCCCGGCACGGGCTGGGAGTGCTGCTGAGCTGGTACGCCCAGCTGCTCGAGCGGGCCGC
This sequence comes from Streptosporangiaceae bacterium, assembly GCA_036501025.1. GTDB lineage: Bacteria > Actinomycetota > Actinomycetes > Streptosporangiales > Streptosporangiaceae > DASUBV01. The sequence continues at coordinate 28,077 of DASYBB010000188.1, forward strand.
CGCCCCCGGCCACGGCGGCGGGCCCGCCGGTGCGGGTGAGCCTGCGGAACTCGCGGCCGGCGGCGGTGGCGTGGACGGCACGGCCTCGGCGGTCCTGCTCACCCAGCGGGCGGTGATGGTGCTGCAGGCACTGGCCAAGTCGGCGGTCGTGGTGGTAGCGGTGCGCCGGAACCGCACGCCGGCTGTCCTGACCCTGAAGCTGCCCAGCCGGGGCATGGCGGGGGAGCGGCCGCCGCGGTGGCGGCTGCGCGATCCGCAGACCGGGGCCTGGAGCCGTCCGGGCAACTGGACCTGGCTGCACTGGCGCACCTGGAACTGGCTCCTGCCGCGCGCCCGGATCGACGTCGACCTGCTGCTGCCGTCGGCCGACGCTGACCGCCAGGTCCGGGTCGACCTGCCGGCCGGGGTCTCCTTCGACCCGTCCCGGCCGCCGGCCGAGCTGGAGGTCACGGTCAGCCCGCCCCCGCCGTTCGGGCATCTCCGGCAGCTGATGGGCCAGCTCCTGGACGAGCAGGCGGCGGACCGGCCGCCGGCCCTGCACCGGTCCATCGCGGACCTGGCGACCGCCATGGCCGGCGCGGCCATCGAGTCGATGCGCGAGCACCGGGTGGCATCCGCTCCGGCGCCGGCCGGGCCCGGGGCGGCCGGGCACGAGGCGGCCGACCCGGATGAGACCGTCGCCCTCCACCGGAAGCTCGTGATGCTGCGCCGGGAGCTTGGCCTGCTGGCGGGCCCGGTCGCGTACGCCGAGGCCCGTACCGCGCTGGCCGAGGCCTGGGCCGACGGGGAATGGCTGGACCAGCCGCTGCTGCGGTGCAGCTCCTGCGATCAGCTCGGCCTGGGGACCGTGGTGACCAAGACGAGCATGATCGAGGACCGGTCCCGGCGCGGCGCGCCGGTCAAGGCCACGATCCACGTCAACGTCGCGGTGACCGACGCCGAGTACTTCTCCATCGCCCGGTTCTCCAGCCGGATGAGCAGCCTGCTGATGGCGGTGGTGCTCGGCTTCTTCCTGGCCACGTCCCTGCTCGGGTGGAAGAACTCGCAGGTCAGCGCCGATGTCCTGGCGTTCGTGCTGACCTTGTTCTCGGCCGTCCAGGCGGGCCGGATCGAGCGCTCCGACCGGTCGACGCTGCACGGCCTGCTGTCCGGGGCCGGCAGCCTCCTCATCGTGGCCACCGTGCTGCCGTCGGTCCTGCTCGCCGTCGCCCTGGCCTTCTCGGTGTCGGGCGTCTGGCCCGTCGGCTGGGCGGCGGGCGCCATTGCCCTCCAGCTCGCGATAGCCCAGCTGCTCCAGATCCGCCGGGGCTGGGAACACGGCCTGCAGGTCTCGCCCGCGGCGGCGACGAGCGGCCTGTCGCTGCATTCCGAGGCGCCGAACTACGCCCCCGGCGAGGTGCTGCACAGCGGCTGGTGGCGTGGCGCCACGGCCAGCGCGCTGCTGATCGGCCGGCCGGCCTTCGGCTACATGATCTGGCAGCGCGACTCGTCGGCCAGCCTGCGGGACCTGCTCAGCGGCGCCCGGCCGGCCGTCGATCCCGGCGAGCTGGCCGCTGCGCCGCCCCCGCCGGGCGGGAGTGCCGCCGTGCTGCCCGTGGCCGTGCGAGCACGCAACTTGCTCCGGCTCGGCCAGCGGCTGCCGGTCACCGGGATCATGCTCGAGGCCGACGCGCCCGATGGCGATCAGCCGGCCGTGCTCGAGCTGAGCCACTCCGGCGATCTGCGGGAGGCGGTTCCCGAGGACGCCAGCGTTCTGGCTCTGCAGCGGTCCGGCACGGCCCGGCAGTCCGTCACGTTCGTGGTGTTCCGGGAGGAGCCGAAGGCCGACTGGGTGAGCAAGTCGGAGGCCACCGCGGTGAAGCTCGAGCCGGACCGGCTGGCGCCGATCGAGGACGGGATCGCCAGCGTCGAGATCTTCGCTGGGCTGCCCCGGGACCGCTGCCTGCGGCCGGTGGCCGAGCATCCGGTCAGCGTCATCCTCGATGCGGCGGCCAGCGGCCGGCTGGTCGTGCTGGATGCCCAGCTGCCCGTGCCACCGCCGGCCGCCGGGTATCCCGGCCTGCTCTGGGCGCGGATCCGGGTCGCCCTGCACGACAACGAGATCGGGCAGCTCGGCCCGTTCCTCGACGCGATCGGCCGGGTCACCACGGGCGCCCCGGGAACTGACCAGCCGCCGGAAGACGGGCTGGTCGTGGCCGTGCGGACGGTCCCGGACGGACCACTGCGGATACTGAACCCGCGGCCCGGCGCCCGGCCGGCGCGGCCCGGACTCGTCCTCGCCAGTGACATGGACATCATGACGGCCGGGCCGCGGGGCGCCGGCGGGCCGGACGAGAAGGCCTGGCGGGTCATCGCGATGTGCGCGGATGCGCGCGCGGGCGTCGAGCGGGGCATCACGCGGACCCTAGCGGGCGGGCTGCGCCTGGCCGGGCTGACCTACGCGCACCTGTACGGAAAGGCCGTCTGCGTCCTCGTCGCCTACGAGGGCACGCCGGGACCGGCCGGCCCGGCCGCGGGTCTCGGCGCCGGCCGGCCGGGGGCCGGTGTCACCGTGTGCCTGAATCAGCTGCAGAGCGAGACGGACCTGGGGCTGGCCCGGCCCGAGCCGGTGCTGCGGGTGCAGGTGCGGCTGCCGGACCGGGCCGGGATGACGCTGGCCGTGCTGGACTCGCTCCGGGACATGCTCCCGGACCTGGTGGCCGACGGGTCCCGGCCGGTGCAGTGGCAAGTCTGGTACGCGCGGTCTCAGGTCAGCGAGGGCAGCACGGGCGTCATCACGCTCCTGGCCCGGCTGGCCGTCGAGCCGCACCTGGTGGCCGGCTGGGACCAGGCCGTCTTCGAGGACCTGGCCCGTCAGGTGCGGCGCCGGGCGATGAGCACGGCGCCGGGCGGGCTCAGGCAGACCGACAGCGGGTTCCGTGCCCCGGAGGAGACCGAGCTGAGCGTCCGGCTCATCGCCATGCCCCGGCACGACGACTGACGCCACCGGAATGCCCTTGACCTCAACCGCACTTCGGGCCCTACGGTCGAGGGCATGACCTTCACTCCCGGAGAACTCGAGTACCTCGCCGGCCAGCGCCTGGGGCGCCTCGCCACCGCCCAGCCCGACGGCACCCTCCAGGTGAGCCCCGTCGGCTTCCGCTACAACCCCGGCGCCGGGACCATCGACATCAGCGGCTACCACATGTCGGCCAGCCGCAAGTTCCGCAACGTGGCCGGCAACGGCCGGGTCGCCTTCGTCGTCGATGATGTCGCCTCGGTCCAGCCGTGGCGGGTCCGGTGCCTGGAGATCCGCGGCCGGGCCGAGGCCATCGCCGCGCCGGGCGGCACGACAGAGGACGTCGACGGCTCGATCATCCGCATCCACCCGCAGCGCATCATCAGCTTCGGGATCGAGGAACCGGACACCGCGCCGCACCTGCTCACCCCGCACAACCGGAACGTCGCTGATCCCGGCGCGCGCTAGCGGCGCAGGAACCGGTTCAGCCGGGCGATCTCCGCGCCCAGCGCCGCCGCGTACGCGCGGCCCGCTGGCGCGGGCCCGGCGTAGCCCACCCGCACGGCCCCGTCCTCGCAGGTGGCCCATCCGATCACCTTGTCCCGCCACAGCAGCGGCATCGCGTAGTACCCCAGCACCCGCCGCGCCGCCGGCGTGTACGCCTCGAACCGGTAGTCCCAGCCCCAGAGCTGCCCGAACCGCAGGCGGTCCCACACCACCGGGTCGAACGGCGCCAGGATCGACACCCGCGCCGGGGCGTCCGCCTCGACCGGGACCAGGTCGGCCGGCCACACGTAGCGGGTGCCGCCGGCGTCGCGGGCGGCCAGCTCGCCCCGCGTCAGCAGGTCCCGGATCACCGCCCGCCCGCCCGGCCGGGCGCCGGGCACGGCCGCCCAGATGACCAGGCGGCTCACCGCCACGCTGAGCGTGGCCTCGGTCACCGGGGCGAGCGTGCGCGCGACCCGCAGCACCAGCGCGCGGACCCGGCCGGCCGGGTCCAGCCGGTCACCCGGCGGCGGCGCCGCCTCGTACCGCCGGATCCCGCCCACCCGGCCGGCCACCCGCAGCAGGCCGTGATGGCGCAGCCGCTCCAGCTCGCGGGTGGTCGCCGACGAGGCGCCGCCCCAGTCGTTCGCCACCCGCTCGTGCCCGAAGTGGGCCTGCGCGTCGCGCGGGTGCACCACCCCGCGCTCGCGCACGAACGCCAGCACCTCGGCTTCCCGCCCGGCCGGCACGTAGCGCCCGTCGGCGCTGTGCCGGCTGTGCCGCGGGTACAGCAGCGGGCGCAGCCGCCGCGCGGTGAACCCGTAGGCGTAGAGGTAGTCCTCGTCGAGGTCGAGGGACGGGTAGTGCCGCTCGAGGTCCCCGGCCCGGTAGCCCGTCACCCGGTGCCGCAGGATCAGGTCCTGCGCCCGGGCCGGCGCCCGGATCGGGTCGGCCTGCACGAACTCAACCCGTCCATCACCGGGCCGAGCGCGCCGCCGCGCCGGGGCAGCGACCAGCCGACGGCCTGGGCGCGCAGCCACCCGGTCTCCGACACGCCCGCCAGCCTAGACGCCCGTCCGCCGGTTTCGCCCGATGCGCCCGGGAAACTGAGCAGTCCGCAGCCGAACCATCCGAAACGGGGCCGCGGGCGGGAATGTCGCCATGACAGGCCAGTCCAGCGGGAGCCGGTTCCCGCGCCACTTCGGCCGGCCGGGCTACCGGCCGGCCGACGTGGACGCGTTCATCGACCGGATCGAGGCCACGCTCAGCGGAGCCGCGGCGGGGCGCCGCCGGGGGCCTTCTGAGGCGAGCGGCCGGCGCGAACTTCCAGCTACTCCAGAGGAAAAAGTCAGCACATTTTCCCAGTCGTCGGGGATGATGGGAAAAGCCCGGCCAGGCTGGGACTGGGCCAGCCCGGCCGGGCCGTTTCCAGAACGGAATCGGGATGACGCTGGCTGACTTCCGCACCCACTGTCAGAGCCCGCACGGCGCCTTACGGCCCCGGCGGGGCCGGTGGCGGTGGGTCGTGGCCGCGGCGGCCGTGCCGGTCCTCGCCCTGCTGGCCGCGTCGGTCTACTTCGTCGTGAGCCCGCCGGCCGCGGCGCCGCTGGCGCTGCCCCGGTCGGCCGCGGCCCGTCCGGTCGGGCCGGTCAGCGGCACCTGGAGCGTCGCGCCCGGCTCGCTGGCCGGCTTCCGCGTCCGGGCCAGCGCCGTGGGCATCGGGCACGACGTCGTCGGCCGGACCGGCGCCGTCACGGGCACCGTCGTCGTGTCCGGCGACTGGGTGACCAGCGCCCAGCTCCGCATCGGGCTGACCGCCATCAGGGTCGACGGCCGCCCGCAGCCGCAGCTCGCCCTGAGCCTGCGCAGCCGCCAGCATCCCGTCGCGACGTTCCACCTGACGGAAGTGGCCACGCTGAGCCGCGCGTTCAGCTCCGGCGCGGTCATCACTCGCCGGGCGGCCGGCTTCCTGTCGCTCAACGGGACGGCGTGCCCGGTGACCGTCACCCTCTCGGCCCGCCGCGACGGGCCCGACCTCCAGGTGGCCGGCTCGATCCCGGTGGACCTGGCCTACTGGGGCATCCGGGACCCGGCGGGCGCCGGCGTTCTCGGCTCGCTGGCCGACCATGGCGAGGCCGAGTTCCGCCTGATCCTGGCCCGCCGCTGAATCGCCGCCCCGGGCGGCCCTGCCTCCCGCGGCGGGCGGCGCCGGTAGACGTCCGCCGCGCGGGCGGCCAGACTATCCGGCGTGAGTCTCGCCATGACGCTGCGCCGGGCGCGCCCGCTGAGCGTGCGCCAGTGGCCGCCGCTGCTGCTGCGCTACGGGCTGATCTTCCCGCCCGGCGCCGTCCTCACCACCGTGGCGTTCTGGCCCATGTGGCAGGGCCAGCCGTTACTGGCCCTCGGGAACGAGTTCCTGTCGCTGGCCGCGCTAGCCGCGGGCATCCTGCTGCTCGACGAGCCCGGCCAGCAGCGCCCCGCGATCATGCTGATGGGGTCAAGTGCCCTGCTGACGGCCGGCTGGCTGAACGGCTGGGCGGTCGGGCCGCTGCCGCTGATCTCGGTCCCGGCCAGCTCACTGGGCATTGTCCTGGCCTCCTGGGCGATGTTCTGCTATCCGTACGCCCCCGGCGAGATGCGGGCCGGGCGCCGGTTCTTCGTCACCGTGCTCGGCTGGTTCCTGGCCGGGGACATCACCAGCATCCTCACCTCGCGGCCCCAGTGGAACGGCTTCGCGGCCGGCGCCTGGTGGCCGAGCCTGCTGCCGGACCGGCCGCTGGCCATAGCCATCTCCCAGGTCGCCGCCGCGGGCGGGATCGGTTTCGCCGTCATCTACATGCTGATGTGGCTCCGCCGGTGGAAGTCGTCGCGCGGCATCTCGCGCCGGCTCGCCCTGCCGGTCGCCGTGGCCGCCTCCGCTATCTGCGCCGCCACGATCTTCGAGTTAGCGGCCACGGTCCTGTCCGCCAGCCCGGCGACGCTCGAGCGGATCTACACGGTGGAGTCCTACGCGCAGATCGGGGTGCCGGCCGCCTTCGTGATCTCGATCATGCAGCGCCGGTTCGCCCGCACCCGGATCGTCGACCTGCTGCTGCACCTGAGCGGCCCGGCCCGGGCGCCGTCCGTGGCGAGCGCGCTGCGGGCCATCTTCGAGGATCCCGACCTGGAGGTGCTGAGCTGGCCCGCGGAGACCCGGCCCGCGGCCGGGGCCGGCGAGCTGGGGCCAGAGCCGGGCAGCAGCCACCGCGGCCGGCTCGTGCTGCCGATCATGGCCAGCTCGGGCGAGCAGCTCGCGGTCGTGGTCGCCGACCCGTCCCTGTCACCGCATGACGACCTGATCCGGGCGGCCCTCGCGGCCAGCTCGTTCGCCCTGGAGAACGCGCACCTGGAAGCCGCCCTGCGGGCGCAGCTGCAGGAGGTCCGGGATTCGCGGCTGCGGATCATCGAGGCCGGCGCCGAGGCGCGCCGCCGGCTGGAGCGCGACCTGCACGACGGCACCCAGCAGCGGCTGCTCGGGCTCAAGATCATGCTGGCCGCCGCGGAGTCCGACGTCGGCGACCCGCGGGCGCAGGCGGTCATCGCCCGGGTCCGGAGCGAGCTGGGCCAGGTCCTCGACGAGCTCCGCGACCTGGCGCACGGAATCCACCCGGCGGTGCTCAGCCAGGTCGGGCTGGCCGAGGCCGTCGCGTCCATGGCCGAGCGGCACGCCATTCCCGTCCGGGTCGACCTGCCGCCGGGCCGGTTCGGCGAGGCGGCGGAGATCACCGCGTACTTCCTGATCGCCGAGTCGGTGAGCAACGCGATCAAGCACGCGGGCGGCCGCGCCATCACGGTGCGCGGCGAGCGCGCCGACGGCTTCCTGGTCATCAGCGTCGCCGATGACGGGCGGGGCGGCGCCTGCCCGGCGGCCGGCCTGGGCCTGCGCGGGGTGATCGACCGGGTCCGCGGCGTGGGCGGCGAGGTGGACATCGACAGCCCGGCCGGCCAGGGCACGCGGATCGAGGCCCGGATCCCGTGCGCGTAGGCATCGCCGAGGACTCGGCCCTGTTCCGCGAGGGCCTGGAGATGCAGCTCGGCCGGCTCGGCCTGGAGATCACGATCTCGGCCCACACCGGGGAGGAACTGCTCGCCCGCGCCGCGCGGGACCCGGTCGACGCCGCCATCCTCGACGTCCGGATGCCCCCGACCTTCACCGACGAGGGCCTGCGCACGGCCGAGCAGCTGGCCGAGCGTCATCCCGGCACCGGGATCCTGGTCCTGTCCGCCTACGCCGAGCTGGCCTACGCGACCCGGCTGTTCTCCGCCGGCACCGGCCACCGCGGCTACCTGCTGAAGGACCGGGTCGACAACGCCGCCGCCCTGCGCGACGCGCTGGAGCGGGTCCGGCGCGGCGAGTCCGTCGTCGACGACGCGCTCATCGCGCGCCTGCTGGACCGCCAGCGTCACCTCAGCCGGCTCGACAACCTCACCGAGCGCGAGGGCCTGGTCCTGCAGCACATGGCCGAGGGCCGCTCCAACGCCGGGATCGCCGGCCTCATGCAGCTGGCCGAGAAGACCATCGAGTCCTACGTCGCGCGCATCTTCGTCAAGCTCGGCCTGACCGGCAGCCAGGAGACCAACCGGCGGGTGCTCGCCGTCCTGGCCTGGCTGCGCAGCTCGGAGTGACCGGGCCTGACGCACCCCGGCGGCGGGGCGGGGACCCCCGGAGCGGGCGGGACGGCTGGGACGCCCGGGGGCGGCAGCAGGTCGCCGGTTAGCATGCGATAGGCCGACTTGTCGCAACAGCCGGGAGACCGCATGCCCCTCACCCCGCCGACCAATGACGACCTCGCCGCCATCGCGGAACGGTACCGGCTCGGCCTGGGAGCGCCCGACATCGAGGCGTTCCGGGGCCTGGTGACCGGCGCGCTCGCCTCCTACGACACCGTCGAGCGGCTGTACCTGGCCACCGTCACCGACGCGCCCGTCCGGCCCTGCCAGTGGCCCGACGCGGCCGCCAACGACCTCGGCGCCTGGTACATCCGGACCGCGATCACCGGCACGGGCGCCGGCCCGCTGGCCGGGCGCACCGTCGCGATCAAGGACAACATCGAGGTGGGCGGCATCCCGATGATGAACGGGTCGGCCACCGTCGAGGGCTTCGTCCCGCGCCGGGACGCCACGGTCGTCACCCGCCTGCTCGACGCCGGGGCCACCATCACGGGCAAGGCCGTCTGCGAGGACCTGTGCTTCTCCGGCGGCAGCCACACCTCGCGGACCGGCCCGGTGCGCAACCCGTGGGACCGGTCCCGGTCGGCGGGCGGCTCGTCCAGCGGCAGCGCGGCGCTGGTCGCGGCCGGCCAGGTTGACCTGGCCATGGGCGGCGACCAGGGCGGCTCGGTCCGGATCCCCAGCGCGTTCTGCGGCACCGTCGGCCACAAGCCGACCTACGGCCTGGTCCCCTACACCGGCGCGTTCCCGATCGAGAACACCCTGGACCACCTGGGGCCGATCACCCGCACCGTGCGGGACGCGGCGCTGATGCTCGGCGTGCTGGCCGGGCCGGACGGGCTCGACCCGCGCCAGCGCGCGGCCGCGCCCGCCGCGGACTACCTGACCGGCCTGGACGCGGGCGTGGCCGGGCTGCGGGTCGCGGTCGTCTCCGAGGGGTTCGGCATCCCCGGCCTGTCCCAGCCCGGGGTCGACGAGGTGGTCCGGGCCGCCATCGGCACGCTGGCCGGCGCGGGCGCGCTCATCTCCGAGGTGAGCATCCCGTGGCACCGCGACGGGCTGCACGTCTGGAACGTGATCGCCACCGACGGCGCGACCGCGCAGATGATCGACGGCAACGGCTACGGGATGAACTCCCAGGGCCGCTATGACCCCGAGCTCATCGCGCACTACGCCGCGGGCCGCCGGGCGCGCGCCGCGGAGCTCGCCGAGACGCTGAAGCTGACCGCGCTGTGCGGCCGGTACGCCATCGACCGCGGCGACGGCCGGCACTACGCGATGGCCCGCAACCTCGCCTTCGAGCTCACCGCCGCCTACGACGCCGCGCTGGCCAGCGCAGACGTCCTGGTCATGCCGACGCTGCCCATCACCGCCTCCGAGATCCCGGGCCCCGGCGCCAGCCGCGAGGAGCAGCTGGCCCGCTCCCTGGAGATGATCGTCAACACCGCGCCGATCGACGTCAGCGGCCACCCGGCCATCTCGGTGCCCGCGGGCCTGGCCGGCGGCCTGCCCGTCGGCCTGATGATCGTCGCCCGCCATTTCGAGGACGACATGTGCCTGCGCGTGGCCCGGGCCTACGAGAGCGCCGTGGGCGGGTTCCCCGCGCCGCCCGCCGCCTGAGCGGAGGTTATTACCCGGCGAAACGTGGCGCTGCCGGCACCGGACCGTCCCGGCGCGGCGGCGCACCGGGCCGGCCAGGGCTCGCGCGCCGCATTCTGGCCGGCCAGCTGGGGATATACCGGTCTCGCCCGCGCGAGCCCGGGCCGGCGAGGATCGTGAGCCATGACGCTGAGCCCTGACCTGATCAAGCGGCACCGCGAGCGCGCCCGCAGCGACCGCGCCGACCTGGACGCCGTGCTCGATGCCGGGAACCACGTGGGCAGCCTGAGCACCGTCGTCGGCGGCCGGCCGTGGGTGGTCCCGATGCTCTACGGGCGGGCCGGCGACCGGGTCCTGCTGCACGGCTCGGTCGGGGCGGGCGCGCTGCGCCATGTCGCGGCCGGCGCCCCGGCGGCGCTGTGCGTCACGCTGCTCGACGGCTGGGTCTACGGGCCCACCCTGTTCGACTCCAGCGCCAACTACCGGTCGGCCGTCGTGCACGGCGCGCTGGTGCAGCTCACCGGCGAGGAGGCCGTCGCGGCGCTCACCGCCATCTCGGAGCGGCTGATGCCCGGTCGCGCGGCCGAGGTGCCGCCGCACACCAAGAAGCAGGTCGCGGCCACGGCCGCGCTGGCCATGGACATCACCGACGGCCAGTGGACGGTCAAGGTCCGGGAGGGCGGCCCCGGGGAGCCCGAGGAGGACATTGATCCGGCCGTGTGGACCGGCGTCCTGCCGGTCGCGACCGCCTACGGGAGCCCGCTCCCGGCGCAGCGGGTCACGCCCGGAACCCCGGTTCCGCCGTCGATCCTGAGCGCCCTGGGCCACGCCGGCGGCCCGGTCACCTGACCGTCCCGGTTACCGTCCCGGTTCCGGCACCGTCCTGGTTACCGCACCGTCCCGGTTCCGGCACCGTCCTGGTTACCGCACCCTGGTTACCGCACCGTCCCGGTCACCTCGCCCGGCTCGGCGCGGCGGCCGCCCGCGCCCGTGCCGCGACTCCCGCCCGCGCCGCCCGCGGCGGCCGCCCGCGCGATGAGGCGCGCGGCGTCGTCGGCCCTGGTCTCCGGCAGCCGTGAGTACCCGCACACCAGCCCGGTCCGCGCGGCCGCCTCCGGCTCCGCGTAGTACACCGACAGCGGGGTGCACGCCAGCCCGGCGCCGGCCAGCCCCTCGGCCAGCGCGCGGTCGTCCACGCGGGCGCCGAAGGTGAGGACCACGTGCAGCCCGGCCTCGATGCCGAGGGCCTGGACGCCGGGGATGTGCGCCCGGCACGCGGCGACGAACCGGGCCTGCCGGGCGCTGTAGGTGCGCATCGCGCGGGCCTGGTGCCGGGTCAGCGCGCCGGTCGCGATGTAGCTGCCCAGCAGCGCGGCCGACACCTGGCTGACGAAGTCGCCGGACTCGTTCAGGTGCCGCCACATCGCGTCGCGGAACCGGCCCGGCAGCACCGCCCACGAGACCCGCAGGACGTCGGACAGGACCTTGGAGCTGGTCCCCAGGTAGACGACCCGGTCGGCCGCGGCGGGCATGCTGCGCAGCGGCGTCAGCGGCGGGACGCCGTAGCGGAACTCGCCGTCATAGTCATCCTCGAGCACCAGCGCACCGTGGGCGGCGGCCCAGTCGAGCAGCTGCGCCCGGCGCGACACCGGCATCCGGCCGCCCAGCGGGTACTGGTGCGCGGGCGTGACGTAGACGGCCCGGTCGGCGCGGCGCAGGTCGCGCGTCCGGATGCCGTCGTCGTCGACCGGCACCGGGCGGATGCGCGCGCCGGCGCCGGCCAGCGCGAGCCGCGCCTTGGCGTAGCCGGGGTCCTCGAAGGCGACCTGGCGGCCGTCCAGGCCGGCCACCGCCGCGACCGCGCCGAGGGCCACGGCCACGCTCGGGAACAGGAACACGTCGGCGGGGTCGACGGCCAGCCCGCGGGCGCGGCGCAGGTAGCCGCTCAGCTGGTACCGCACGTCCTCGTGGGCGCCACGGACCGTGCGGTGCGGGCCGTCGTCGGCCTCGTCCGGCTCGCGCGCGGGGGCGGCCGCCAGCCGCATCGCCCGGGTCCAGTCCCGCTCGGAGATCAGCTGGATGTCGGCCAGCCCCGGCCGCAGGTCATAGGTGACCGGCCGGGGCGGCGGCCCCGGCGGCCGGGCCGGCGGCGGCAGCGGCGCGCCGAAGGCGCCCGCCCGCGACGCCGCGGCCGCGCCGTGCTCGACGTAGGTGTGGCCGCCCGGCCGGGCGGCCAGGAACCCGGCCGCGGTCAGCTCCTCGTACGCGCTCACCACGGCCGACCGCGCCACCGACACGCTCGCCGCCAGCGCCCGGCTCGACGGAAGCCGGTCCCCGTCGTGCAGCTGGCCGCACGCGATCGCCTCGGTCAGGGCGCGCGCCAGCCTGCTGGCCGCCGATCCCGTCGGCCCCTGCAGGCTGAGCGTGAAGTTGACCGGCGCCGCCGTGCGGGGCAACGAGCCTCCTCAATCGAACTGGCCTGAGCACAGGCCCCGATTGGGAGCCTGTCATCAGTCCAGTATGCCGGTCCACGGCATTGAGGCCGGCGGGGCTGAGGTCTCCCTGCTCGGATCCGGGCTAGCCCGGGCGCTTGCGTCCGACGAGATGAAAGGCGCGGCTGAGCTGGCGGTAAGGGTCCCGGCGGCTTGTCTCAAGCTCGACCGCGGCGATCGCCTCGACCTCCTTCGTGTCACCCGGGTCAAGCGTCGCTCCGCCGAATTCGAGCCAGTCGACGAACAGCCAGGCTCCGTACCAGCGCTCCGGCTCGACGCCGTATCGCGCGATCAGCTCACTGACTTCTTCTACCGTGTCAGCCCGGCCGCGCACCCCGAGGACGCTGGTCCCCGTCCGGGCGTCGAACCATGCCAGCGCGTCCGCCCACCTGCGCTCCAGGGCGGGCTGGACGGCCGTGGCGTGAGCGTTGCCGGTCATGATCGAGACGACGTGACGTCGATGCCGTCGGGATACTCCGCGCCGAGAGCCCGGCGATGCAGGTCGAGCGCGAGCGGGTCACGCGCGACCGCCGCGTACACCCGGTCGTACTCGGCCGCCCGGGCTCGGCCGCGTCGCCCAGCGCGGGCACCCCGGCCGGCCTCAGCGCGGGATGACAGGCAGGATCAGGCGGCTCGGGTGCTGGCGGTCGTGGTAGATGGCCTGGTGGGCGACGCGCAGGTCGGCGTCGGTGTCGGTGCCGAGCGGGGCTCCGGTGCCGGGGTTGGGCTCCCATTCGGGGAAGCTGCTCGACGAGACGTGGACACGGAGCCGGTGCCCGGCCGGGAGGACAATGCTGGTCGCGACGAGGTCGATCGCGAACTGGTAGACCGCGCCCGGCTCGAGCGGCGCCGGATGGCCGGCGTGCCGCGCCCGCACCGTTCCCGCGCACAGGTTCAGCGACGTGCCGTCGGGATGCACGTCCATGAGCACCGCCGTGAAGTCCGTGTCCGGCGCGTCGGTCGACGCCCACAGCTCGGCCCGGACCGGCCCGGTCAGCTCCGTCGCCTCGGCCAGCGGGGCCGAGGTGTAGGCCAGCACATCGGGCCGGTTGCCGATGGCCCGCTGGTCATACGGCCCCGCGAACTCGCCCACCCCGAGCAGCCGCCCGCCGATCGTCGGGACCGGATCCGCCGGGTCATGGGTGAAGGTGTCGGCCGCCGCGCCGTCGCCCGGCTCGCCCGGCCCGAGGCCGCCGCCGGGCTGCAGGTACCAGGACGCGTACCGGGTCCGGGCCAGCGGCCATTCCTGCTCGTCGCGCCAGGCGTTCTCGCCCATGACGAACAGCCGGACCGGCGCCCAGCCCGGCTCCGGCCCGTCCTGCAGCCAGGCCCGGAACCACTCCTGGCGCATGGCCGTCACGTCCAGCACCGCAGCCGGGCCGAAGTCCACGCTGCCTACCACCGGGACCGCCGGCGACCAGTGCGACCACGGCCCGACGATCAGGCGCTGCGCCGCCCGCGCCCGGGCGGTCGGGGCCTGCCGCCGCATCCCGGTGAAATTGCCGAGGATCCCGTCCAGGTGGATGTCGTACCAGCCGCCCACGTGCACGGCGGGCAGGTCCAGCACGTCGTAGGACGTGGCCGGGTTGATCCGCCGCCAGTTGGCGTCGTCGCGGTCCTCGTGCGCGAAGATCTCGTCCAGCCAGGTGGCCCGGTCGTGCCACAGCGGATTGCCGCGGATCGGCCGGATCCGGTAGACGTCGTCGAGTACCTTCTTGGCGTCTTCCTTCGCGGCCCGCACGCCGGCCGCGTCGCCGCTGGCCATCGCGTTGCGCACGGCCAGGCCGGAGTCCCGGACCTGGTCCAGCAGCGGGTCGGCGATGCCCCACTGCGGGGCCATCCCGGCGATGACCGACGCCGTCCAGCCGATCCGCAGGGCCAGCCGCAGCGCGCCGCCGGGCCCGAACGACGCGGCCCAGTAGTCGGCCGAGCAGCACTCGGGGGCCATCGCCGCCAGGTGCGGCGGCCGGGCCACGGCCGCCAGCCACTGCGTGTTGCCCATGTAGGAGGCGCCGAACAGGCCGACCCGCCCGTTCGACCACGGCTGCGCCGCCGCCCATTCCACGGTGTCGTACCCGTCGTCCACCTCGGCGTGGACGTAGGTCCACTCGCCCTCGGACTCGAACCGGCCGCGGCAGTCCTGCACGACCACCGCGAAGCCGGCCCCGGCCAGCTCGGCCGGGGCCGCCATCAGCGCGGCCATCTCCTTGCCGTAAGGGGTCCGGCAGACCAGGACCGGGACCCGGTCACTGGTCGCCGGGCGCCACACGTCGGCCGACAGCCGCACCCCGTCCCGCATGGGGACCCGCAGGCCCCGCTCCTCGATGATCTCCGCCGCCGCGTCGTTCTCCGTTATCGCCACAGTTCAGGCATACACCGCCGCCCGGCCGCGGGGGAAGATCCACTTCCGGTCACGCGCTCCTGATGCCGCTCGCCGGCCCGGCGGCCCGGGTCAGGCGGAGGGCCAGGACCGGGCAGGCCCGGACGGCCCGCCGGGCGTGGGCGGCCAGCCCCGGCGGCACGTCGCCGGAGATGATCGGGAATCCCCACTCGTCCAGGCTGATGCGCTCGGGCAGCAGGTCGGCGCAGAGCCCGTGCCCGGCGCACGCCGTGCGGTCCAGCCGCAGCCGCCGCGTCACCGCCACGCCCCGTCCGGGTCCGGCTGGGGGACTGGCAGCCCGTCCGGCGGCGGGCCGCGACGCACGGCCGCCGCACACGGGTGCCCGGCGGCGTGCGCCCGCACATCCGCCGCGAACGCGGCCAGGGCCGAGGCCGCCATGCGGACAGCCCCGTCGGGGTGCCGGCAGGCGCCGCGGCCGGGGATCACGCCCAGGCGCCGGTCCAGCCGGGCCAGCAGGCCGGCCTCCGGCCGGGCCGCCGCCAGCTGCTCCAGGTCGGCGGCGATGGCCGGCAGCCCGAGCCGGCACGGCCCGCACTGCTGCGCGCCCTGCCGGGCCAGGTACCGCAGGATGCGCGCGGCGGCCGCGAGGCCGCAGCAGCCGTCGGGCAGCACGTACAGCACCCCGGCGCCCGGCGAGCCGCCCACCGGACGCAGGCCGGCCGCGGTCAGCGGCCGTCCGGCGACCTGCGCGACGGTGTGCCAGGTGCCGAAGTAGCCGCCGATCAGCACCGCGCCGCCGGCCGCGCCGGCCCGGGCCAGGACGTCGCCGACCGGCGTCCCGCCCTCGATCTCATGCACGCCCGGGTCGGCGGCGGCCCCGGCCACGGTGACCAGCATCGTGCCCGGCGCGTCGGCGTCGCCCGCCGCGCGGAACCAGTCCGGCCCGTACCGGCCGATGAGCGCCAGGTGCGCGAGCGTCTCGACGTTGTCGACCAGGGTCGGCCGCCGCCCGACGCCGCGCTCGAACGGCCGCGGCGGCGTCGCCCTGGGCCGCGCCTCGCCGCCGTTGAGCCAGCTCACCAGCGCCGTCTCCTCGCTGGAGACATACCGGCGGGGCAGCTCGTGGACCAGGATGTCGACCGGGTCCGGGGCGGCCCGCCGCCGCTCCTGCACGGCGGCCCGGACGGCAGCGGCCTGCCCGGCCCGGTCCCGGTCCACGCACACGTGGACGGTCTCCGCGCCGACCGCCGCGGCCGCCAGGACCGCGCCGTCGAGCACCAGGTGCGGGGCGCGCGCCAGCAGGGCCTGGTCCTTGCGGCTGGCCGGCTCGCTTTCCATGCCGTTCGCGACCACCACCGCCGGCCCGCGGCCCGCCGCCACCGCGCGCATCTTGACCGCGGTGGGGAAGCCCGAGCCGCCCCGCCCCGTCAGGCCGGCCGCCTCGACCGCGTCCAGCAGGCCCCGGCCGCCAGGGGGCAGCGGCCCGAACCGGTCCCGGTGCTCGGTCAGGC
>DASYBB010000189.1:0-24555 GCA_036501025.1 Streptosporangiaceae bacterium
GAACCCGTCCGCGACCTCACCTGTCAGGGCTAGCGCCTTCGGGCCGTACGCGGCCACCCAGACCGGTAGCCGCGACGACGCGCCCCACGGGAAGCGCAGCGTGCTCCCCTTGTAGTCCGCGCTCTCGCCGTTGCCGAGCGCGCGGATGACCTCGATCGAGTCACGCAGCACGGCGAGCGTCACCGGCGCGCCGTTGATCACCCGGACCGCCGAGTCGCCGCGGCCGATGCCGCAGATCGTCCGGTTGCCGAACATGTCATTGAGCGTGGCGAACAGCGACGCGGTGACCGTCCAGTCCCTGGTCAGCGGGTTGGTCACCATGGGGCCGACCATCAGCGCCGACGTGCTGGCCAGGATCTGCGAGTAGATGACGAACGGCTCCTGCCACAGCACGTGCGAGTCGAACGTCCAGCCGTAGCGGAAGCCCCGGTCCTCGGCCTCGCACATCCGCTCGACGACGGCGGCGGCAGGCGGATCTGTCTGCAGCACCAGCCCGAAGTCCATCGGCTATTCCTCCCGATCAGCTAGGTCAGGTACTGGCAGGACTCACGGCTGAGGAAGCGGCCGTGCCCGGCGGTCCCGTGGTACTCGCCGCCGGAGATGATGACGGCGCCGCGGGACAGCACGGTGTCGACCCGGCCGGTGATCTCCATGCCCTCGTAGGCGGAGTAGTCCACGTTCATGTGGTGCGAGGCGGCCGACAGGACCTGCCGGGCCTGCGGGTCGTAGATGACGATGTCGGCGTCGGAGCCCGGCGCGATGACGCCCTTGCGCGGGTACAGCCCGAACATCCGGGCCGGCGTGGTCGACGCCACCTCGACCCAGCGGGCCAGCGACAGCTCGCCCCCGACGACGCCCTGGTGCAGCAGGTCCATCCGGTGCTCGACGCCGGGGATGCCGTTGGGGATCTTGGAGAAGTCGCCCTGGCCCATTTCCTTCTGCTCCTTGAAGCAGAACGGGCAGTGATCGGTCGACACCACCGACAGGTCGTTGCTGCGCAGCCCGCGCCACAGCGAGTCCTG
This sequence comes from Streptosporangiaceae bacterium, assembly GCA_036501025.1. Taxonomy (GTDB): domain Bacteria; phylum Actinomycetota; class Actinomycetes; order Streptosporangiales; family Streptosporangiaceae; genus DASUBV01. Next base: position 1,023 of record DASYBB010000189.1, read on the forward strand.
GTGCTCGCGGCTGCGCAGCGGCGGCGAGGCCACGAACTTGGCCCCCTCGAAGCCCGGCCGGGCCAGGTCGTCCAGCGACAGGTACAGGTACTGCGGGCAGGTCTCGGCGAACACGTTCTGCCCGCTGTCGCGGGCCTGCGTCACCTTGTCCAGCGCCTCGGCCGCCGACAGGTGCACGATGTACAGCGGCGCGCCGGTCACCGCGGCCAGCGTGATGGCCCGCCCGGTCGCCTCGCCCTCCAGCTCGGCGGGCCGGGTCAGGCCGTGCTGGAGCGGCTCGGTCCGGCCCGCGGCCAGGGCCTGGGCCACCAGCTCGTCGATGGCGATGCCGTTCTCGGCGTGCATCATGGTCAGCCCGCCGGTGCGGGCCGCCTGCTGCATGGCCCGCAGGATCTCGCCGTCGGTCGCGTAGAACACGCCGGGATAGGCCATGAACATCTTGAAGCTGGTCACGCCCGCGTCGATGCAGGCGGTCATCTCCTTCAGGCTGGTGTCGTTGACGTCCGAGACGATCATGTGGAAGCCGTAGTCCACCGCGCACTGGCCCTGCGCCTTGGCGTGCCAGGCGTCCAGCGCGGCCAGCAGGCTGCCGCCCTTGGGCTGGACCGCGAAGTCGACGATCGTGGTCGTGCCGCCCCAGGCGGCGGCCCGGCTCCCGGTCTCGAACGTGTCGGAGGCGAAGGTGCCGCCGAACGGCATCTCCATGTGCGTGTGCCCGTCGATCCCGCCCGGCAGCACGTACTTGCCGGCCGCGTCGAGGACGGTGCCCGCGCCGGCCGCCCAGGCCGCGGTCACCTCGGTGCCGGGCTGCCCGATGGCCGCGATCCGCTCGCCGCTGACCAGCACGTCGGCCTGGACCGGCCCGGTCGCGGTGATGACGGTGCCGCCCGTGATGAGCGTGGTGCCGGCCCCTGTGTTAGCCCGTACTGCGCTCGCCGCTGCTGGGCCGCTCACGGCTGGGTCAGCGAGCCGTAGGCGTCGGGGCGCCGGTCGCGGTAGAAGGCCCACAGGTCGCGGACCTCCTGCAGCTTGTCGAAGTCGAGGTCGCGGACGACCACCTCGTCCGTGGTGTCCGACGCCGCGCCCTCGATGAGCTGGCCGCGGGGGTCGACGAAGTACGACTGGCCGTAGAAGTCGTTGTCGCCGAGCGGCTCGATCCCGACCCGGTTGATGGCGCCGATGAAGTACTCGTTGGCCACCGCCGAGGCCGGCTGCTCCAGCTGCCACAGGTAGGACGACAGGCCGCGGCTGGTCGCCGACGGGTTGAACACGATCTTCGCGCCGGCCAGGCCCAGCGCCCGCCAGCCCTCGGGGAAGTGCCGGTCGTAGCAGATATAGACGCCGATCCGGCCCACGGCCGTGTCGAACACGGGGTAGCCGAGGTTGCCGGGCCGGAAGTAGAACTTCTCCCAGAACCCCTTGACCTGGGGCAGGTGCGTCTTGCGGTACTTGCCCAGGTAGGTCCCGTCGGCGTCGATGACCGCGGCGGTGTTGTAGTAGACGCCCGGCTGCTCCTCCTCGTACATCGGCGCGACCAGCACGATCGAGTGCTGGCGGGCGACCTCCTGGAGCAGCGCGGTGGTCGGCCCGTCCGGGATCTGCTCGGTGTAGGAGTAGTAGTCGGCGTCCTGGACCTGGCAGAAGTACGGCCCGTAGAAGAGCTCCTGCAGGCACACCACCTGCGCCCCGGCCGAGGCGGCCGAGCGGATGGCGGCCACCGAGGCCGCGATCATGGACTCCTTGTCACCGGTCCAGTGCTGCTGGACCAGTCCCGCGCGGACGACTACGCCCATCAGGTACCTCCCTGCTCAGGTCCCGCGCCGGCCGCCGTGAGCGGGCTGGCGGGGCGCGGCCAACGTTCTGGCGAATATGCCCGTTCCCGGGGTCCTGCCATCGCGTCCGAGGCGATCACATGTAACAGGAGACTGCAGACGCCGGGCCGGCGCCAGCCCGGCGGGTAAACAATCTTCGCTAGGCCGGCCCGGGCGGCCCGGCCTGGGCGTCGAACCCGGTGAAGGCGAACAGGCGCCGGCCCGGCGCGAACGCGGCCGGCGGCCCGGTGAGCCGGTGCCGGCCGATGCCCTGGCGGGTCGCGGGCGGGGCCTGCCAGGACTCCTCCGCGAAGCCCGCCGCGGCGAACCACGACCGGATGGCCGGGGTCATGTCCGGGGGGCGGGTGTGCCGGGTCCAGATCACCCCGGCGCCGGGCGCGCACAGGCCGGGCAGGGCGGCGACCGTCGCGCGGACGTCGCCGTCGGTGATGTTCCCGAAGATGCCGCAGGCCACGACGATGTGAGCGGGCACGGCGCCCGCGTAGGCGTCGGTCAGCCCGGCGTCGGCGGCCCGCACCTCGACCGCGTCCAGGCCCGCGGCGGCGGCGGCCCGGCGGGCGTGCGCGACGTTGCGGGGGTCGGTCTCGACCAGCCGGGCGCGGACATCGGCGCGGCGCGGGTGGCTCTCCAGGACGCCGATGACGTCGCGGCCCTGGCCCGCGCACAGGCTGATGACCTGGACCGGGCCGGGCGGCTGGCGGTCGAGCAGCGCCTCGAGGTGGGCCTGGACCCGGCGCAGCCGGCCGGACAGCAGCGAGGCGGGATCGTCGTAGGGCCGGTGCCACTCGGCCCAGTCGAGCGGGGCCGGGCCCGGGGACATGGCTAGGCCCCGACCGTGCCGTCGACGAGCTCCCGGATGAGGTCGGCGTGGCCGTTGTGGCGGGCGTACTCCTCGATCATGTGCAGGTAGATCCAGCGCAGCGAGCACGGCCGGCCGTGCCGCAGCCCGGTGTCGTCCAGGTCCCGGCCGCCGGCCGCGGCGCGGCTGGCCGCGCACTCGCCCTGCCAGGCGGCCAGGTCGGCGGCCCAGTCCGCGCCGTCCAGCGGGAACAGGTCGCGGTCGGCGCCGGGCCAGCGGTGGGGCAGGTCCGGCTCGGGAGCCAGCACCCGGCGGAACCAGCTGCGCTCCACCTCGGCCATGTGCCGGACGATGCCGTGCAGCGACAGCAGCGACGAGGGCACCGGCCGGGCCTGGCGGCCGGCGTCGTCCACCCCCTCGACCTTGAGCAGCAGCGTCACCCGGTGATGCTCGAGCCACGCCTCCAGCATCGGCCGCTCGGCCGCCACGAACGGCGGGTCGCTGCGGCGCGGGTCCTCCAGGTCTCCGATCACGGGGCCTGAGCCTACGGCGCCGCGCCGCAGCGCAGCTACTGAGTTGTCGGGAAGCCGAGGTTGACGCCGCCGTGGCTCGGGTCCAGCCAGCGCGAGGTCACCGCCTTGCCCCGGGTGTAGAAGTGCACGCCCTCGGTGCCGTGCACGTGGGTGTCGCCGAACAGCGATGCCTTCCAGCCGCCGAACGAGTAGAACGCCATCGGCACCGGGATCGGCACGTTGACGCCGACCATCCCGACCTCGACCTCGTGGGTGAACCGCCGGGCCGCCCCGCCGTCGTTCGTGAAGATCGCGGTCCCGTTGCCGTACGGGTTGCCGTTGATGACGTCCAGCGCGCCCGCGTAGCTGCCCGCGCGGACCACCGACAGCACCGGCCCGAAGATCTCGTCGGTGTAGCAGCTCATGGCCGGGGTCACCCGGTCGAGCAGGCTCGGCCCGAGCCAGAACCCGTCGGCCGCGTCGCCGGTCACCGGGTGGCCGCGGCCGTCGATGGCCAGCACCGCTCCCTCGGCGACGCCGGAGTCCAGGTAGGTCGCCACCTTGTCCCGGTGCGCCCGGGTGACCAGCGGCCCCATCTCGGAGGCGGCGTCGTCGCCGGGGCCGACCCGCAGCTTCGCGACGCGCTCACCGATCTTGGCGATCAGCTCATCGCCGACCGGGTCGACGGCCACGACCACGGAGATGGCCATGCACCGCTCCCCGGCCGAGCCGAACCCGGCCGAGACCGCGGCGTCGGCGGCCAGGTCCAGGTCGGCGTCGGGCAGCACCACCATGTGGTTCTTGGCCCCGCCCAGCGCCTGGACGCGCTTGCCCGCCGCCGTGGCCGTCTGGGAGACGTAGCGGGCGATCGGCGTCGACCCGACGAAGCTGACCGCCTTGACGCCGGGGTGGCTCAGCAGCGCGTCCACCGCGACCTTGCCGCCGTGCACCACGTTGAACGCCCCGTCGGGCAGCCCGGCCTGGGCCAGCAGCTCGGCCATCAGGCCGGACGCGGAGGGGTCCTTCTCGGACGGCTTGAGGATGAAGGTGTTGCCGCAGGCCAGCGCGATGGGGAACATCCACATCGGGACCATGGCCGGGAAATTGAACGGGGTGATGCCCGCGACGACGCCCACCGGCTGGCGGATGGAGTACGCATCGACTCCCGAGGAGACGTTCTCCGAGAACGAGCCCTTGAGCAGGTGCGGGATGCCGCAGGCGAAGTCCACGACCTCCAGCCCGCGGGCCACCTCCCCGGCCGCGTCGGCCGCGACCTTGCCGTGCTCGGCGGTGATCAGGGCGGCCAGGTCGGCCTGGCGGGCCCGGACCAGCTCGCGGAAGGCGAACATCACGCCGGCCCGCTTGACCACGGAGGTGTCCCGCCAGCCCGGCAGCGCCGCGGCGGCGGCGGCCACGGCCGCGTCCACCTCGGCCGCCCCGGCGTAGTCCACGGTCCCGCCGACCCGGCCGGTGGCCGGGTTGTAGATGTCGCCGCGCTGGCCGGGCGCGCCGGTCCACGGCTTGCCGTTGATCCAGTGCGTCTGGTTCGGGGGGGTGCCACGGTCGGTCGCGACACTGTCCATCGAGCTGCCCTCCAGGGTCTGCGGGGTCGCCGGCCGGCGCTCGCTGCCTACCTGCCCAGTCTGCCGCCGCGCGGGGGCCGGGGCCAAGTAACAACTTGTAAGCCGAGTGTCGGCCACCCGGCTGACAGTGTGTAAATTCAGGAGCCGCCGACCTGACGTTCCGGGGAGAACCAGATGCTGCCGACTGTGGCCGAGGTGCTGGCCCTGGACCCCGTGCGCCGCGGCGCGCCCCGGCTGGTGGCCGCGGCCGACCGGGTGGACAGCCCGGTCCGCTGGGTGCACGTGATCGAGCTGGCCCAGGCCGCCCACCTGCTGCGCGGTGGCGAGCTCGTGCTGTCCACCGGGATCGCGCTGCCGCATGACGATGCCGGGCTGGCCCGGTACGTGGCCGACCTGGCCTCGGTCGGCATCAGCGCGCTGGCCGTGGAGCTCGGCTCCCGCTACGCCCGGAGCCTGCCCGCCGCGCTGGTCACCGCGGCCGCGGCGCACCGCCTGCCGCTGGTCATGTTCGAGCGGGAAACCCAGTTCATCGAGATCACCGAGGCCGTGCACGGCCTGATCATCGACAGCCAGGTGGCCGAGCTGCGCGCGGCCGAGCGGCTGCACCAGGTCTTCACCGAGCTGGCCGTGTCCGGGGCGCCGGCCGAGGAGGTGGTCGGCCAGGCGGCCACCCTGGCCGGCTGCCCGGTCATCCTGGAGAACCTGGCCCACCAGGTGCTGGCCTGCGCCACCGGGGCGCAGGACGCGGCCGGGCTGCTGGCCGGCTTCGCCACCCGGTCGCGCGGCGTCACCGCGGCCGGCCGGACCGGGTACGACCCCGCCTCGGGCTGGCTGGTCACGGTGGTCGGCGCCCGCGGCCAGGACTGGGGCCGGCTGATCATGGTCCGCGGCGCGCCGCCCGCGCCCCGCGACCTGGCCCTGCTGGAGCGCGCCGCCACCACGCTGGCCCTCGGGCGGCTGCTCGACCGCCAGCGGGAGAGCCTGGAGCGCCAGGCCCACCGGACGATCCTGGCCGCGTTCCTCGGCCACGGCTACGGCGACCCGGCCGAGGCGCAGGCCCGGGCCCGGGCGCTGGGCGTCCCGGTGACCGGGCGCCGCCTGCTGGCCGCGGTCATCAAGACGGCGGAGGGCGGCGGGGCCGGCGCCGGCGGCGGGGGCACGGGGGCGGGCGGGGGCGGCGATCCGGAGCTGGCCGCGCCGGCCCGGAGCGCCTCGGTGGCCGACGCGGTGGCCGAGGCCTGCCGCCAGCAGCGGGTCCCGGCGCTGGTCGCCGCGCTCGACGACAGCCGGGTCGCGGCGCTGCTGTCCCTGCCCGCGCGGGCCGACGCCGACGCCGTGCTCACCGCGCTGGCCCGGATCCTGCGGCCCCGGCTGCGGCCCGGCGAGGTGATCGGCGCCGGGTCGGTGGTGGAGTCGGTGACCGGCGTGCAGCGCACGTTCCTGGAGGCCGACCAGGTCGCGGCCGTCGCGGCCCGGGCGCCCGGCGGCCGGGCCTTCTACCGGCTGCCGGACCTGCGGCTGCGAGGCCTGCTGCACCTGCTCCGCGACGATCCCCGGCTGCAGGCGTTCGCCGAGCGCGAGCTGGGGCCGCTCCTCCTGCATGACGCCGCCGGCGGCCAGCTGCTCGCCGCGCTGACCGCCTACCTGGAGGCGGGGGGCAACAAGGCCGAGGCGGCCAAGCGCGCGCACCTGGCCCGGCCCACCCTCTACGAGCGGCTCCGGCAGATCGAGGCCGTGCTCGGCACCAGCCTGGAGCCGCCCGAGTCCCGGCTGTCGCTGCACGTGGCCCTGCTCGCGCACCGGGCCATCTCGGCCTCGGCAGCGCGGCCGGAGCCGGCCGGATGGCCGGGCCCGGCCGACGGCGGCTACGAGCCGGGGGGCGGTTCCGGGTAGTCCTGCGGCGGGAACCGCTGGGTCGGGTAGCTCTGCTGCGGGGCACCGCCGCTCGGCGGGTAGTTGCCCGGCGGGGGCGGCGGGTAGTTCCCCGGCGGCGGGTAGCCGCCCTCGGGCGGCGGCGGGGGCGGGTAGTTCCCGGGCGGCGGGTAATTCCCGGGCGGCGGGGGCGGGTAGTTCCCCGGCGGCGGCGGGTAGCCGCCCGGGGGCGGGTACCCGCCCTGCGGCGGGTAGCCGCCCTGGGCGTACGGCCCCTGCGGGTAGCCGGGCTCCTGCGGCGCGGGGACAGCCAGCAGGCGGTAGTAGACGAGAGTCACGATGAGCGCGATGAACGGCGCCACCAGCGACCCGGTGACCACCGTGGACACGGCGTTGCGCAGGAACAACGGCAGCGCGGCCAGCAGGATCCCGAGCACGATGCTCACGGCGATCTGGATGATCCAGGCCAGGACCAGCGTGCCGAACACGTGCCAGCCGTGCCGGCGGACCAGCTGGTAGCTGCGGCCGAAGGAGCTGAGCGCCCCGGTCCGCTCGATGACGATGACCGGGATGATCACTGCCCAGATCGTGATCAGGAACAGCCCCGGCACGATGATCAGGACCAGGCCGATGCCGATGGCGATGCCGGCCAGGATCGCCGCCCCGGCCACCGGCAGCAGCACCGCCGTCCCGGCCGACACGGTCTCGCCGATCGACAGGTCAGCGCGGCCGTCGCGGATGTCCTGGACCGACTTGACCAGCGCCGCCTGGACCAGGTAGCCGGCCAGCACGGAGATGATGAGGCCGACCAGCGCCGTGATGAAGCCGCCCGCGAGCGAGATGAGCCCGTCGAGAACGGCGGCGACGATATAGATGACAAAGGCGATGCCGATCAGGTGACCGGCGTGCGCCCGGTACATCCGCCAGGCCTCACCAAAAACGCCCGATAGTGGGTTCATGGGGGTGATGGTACAGCTCGGCAGTGCTCCGGTCGCGTTTCCCGGCGTTCCGGTCCGGCCCTTACCGGGCGCTATGCCTCGAAGCTGCTCATCACGTGCTTAACCCTGGTGTAATCCTCGAACCCGTACATGGACAGGTCCTTGCCGTAGCCCGAGTTCTTGAAGCCGCCGTGCGGCATTTCCGAGACGAACGGGATATGGGTGTTGATCCAGACCGCGCCGAAGTCCAGCTGGCGGGCCAGCCGCATGGCCCGGCCGTGGTCGCGGGTCCAGACACTGGCCGCCAGCCCGTACCTGACCCCGTTGGCCCACCGCACGGCCTCGTCCTCGGCGCTGAACTGCTGGACGGTGATCACCGGCCCGAAGATCTCGTCCTGGATCATCTCGTCGTCCTGGCGCAGCCCGGCCACCACGGTCGGCGCGAAGCAGTAGCCGCGGTCGCCGACCCGGTGGCCGCCGGCCAGCACCTCCGCGTGGCCGGGCGCCCGCTGCACGAACCCCTCGACCCGGGCCAGCTGCGCCGGGTTGTTGAGCGGGCCGAAGTCCGCGTCGGGCATCTCGTCCCGGCCGCCCGTCCGCAGGCTCGCGGCCCGCTGCGCGAGCGCGTCGGTCAGGTCGGCGCTGATCCGCGGCCCGGCCAGCACCCGGGTGGCCGCCGTGCAGTCCTGGCCCGCGTTGTAGTAGCCGGCGTCGGCGATGACCCGCGCCGCCTGCTCGGGGTCGGCGTCGTCGAACACGATGGCCGGCGCCTTGCCGCCCAGCTCGAGGTGGACGCGCTTGAGGCCGGCCGCCGCCGCCAGCGCCACCTCCGTGCCTGCCCGGACCGAGCCGGTGATCGACACCAGCTGCGGGATGCCGTGCGCCACCAGCGCCCGCCCGGTCTCGCGGTCGCCGCAGATCACGTTCAGCACGCCCGGCGGCAGGAACTCGGCGGCGATCTCGGCCAGCAGCAGGGTCGACACCGGCGTGGTGTCCGACGGCTTGAGGACCACGGTGTTGCCCGCCGCGAGCGCCGGGGCGATCTTCCAGATCGCCATCATCATCGGGTAGTTCCAGGGCGTGACCTGCGCGCACACCCCGACCGGCTCGCGCCGGGTCATCGAGGTGTGGCCGCGCAGGTACTCGCCCGCGGCCTTGCCCTCCAGCATCCGGGCCGCGCCGGCGAAGAAGCGGAGCTCGTCGGCCAGCGGCGGCACCTCGTCCGAGCGCGTCATCGCGACCGGCTTGCCGGTATTGCGCGACTCCGCCTCGACCAGGTCCTCGGCCCGCGCCTCGATCGCGCCGGCGAACCGGAGCAGGGCCAGGCTCCGCTCGGCCGGCGTGGTGTCCCGCCACGTCTCGAAGGCCGCGGCCGCGACGCGGAGCGCGTCGTCCACGTCCGCCGGGCCCGACACCGGCGCCTCCAGGTAGGCCTCGCCGGTGCTCGGGTCGACCACCGGGCTGGTCGCGCCGTCCCGGGCCGGGACCACCCGGCCGCCCACGAAGTTCCGCAGCACCGGGCGGGCGGGCGCGCGGGAGAGGGGCTCGGACAACCTGGCCTCCGGGGTGGCTGCGAACGGAACTCACGGACAAGGGCTATAAACAGGGGGTTATGGACCGAGCGCGGCGCTGATGACCGGTTTGCCCGGCCGGCTGCGACCCTGGCAGATGATCTCATACTTCACGATTGAATCCGTCCCAGAAGCGGCCATCGGCTGCGGATTCAGTTGACAGGACGGGATTGCATGGCACGATTGTCTCTCAAGGGAGGAGCACCGATGGCGCATACGCCGGGCACTCCGCTCGTCTCCGGCACGCGGTACCGCGCTGGCGCGGGCGGCCGGGACTCCGATGGCGTGAGGGTTGTCCTGGACGACGTATCGAAGCAGATTATCGAGCAGCTCCAGGAGGACGGCCGCCGGTCCTACGCCGCCATCGCCAAGGCGGTCGGGCTTTCCGAGGCCGCCGTCCGGCAGCGGGTGCAGCGCCTGATCGAGATCGGGGCCATGCAGATCGTGGCCGTGACCGACCCGATGACGCTCGGCTTCCTGCGCCAGACCATGATCGGGATCAGGTGCGGCGGCGAGCTCGAGCGGGTCGCCGAGCACCTGGCGGCGATGGCGGAGATCGACTACGTCGTGATCACCGCGGGCTCCTTCGACCTGCTGATCGAGGTGGTCTGCGAGAACGACGACCAGCTGCTGGAGATCCTGGCCCGGGTACGGTCGATCCCGAGCGTCACCATGACCGAGACGTTCGTCTACCTGAAGCTCTGCAAGCAGACCTACAGCTGGGGAACGAGATGACCAGGGCGGCCGCCCGAGACGAGCTGGGGGTACCAGATGACTGAATACAGCGCGGAGCAGATCGCCAAGCTCCAGGAAAGCGCCAAGCGGCACATGTGGCTGCACTTCACCCGCATGTCCTCCTACGCCGACGCCGACATCCCGGTCATCGTCCGCGGCTCCGGCGAGTACGTCTTCGACCAGCACGGCAAGCGCTACCTGGACGGGCTGGCCGGCCTGTTCGTCAGCCAGATCGGCCACGGCCGGACCGAGGTGGCGCAGGCCGGCGCGCGCCAGGCCAGCGAGCTGGCCTACTTCCCGCTGTGGTCCTACGGGCACCCCCAGGCCATCCAGCTGGCCGAGCGGCTGGCCAGCCTGGCGCCCGGCGACCTGAACCGGGTGTTCTTCACCACCAGCGGGTCCGAGGCCGTGGAGTCGGCCTGGAAGCTGGCCAAGCAGTACTTCAAGACCATCGGGCAGCCCGGCCGGTACAAGGTCCTCAGCCGCGACATTGCCTACCACGGCACCACCATGGGCGCGCTGGCCATCACCGGGCTGGCCGACATCAAGGGGCCGTTCGAGCCGCTGCCGCCCGGCGGGGTCCGGGTGCCGAACACCAACTTCTACCGGGCGCCGTCGTTCGTGGCGGACGACCGCGCCGCCTTCGGGCAGTGGGCCGCCGACGAAATCGAGCGGGCCATCCTGCGCGAGGGGCCGGACTCGGTCGCGGCCGTGTTCCTCGAGCCGGTGCAGAATTCCGGCGGCTGCTTCCCGCCGCCGCCCGGCTACTTCGAGCGGGTGCGCCAGATCTGCGACACCTACGGCGTCCTGCTCGTGTCCGACGAGGTCATCTGCGCCTTCGGGCGGCTGGGCCACTACTTCGGCTCGGAGCGGTTCGGCTACCAGCCCGACATCATCACCTTCGCCAAGGGCGTCACCTCCGGGTACGCGCCGCTCGGCGGCATGCTCGTCCGGGACGCCCTGATGGAGCCCTTCAGCCGCGGCGAGGCCAGCTTCCTGCACGGCGTCACCTTCGCGGGGCACCCCGTCTCCTGCGCGGTGGCCATGGCCAACCTGGACGTGTTCGAGAAGGAGGACCTGCTCGGCAACGTCCGGGCCAACGCCGGGGCGTTCCGGTCCACCCTCGAGAAGCTCAGCGACCTGCCGATCGTCGGCGACGTCCGGGGCGAGGGCTACTTCTACGGCATCGAGCTGGTGAAGGACAAGGCGACCCGGGAGACGTTCAGCGACGACGAGTCCGAGCGGCTGCTGCGCGGCTTCCTGTCCCACGCGCTGTACGACGCCGGGCTGATCTGCCGCGCCGACGACCGCGGCGACCCCGTCATCCAGCTGTCTCCGCCGCTGACCTGCGGGCAGGAGCAGTTCGACGAGATGGAGCAGATCCTGCGCAGCGTGCTGACCGAGGCCTGGACCCGGCTCTGACGCACCCGGCGCGGCGCCTGAGCCCGCTCTGACCCGGGGGCGGCGCCCGGCCCAGGCCCGCCCCGGGCCGCCCCGCGATAGTTATGCCTTTGTTACCTCCCGCAGGAGCCAGATCGGCCCGCTCGGCAGTCTTACTGTCGGGCTCGTGATCACGAGCCCGGGGGCGGGCTGCTTCGGGGCAGGCGTGGAGGGGACATGGCGGGCGGAACTCCGGACTGGAGCGCGCTGGCGAGCGAGAACGAGCGCTTCCTGGCGGACGGGGGCGCGAGCGGGGAGCGGCTAGTCCCCCCGGCGCTGTGGCAGGCATCCGCCGAGCAGGTCGCGAGCGCGGCTCACGCGCCGGCGGCGGCATCGGCGTCGGCATCGGCTGCGGCGGGATCGGCGCGGGCCCGCGCGACCGGGTCCCGTCCAGACGCGGGGACCTCAGGGCCCCGGCGGCCGCGGTGGCGGATCCGGGGCGCGACGGCCGGAGCGGGCGCAGCGCTGGCCGTCACGGCCGCGGCGCTGGCCGTGGCGGTCTCCGCCTCAGCCTCGGCGTCCCCCGCCGTTCCGCCGCTGGCCTGGCATCTCGTCAAGCAGGTGCACCAGGGCGGCAACGGTGACTTCACGGCCATCGCCGCGGTCGGTACCAGCGGCGGCTGGGCCTTCAGCGGAGCCGGAGCGGCCGCGCCGGCCGCCTTCCGCCGCAGCGGGGCGAGCTGGGTCGCCGCCCCCTTCCCCGGCCACAGCGACGAGCGGGTCGTCGCCGCCCGCGCGAGCTCCGCCGCCAACGTCTGGGCCTTCACCAGCAACGGCACCAGGTCGCGGGCACTGCACTGGAACGGCGGCAGCTGGTCCGTGGCCGGCTCGTTCTCCCGGGAAATCGCCGGCGCCGTCGTCGTCAGCAGCACCGATGTCTGGGTGTTCGGCGACCAGTTCCAGCCGGGCGGCGTCCTTGGCACCTGGCACTTCAACGGCCGTGCCTGGACCCATATCCCGGGCGAGGGCGGCCTCAACGGCGGCAGCGCCCTGTCGGCCAGCAGCATCTGGGCGTTCGGCGGCACGCACGTGGCCCACTGGAACGGCCGGGCGTGGTCGGCGACCTCCGTGGCCGGCCTGCTCCCGGCCCGCGACAAGCAGGGGCTGAACGACCCGGCCGTGACGGCGATCTACGCGCAGTCCCCGACCAGCGTGTGGGCCGTCGGGAACGGCAACCGGGAAGACGAGGGCGGCCCGCTGGTCGTCCTGCACTTCAACGGGCACGCCTGGACCCGGGCGGCGGAGAACCAGTCCTTCGCCGGGGACGGCGTCACCGGCCAGGTCGCCCCCGACGGCCGCGGCGGCCTGTGGATCCCGCTGCCCGGCATCGAGGGCGGCGCCAGCCACCTCGTGCACTTCTCCGGCGGCCAGCTGACCGCGGCCGTGCTGCCCGTGGCCGCGAACCGGATCGACGTGGAGTCGGCGGCCTGGATCCCCGGCACCTTCCAGGCCCTGGCCGGCGGCCTCATTCACGCCGCGAACAGCGCCGGGACCGGCGACGTGGCGGTGATCCTGCAGTTCGAGCGGTAACTCCCGGCAGACTCACCGGGCTTGGCCAGCGGGGCGTCAACCGCGGGTCGGGCGGCGGCCGGCGCGGGGCCTCGGCCCGGCGCCGGCCGCCGTATTTGCGCCCGGGCGGCCGCGTGCTTTCCGGCCCATCCCGTCCGCCCCGCTCGCGCGTCCTGCCTGCCGGCGACCCGACGCTGACCTGCGCCGATGCCATAGTTACCGTTTTGCAACTTTCTGCTTGCGACGGATCGGGCAACCGGACTGTCTAAGAGGTAGGTCGTGGGTAGAGAGGCAATGCCAGACGACGTCGGCCAGCCGCACGGGTGGAGGAAGCATGCCGACCAGGAATCCGGACTGGAGCATTCTGGCCAGTGAGAACGAGCGGCTGGTAGACGGCCGCGTGACGCAGGTGCCGCCAGGGCCGGCCACGAGGGCCACGGGGGCCACGACTGCGGCGGCGGGGCAGTCAGCCGCGGCAGGTCGGTCGAATGGGGCGGAGCAGTCAGCGACGGGGGCCACGACCGCTGCGGCTGCCACGACCTCCGCCGCGCCACGGCCGCGGTGGCGCAGACGGGCCGCCCGCGCCGGGACGGTGTCGGCTGCGGCCGTTCGCGCCGCCGACGAGACGACCGCGACGGCCACCGCGCCCCACCGCCCCTCCCCTGGCCCGGCGTCGCGCCAAGTCAGGCATTAAGGGGCGGCTGGCTCCCTGAGGGCTAGCGGCCGAGCAGGGTGCGGAGGTGGTCGACGGCGGACTCGACCGCGACGCGCTCCTTCTCGCCGGAAGCCCGGCTGGTGATCTCTATCAGGCCGTCAGCCAGGTCGCGGCTGCCGACGGTAAGGCGGAACGGGATGCCCGTCAGCTCGGCGTCCTTGAACTTGACCCCCGGCCGCTCCTCCCGGTCGTCGAGGAACGTGTCGACCCCGGCCGCCAGGAGGTCCTGGTACAGGGTCGCCGCAGCCGCGCGGGCCGCCTCGTCGCGGGTCGACAGGAGGATGACCGTGGCCTGCGCCGGGGCGACCTGGAGGGGCCAGGTCAGGCCGGCGTCATCGTGATGCGCCTCGGCGATGGCGGCGATGGCCCGCTCGACGCCGATCCCGTAGCAGCCCATGACCGGCGTGATGGCGGCGCCGTCCGGGCCGAGGACGGAGACGCCGAGGACCGTGGTGTACTTGCGGCCGAGCTTGAAGATGTGCCCGACCTCGACGGCCTGGATCAGCTCGAGCGCCCCGCCGCACCGCGGGCACGGCTCCCCCGCGGTGACCTCCCGCAGGTCGGCCCAGCTGCCGACGCTGATGTCCCGGGCGACGTCGACGCCGGTGAGGTGGACGTCGTCAATGTTGGCGCCGGTGGTCATCGACCGCCGGTCACGCAGCGAGAAGTCGCCGATGACCGGCAGGCCGGTCACGCCCACCGCGCCGAGGCTGCCCGGTGAGGCACCGAGCGCGGCCACGATCTCGTCGGGCTGAGCGGGCCGGATGCTGGCCGCGCCGGTCGCGTCGAGGAGCTTCTGGTCCGAGAGCGGGTGGTCCCCGCGCAGCAGGACCAGCGTGAGCTTGCCGTCGATGACCTCGATCAGCGTCTTGATCTGCCGGTCGGCGGTAACGCCGTGCAGCTTGTCGAGGTCCTCGATCGTCCGGACACCGGGCGTCGGCAGCTGCTGCGGCGCGGGCGGGCCGGGCTCGTCGGCCACGGGCGCCAGGGCCGAGATGGCCTTCTCGAGGTTGGCGGCGTAGTCGCAGTCCGGGCAGCGCGCGACCAGGTCCTCGCCGGCGGGCGTCGGGCACATGAACTCGATCGAGTCGCTGCCGCCCATGTTCCCGCTGGAGGCCTCGACGGCGATGGCCGGGATGCCCAGCCGGGCGAAGATCCGCTCGTAGGCGCCCCGGTGCGCCTCGAACGAGGCGTCCAGCCCGGCCTCGTCCAGGTCGAAGCTGTAGGAGTCCTTCATGGTGAACTCACGGACCCGCATCAGCCCGCTCTTCGGCCGCGGCTCGTCCCGGAACTTGACCTGGATCTGGTACCAGAACTGCGGCAGCTCCCGGTAGGACGACAGCTCCCCCGCCAGCGTGGTGAAGACCTCCTCGTGGGTCATCCCGAGCACGACCTCGGCGCCCTTGCGGTCTCGCAGGCGGAACATCTCCTCGCCCATGACCGACAGGCGGCCGCTCCGCTCCCACAGCTCAGCCGGCTGCATCGACGGGAGCAGGAACTCCTGCCCGCCGATGGCATTCATCTCCTCGCGGATGACCGCGATCACCTTTGCGCGCACGCGCACCCCGAGCGGGAGCAGCGAGTAATGACCCGCCATGAGCTGGCGGATGAACCCGGCCCGCAGCAGCAGCCGGTGGCTCGCGGCGTCCGCGTCGGCCGGGTCGTCGCGGAGCGTCGGGATGTGCAGCTGTGACCAGCGCATGTGACAGCCTTTACTTCGATGCTGGATGAATGACGGGGGGAAGACCGCAATTCTAGAGCGTGCCGGGGACCACGGCGCCCCGGTCACCCGGGACTCGCCCGCGCGCGCCGACCTGGCCGAGTTTGCGGAGAGTAGTGACGGGGATCTTCTCAGTCATGCAAATGGTCAAGAGGCCGCGCCTGGGCCCCCGCGGGGTGCTCGCCTTCGTCATGGGCATCGCCGCGATCTTCGACCTGACCGGGGCGACCGTCTACCGGACCATGCGCGGGGTGCTGCCGCCGGCCCCGCCGCCGGAGGATGACGACAGCGACCCGTTCCGGGCGGCCATGCACGCGATCATGAGCTCACATCACGACGCCATGGCCACCGTCACGGACGAGAACGGCGCGGCGTTACCGGCATGACGGACATGGGCCGCATACCGGGCGAGCCGCAGCCACCGCCAGCGCCGGCGCCAGAACCGACAACGACCGCAGGGCAGGTTCCGTCAGCGCCGGGCCCGCGCCCGGCCGCGGCGCAGGCGTCCGCCACATCAGGCGACCCGGGGCCCACGCCCAGCGGGCCGGGCGCGTCATCGCCCGCGCCGGGCAGTCCCTCGTCCACGACCGGCGCGCATTCGTCGGCGCCGGACAGCCCGTCATCGATGACTGCCGGCGCATCGTCCACGCCGGGCAGTTCCGCATCGATGTCCGGCGGCGCATCGTCCACGCCGGGAAGCCCGTCATCCGTGACGGGCGAGCCGCCGTCCGCGCCGCGCGGGCCGGCCACCGAGATCTCGGTCGACCAGGCCATCGCCCTGCGCGACCATGCTCCGGAGATCTACGACCTGTGGCTGCGGATCGCCCAGGAGAAGGCGGCCACCGCCAGCTACGTGGAGCGCGCCCCGTATGAGGTGCCCGAGCGGCTGGCCCAGGCCGGGCGGCCCCGGGCGCTGGGCGCGCTCATCATCGTGTTGTCCTTCTGCGGCTACCTGGCCTGGCTGGGCGGGCCGGGACCGTATATCGGCGGCCTGATCGCGATCTTGGACCTGGGCATCATGTTCGGCATGTTCTTCGGGCTGCGACCCGAGCGGCTCCCCGACGCGGGCCGGCTTCCGCGCCGTCACTAGCCAGCCCTGGCTGCCCGGCGCCTGCTCGCCTGGCCCGCCGTCCCGGCCATGGTTGCCAGTGCCCTGACCGCGCCAGCCCGGATCGGCGCCGCCCTGACCGCCCTCGTGATCGGTTGCCCTAGCCGCCCCAGCGCGGATCGCCACTGCCGTGGCCGTCGCTCGCCTGGCCGCCCCACCCCTCGCTGCCGGCCGGACTGCCGTTGACCTGGCCACCCCAGCCCTGGCCGGCACTGCCCTGACCGGTGCTCTCCTGGCCGCTGCCCTGGCCGCCCCAGCCGGGATCGCTGCTGCCCTGGCCGCCGCTTGCGTGGCCGGCCCAGCCCTCATTGCCGCTCTGGCCGCCGCTCCCCGGGCTGCCCCAGGCCTCGTTACCGCCCGAGTCGCCGCTGCTCTGGCCGCCGCCGGCCGGGCTGCCCCAGCCCTGGTTGTCGCCGCTGCTCTGGCCGCCGCCCGCCGGGCTGCCCCAGCCATCGCTGCCGCCCGGACTGCCGCCACCCTGGCCGCCGCCTTGACCACCCCACCCCTGGCCGCCACTCCCCTGGCTGCCACTGCCGTGGCTGGCCGCGGCATGGTGGCCGGCGCCCTGACTCGCTCCGGCCGGGCGCACGCTGTACTGGCCCGAGTCGGGGTTGATCCGCTCCATCAGCATCGACTCGCCGCGGAACATCGGGGTCGTCCGGACCTGGCGGACGATGGTGGCCGCCGACATCGTGTAGCCCAGGAACAGGAACAGCGACAGGAGCTGGATGAGGATCGGCGCCCACAGGGAGCCGACGGCGCCGGCGCTCCAGTCGTAGAGCCCGTGCAGGATCGCCGGGACGAGGATGCCGAAGGCGATCAGCTGGAACCGCCGTCGCGGGTAGTTGACAGCGATCCCGATGAAGAACGCGGAGACCCCGGCCCACAGCGCGTGCTGGAAGCCGTCCACGAAGACCCGCTCGGCGAACGCCAGCAGCTCGACGATCGCCTCGCTGTTGGCCTGCGCCGAGGTGATCGCCTGGATGTCCTGGAGGGTGTAGCCGGCCTGCTCGGTGACGCCGAACGCCAGGCCGACGATCGTGCCGAGGAACATCCACATGCGCACGTCGAGCTTGGTCGACCGGAACTTCAGCAGCAGCAGGGCGGCGACCAGGATGGGCAGGGCCTTGGTGATCTCCTCGTTAATGCCGACGCCGATGGCGCCGAGGAAGGACAGCGGCTTGCCGGGCGCGCCCAGGACCCCGTTGAGGTTGACCGTGACGACGCGGATCCAGATCAGCGCGAAGACGATCGCCCCGGCGCCGATCAGCACCTCCTGCCGGGTGACCTGGCCGGGCCGGATGAGCAGCCAGAACACGATGGCCCATAGCGGCGCGATGTACAGGCTGTAGGCCCAGCCGGGGGTGGCCAGGTTGCTCGACGAGGCGAACAGCGCGATGAAGATCAGCGGGAGCAGCCCGTACGGGATGACCAGCAGGCGGGTGAACTGGCGCCAGCCGGGGTCGTGCAGCCAGCTGCGGATCGGGACCAGGATGTGCAGGGCGGTGGCGATCTCTTCCACGGGCTGCGCCGGCACGGGCCTGATCCGCGGGGCCGCCCGGCCCGGGTAACCGGGCCCGCCGGCGGGGTAGCCGGGCGGGCTGCCGGGGTAGCCCGGACCTGGGTACGGGTTGCCGCTGGCGTAGGGATCGCCGCCGGCGTACGGGTCGCCGCCGGGATACGGGCTGCCGGGCGCCTGGCCGCTGGGGCTGCCGGCCGGGTACTGGCCGCCGCCGGGATAGGGGCTCGCGCCCGGGTACGGGCTGCCGGCCTGGTACGGGCTGCCGGCCTGGTACGGGCTGCCGCCCGGGTACTGGCCGGCCGGGGCGCCCGGATGGCCGCCCTCGGCCGCGATGCTCAGGCTGTCCATCACGCTCGTGCGGTCCGGCTGGTCGGGCGGCGCGGCCTCGGCCGCGGTCTCGGCGCGGCCGCCCGGCGCAGCCTCCGCCGGCGGGCCGGCCGGGCTGTCCGCTCCGGCCGGCGCCGCGGGCGGCCACGGGCTGGGCGCCGGATCCGCCGGCCGGCCCAGCTCGGCCGACCGCCACGGGTCGGCCTCCGGCGGCGGATCAGCCGACCGCCACGGGTCGGCCGCCGCCCCGGCATCAGCGGCGGGCCCCCGGTCGGACGCCGCCGGATCGGCGGGCGGCCACGGGCCGGCCCCCGTCCCGGGGTCGGCGGACGGCCAGGGATCGGGGACGGGCACGGGGTCAGCGGACGGCCACGCGCCGGCCGCCTGGTCCGGCCGGGAGCCGGAGGCCTCGGCCACGGGCCAGTCGCTCGCCGCGGGCCACGGGTCCGCGGGCGCCGGGGCGGCCGATGCCGGAGCCGCGGCCTCGGCGTCCAGCGGCCAGGCGGCCGGCTCATCAGCGCCGCCAGCGTGGCCAGCACCGCCGGCATAGTCACCGCCGGCATGATCACCGCCGCCGGGAGCAGCGCCGACCGGAGCAGCACCGGCGGGAGCAGCACCGGCGGCATAGTCACCGCCGGCATGATCACCGCCGCCGGGAGCAGCACCGGCGGGAGCAGCACCGGCGGGAGCAGCACCGGCGGGAGCAGCACCGGCAGCATAATCACCGGCAGCATAATCACCGGCGGCATAATCACCGCCGGCATAGTCACCGCCGCCGGAGTAGTCGGACCGGGCCGTGCCGGGATACCCGCCGGCCGCGGTCGCGCCCGAGTCAGCCGCCGCGCTGCCGGACCCGGCTGGCGTCAGGGCCAGGACCGGGCCCCGCTCGGACGACAGCTGGAGCTGCGTGGCCTGGGTCACCAGCGTGCGGGTCACCTGCGCGCCGTTGACAAAGCTCAGTGCCCGGCCGGTGCTGACAAACTCCCAGCCGTCCGGTCCGCAGGTGAGCTGGGCGTGCTGGCGCGAGACTGTAGGGTCGCTGACGATGATCTCGTTGTCAGGACTGCGCCCGATGCGTACCGTTTCGCCCGGACCGAAACTGTAACTGCGCTCACCGTAGGTGACATGAAGTTCGTTCATCCCCATCGATGTTGCCATGCCCGGCGACCTGGCCGGCCCCAGGTCGGCATGACGGGCCCGATGGGGCGCCACCGGGTACATTGCGGGCTACCCCGAAGGGAGACCAGGCGAGTTGGCAGTGAGTCCGGCCCCGGCCCTGAGCCGCCGGCGTGAGGTGGGCGAGGCCAGTGCCCGGTCCCTGCTCATCACGGTGCTCGGCGAGTACGTCCTGCCGCGCCGCAGCCCCGTGTGGACCTCGGTCCTGGTCCGGGTGCTCGGGCTGCTCGGCGTGGCCGAGAAGTCGGCCCGCCAGGCCCTGGCCCGGTCGGCGGGCGAGGGCTGGGTCAGCTCGGCCCGGTTCGGGCGGCGGGTCCGCTGGGAGCTGACCGGGCCCGGCCAGAACCTGCTCACGGAGGGGGCGCGGCGGATCTACTCGTTCGGGCGGGCCGCGCGCGGCTGGGACGGGCGCTGGCTGCTAGTGCTGGCCAGCGTCCCGGACAGCAGGCGAGAGCTGCGGCACCGGCTCCGGACCCAGCTGGCGTGGGCCGGGTTCGGCGCGCTGGCGGCGGGCGTGTGGGTGTCGCCCGACCCCGGCCGGGAGGCCGAGGCCCGGTCCATCCTGGCCGGACTGGGCCTGGCCGACACCGCGATGTCGTTCCTGGGCAGCTACGGCTCGGTCGGGACCCCGGTGCTGGTGGCCCGGCAGGCCTGGGACCTTGACGGGGTCAGCGCCCGCTACCAGGACTTCATCACCGCCTTCGCCACGGCCGCCCCGGTCACCGGCGCCGACTTCCTGGTCGCGCAGACCCGGCTGGTGCACGCCTGGCGCCGGTTCCCGTTCCTCGACCCGCAGCTGCCCGCTGACCTGCTGCCCGGCGGCTGGACCGGGACGACGGCCGCGCGGCTGTTCGAGTCGCGGCACGAGGCGTGGCAGCGGGAGGCGCAGCGGCACTGGGAGACGCTGGTGGCCGAGGCGGGCCGCTAGCCGCGCCCGCTTCCGGCCATACCTGCAGGTCCGCATCTGGCCATTCGGCCTGACCGAATCTGATTCGGCTTAGCCGCTCCTTAACCCGCCGGCTGGCCGTAAGCTACAGATTTACTGTCGGCCGGCCGTCTGACAGCTGGGAAATGCCCGGGCGTTTCTTCTGCGCACCGCGGGGCTCCTCCCCTGAACAGCCGGTTACCGCCGGAGGCCAGGACCGCCCGGAGCTACTTGCCGACCGTCAGCTAATCGTCTACAGAAATCTGTACCTTGCCGAAGTTGCTGTAGCACGTCAGGATGGGGATAACGGCCGTCTTTCCGTCGGCCGGAGCCGTCCGAGGGGGCCACGCATGACCGTCGATGACGAGACGCAGCCCGCAACGGCCCCGGTGGTGTCGTTCAGCACCGACCCGGCCCAGTACCGCCACTGGCGGCTGGCCGTCGACGGCCCGGTGGCCACGCTGACCCTGGACGTGGCCGAGGACGGCGGCCTGGCCGAGGGCTACGAGCTGAAGATGAACAGCTATGACCTGGGCGTGGACATCGAGCTCTACGACGCGGTCCAGCGCCTGCGGTTCGAGCATCCCGGCGTCCGGGCCGTCGTGGTGACCAGCGGCAAGGACCGGATGTTCTGCGCCGGCGCGAACATCAGGATGCTGGCCGGGGCGACCCACGCCTGGAAGGTCAACTTCTGCAAGTTCACCAACGAGACCCGGAACGGGATCGAGGACGCCTCGGCGTCCTCGGGCCAGGCCTATATCGCCGCCCTGAACGGGACGGCCGCGGGCGGGGGCTACGAGCTGGCCCTGGCCTGCGACGAGATCGTGCTGGTCGACGACGGGTCATCGGCGGTCGCGCTGCCCGAGGTGCCGCTGCTGGGCGTGCTGCCGGGCACCGGCGGGCTGACCCGGCTGGTCGACAAGCGGGGCGTGCGGCGCGACCTGGCCGACGTGTTCGCCACGACGGCGGAGGGCATCCGCGGCGAGAAGGCGGTGGCCTGGCGGCTGGCCGACGAGACGGCCAGGGCCCGTGATTTCGCGGCGGTGATCGAGCGCCGCGCCCGCGCGGCCGCGGAGCGCTCCCCCCGGACGGCCGGCGACCGGGCGCAGGGCGTCCGCCTGACCCCGCTGCGGCGTGCCACCGAAGACGGCGTGACCCGCTACGACCACCTGCGCATCGAGCGCGACCCGGCGGCCGGCACGGCCACGATCGTCATCACCGGCCCGGGCGGCACCGGCCCGGGCGGCACCGGCCCGGGCGGGGCCGGCCCGGCCGCCGCGCCCGCCAGCCTGGCCGCCCTGCACGAGGCCGGCGCGGACGCCTGGCCGCTGGCCGCGGTCCGCGAGCTGGACGACGCCATCCTGACCCTGCGCGCCAACGAGGGCGGCCTCGGCACCTGGCTGCTGAAGACCGAGGGCGACCTGGCCGCCATGGCCGCGACGTCCGCCTTCCTGGCCGCGAACCGCGACGACTGGCTGGTCAACGAGATCATCCAGTACTGGAAGCGCACCGTGCGGCGGCTGGACGCCACGTCCCGGAGCCTGTTCGCGCTGATCGAGCCGGGCAGCTGCTGGGCCGGGCCGCTGCTGGAGGTGGCCCTGGCCGCGGACCGCCAGTACATGCTGGACGGCGTGTTCGAGGACGCCCCGGAGCCCGCCGGCCCGGCCCGCCTGGGCCTGGACGAGTTCAGCCTCGGCCTGCTGCCGGCCTCCAGCGGCGCCACCCGCCTGGCGGTGCGCTTCTGCGGGAGCGAGGCCGACCTGCGGGCGGCCGAGAAGGCGGCCGGCGAGTTCCCGGACGCGGCCGCCGCCGCCCGGCTCGGCCTGGTCACCCAGACGCCGGACGACCTCGACTGGGAAGACGAGCTGCGGCTGGTCATCGAGGAGCGGGCCAGCTTCTCCCCCGACGCGCTGACCGGGATGGAAGCCAACCTGCGCTTCGCCGGTCCCGAGACCGCCGACACGAAGATCTTCGGGCGGCTCTCGGCCTGGCAGAACTGGATTTTCCAGCGGCCCAACGCCGCCGGCCCGCAGGGCGCCCTGCGCCGGTACGGCACCGGCCAGCGCGCGGACTATGACAGGAGGCGGGTCTGATGGGGGCCATCAATCCGACGACCAGCGACAGCACCAGCACCACCGAGTACTCGGACGAGATCATCGGCGCCGCGCCGGCCCCGGACGGGCCGGTCAGCATCATCGACTACAGCGAGCGCATCCCCAACAACGTCGGCCTGGCCACCGACCGCAAGCTGCAGCGGGCGCTGGAGTCCTGGCAGCCGAAGTTCCTGGACTGGTGGGCGCAGCTCGGCCCGTCGCTGCCGACCCGCGACGTGTACCTGCGGACCGCCACGGCCATCGGCCGGGACGGATGGGCCAACTGGGACCGGGTGCCGATGGCCGACTACCGGTGGGGCATCTTCCTGTCCGAGCGCAGCCCGGACCGGGCCATCAGCTTCGGCCAGCACCGCGGTGAGGCGGCCTGGCAGGAGGTGCCCGGCGAGTACCGGGCCGACCTGCGGCGGCTGCTGGTCGTCCAGGGCGACACCGAGCCGGCCTCGGTGGAGCAGCAGCGCCACCTCGGCAACACCGCGCCGAGCCTGTATGACATGCGCAACCTGTTCCAGGTGAACGTGGAGGAGGGACGGCACCTGTGGGCCATGGTGTACCTGCTGCACGCCTACTTCGGCCGCGACGGCCGCGAGGAGGCCGAGCTGCTGCTCGGGCGCCACTCCGGCGACGCCGACAGCCCGCGCATCCTCGGCGCGTTCAACGAGGAGACCACCGACTGGCTGTCGTTCTTCATGTTCACCTACTTCACCGACCGGGACGGCAAGTACCAGCTCGGCACGCTCAAGGAGAGCAGCTTCGACCCGCTGGCCCGGACCTGCGAGTTCATGCTCCGCGAGGAGGCCCACCACATGTTCGTGGGCACCACCGGCGTGCAGCGGGTCGTCCGGCGCACCGCCGGGCTGCTGGCCGCCCACCCGGACGCGGACCTGTGGTCGCACGGCGCGATCCCGCTCGCGGTCATCCAGAAGTACCTGAACTTCCAGTTCTCGGTGTCGCTCGACCTGTTCGGCTCCGAGACCTCCTCTAACGTGGCCGGCTACTACACAGCCGGGCTCAAGGGCCGGTGGATGGAGACGCGGCGGCCCGATGACCACCTGCTGGCCGGCGCCACCATGGACGTCCCGGTCATCGCCGGCGGCGCCTTCAGCGCCCGGCAGGTGCCGCTGCTCACCGCGCTCAA
>DASYBB010000190.1:0-4488 GCA_036501025.1 Streptosporangiaceae bacterium
GCCCAGCTTGCCCCACAGCGGCGTCGACACCGTCGTCGCCAGCAGGTAGGACGTGATCACCCAGGCAATATGCGACCCGCCCTGCAGGTCACCCACGATCGTCGGCAGCGCCGTCGACACGATCGTCTGATCCAGCGCCGCCAGCAGCATCCCCAGCATCAGCGCGCCGATAATCAGGAAAATCCGCCGCTGGCTGAGGTTGGGCAGGGCGGTCCCCGGCTCGATGGCGCCGGGGCCAGCCACGGCGGGGGAAGCGGAACTCATCGGTGGTCGTCCTTTCCGCCGCGCGTCTGCGCGGAGTCCGTAACGTCGGTGACCGCGCGGAGCGCGCAGTCCTCGGGCAGCCCGGCGGCCAGCGCCTGCCAGGCCAGGGTGGTCAGCTGGTCGAGGGGGACCTCGCCGCCGGAGGCGGCCCAGAAGCTCAGCGTCGACCGCATCACGGCGGTGGCCGTCGCGGCCAGCAGGCCAGGATAGGGGTCGCGGTCGGGGTCGGTGCCCAGGCGCTCGGCCAGGGCCTCGGCCACGAGCCGCTCGCCCGTGGCCAGGTGCGCGGCGTGGGCCGCCCGCAGGTGCGGGTCGGCCTGCGCGGACTTCATCCGGCGCAGCCACTCGGCCGGGTCGCCGCCCAGGTCCCGGAGTTCCTCGGCCCAGCCGCGGGCCTCGGCCGCCAGCACCAGGCCGAGCGCGGTGAGGGCGCTCTGGCCCGGCGCCGCGTCCCGGATGCCCGCCCGGGTGGCCGCGAACCGGTCCGGGCTGCTCCCGAACAGGACGGCCTCCTTGGACGGGAAGTAGTTGAAGAACGTCCGCGGCGACACGTCGGCCGCCTCGGCGATGTCCTCGACGGTGACCTGCGCGAAGCCGCGCTGGGACACCAGGTCCAGCGCGACCCGCCGTAGCGAGCGCCGGGTGGCCAGCTTCTTGCGCTCCCGCAGCGAGGCCTGCGCGCCGGGGCCGGCCGGCGTCGGTATGGCCGCCGCCGGCGTCGTGATCAGGGATGTCATGTCGCTCCTGGGTCAGCGGCTCCGCTGGCCGCTGTCATCATGCATGGGCTGTAACAATGCAGCCCGGTAAATATTTCCCCCGCGTCAACTTTGCACCGGACGCAGCTACGGCGCTACGCACTGTGACGTGCGAGGCTGGAGAGGTCCGGCTCCGGCATGACGACCCAGCGAAAGGATGGGCTCATGACTGACCGACCGCCGCTCCCGCCGTTCACCCGCGAGACCGCCGCGCAGAAGGTCCAGGCCGCCGAGGACGCCTGGAACAGCCGGGATCCGGGCCGGGTCGCGCTCGCCTACAGCGAGGACTCGGCCTGGCGCAACCGCGGCCAGTTCGTCACCGGGCGGCCCCAGATCGTCGAGTTCCTGACCGGCAAGTGGGAGCGCGAGCTCGACTACGCCCTGCGCAAGAACCTGTGGTCATTCGACGCCAGCCGGATCGCCGTGCGGTTCCAGTACGAGTCGCGCGACCGCGACGGCCAGTGGTGGCGCAGCTACGGCAACGAGCTGTGGGAGTTCGACGAGCACGGCCTGATGACCCGGCGCGAGGCCAGCATCAACGACGTCGCCATCACCGAGGCCGACCGCCGCATCTTCGGCCCCCGCCCGGAGGCCGAGCGCGGCCTCGACTTCCCCCTCCGGTAGCCCCGCGCTACCAGGGCTCGCTGGCGCTGGTCCAGTGGGACAGCCCGTCCAGGTCCTCCATCTGGGTGACATGCCGCGGCGGCGTGGCGAACGTCGAGTGGGGCGTCACCCGGATGACGACCCGCTCCTCGTCGCTGGCCATCTGCTCCACCTGGGCCCGGCGCTCGGGCGGCACCGGCTGGCCCGCCATCAGCTCGACCACCTGGACCAGCAGGTCGGCCCCGCGCCGCGCATCGCGGTCGACCACCGCCGTGCCGTAGACCTGCACGTACGTCACGGGCCAGCTCTCGTCCAGGACGCACACGCTCACTTGCGGGTTCCGCTCCACGGCCGCGGTCTTGGCCCGCCCGGCCATGGTGGAGACGAGCAGGTCGTCGCCGTCCATCACGTAGTAGACGATCGTCATGGCCGGCCCGAACTCCTTGCGGCCGTACCCGAACACGCACGTGCGGTGGTCCCGGACAAACTGCCGGCGCTGCTCTCGGTCCATGCCGCCAGTATCCACGCGCGCCCCGCCGCCGGGCCTGGGCCCGGCCGTCCGGCGCCCGAATCGGTCCGGGCGAAATCCGTTGACCCGGGGCGAGTTATCGCACAAGTAACACGTTTGCGTTAACTTGATCCCTGGGCCGGCGCGGGCCGCCCGAGCGGCGCCCGCTCCCCGGCGACCGACCCGAAATCGGCGAGTAACGGAGGCTTGATGCACGGCGGCGGCTGGCACGACGGCGGGACCCCACAGCCCGGGACCCCACAGCACAGGACCCCACAGCCCGGGAATGGCCGGTGAGCGCGGACCTGGCCGGCAAGACCGCGGTCGTGACCGGCACGGCCCACGGCATCGGCGCCGGGATCGCGGAGGCCCTGCGCGCGGACGGGGCGACCGTCCACGCCGTCGACAAGGCCGACGCGGACCTGTCCAGCGAGGCCGAGGTGGCCGACTACTTCGGCCGCTTCGACGGCATCGACATCCTGGTCAACTCGGCCGGCGGGGTGGTCGGCCAGACGGGCCGGCCGCTGGAGGACGTGACCGGCGACCAGTGGCACGCCGTCGTCAACGCCAACCTGACCACCGCGTTCCTGTGCGCCCGCGCCGTCGCGCCGGGCATGAAGCAGCGCCGCTGGGGCCGCATCATCAACATCTCCTCGGCGGCCGGCCTCGGCGTCAGCAAGACCGGCATCCAGGCCTACACCAGCGCCAAGGCCGGCCTGATCGGCCTGACCCGGCAGCTGGCCCACGAGCTCGGCCCGTTCGGCATCACCGTGAACTGCATCGCGCCGGGCTTCATCCTGTCCAACCCGACGACGCAGCTGCAGTGGGAGGGCTACGGCCCCGACGGCCAGCGCGCGCTGATCGAGGGCATCGCCATGCGGCGCCTCGGCGTGCCGGAGGACATCGCCAACGGCGTCCAGTTCTTCGCCTCGCCCCAGTCGTCCTGGGTCACCGGGCAGGTCATCGCGATTGCCGGCGGGCATGCTTAGCCTGGAGCCCGGCGACGCCGGGTACCTGAGCGAGCTGGCCGAGCTCGTCGCCGTGCCCAGCGTCAGCCGGGACGCCAGCGCCGCCACCATGAGCGAGGCCGCGCACTGGCTGGCCGACCGGCTCTCCTTCGCGGGCGGCCGGGTCGTCGAGACCGACGGCCATCCCGTGGTCCGGGCCGACTGGCTGGGCGCCCCCGGCGCGCCGACGGTCCTGGTCTACGGCCACTACGACGTGCAGCCCACCGGCGACCTGGCCGAGTGGGACACGCCCCCGTTCGAGCTGCAGGTCGACGGCGGCGCGGCCCGCGGCCGGGGCGTCAGCGACGACAAGGGCCCGGTCTACATCGTCCTGAAGACGGCGCAGGCGTTCGCCGAGCAGGAAAGCGCTCTGCCCCTGAACGTGAAGTTCCTGCTCGAGGGCGAGGAGGAGATCGGCAGCCCGCACCTGCCGGCCTACCTGCACGAGCACGCCGCCGAGCTCGCCTGCGACCTGGTCATCTCGGCCGACGGCGCGATGTGGCGCCCCGGCGAGCCGTCCCTGGCCCTGGCCTCCAAGGGCCTGGTCACCCTGGACATCACCGTCGAGGGTGCCCGCACCGACCTGCACTCGGGCCGCTACGGCGGCACCGTGGCCAACCCGCTGCACGCGCTGGCCCAGATCGTGGCCAGCCTGCACGCCCCCGACGGGAGTGTGGCCGTTGCCGGGTTTTACGACGGAATCCCGGAGCTGACTAACGAGCGCCGGGCCCAGATCGCAAAGGTCCCTTTTGACGAAACTGGGTTCCTCTCAGCACTCGGGCTCCGCGAAGGCCCGGGCGAGGCCGGGTACGGAATCCTGGAGCGCCTGTGGGAGCGGCCGACGCTGGAGGTCAACGGGATCTCGGGCGGCGGGAAGTACACCGTCATCCCGCACCTGGCCACGGCGAACGTGTCGTGCCGCCTGGTGCCCGGCCAGGACCCCGAGGCGGTCGCCGCGGCCATCGCCGCCCACGTCGCGGCGCAGGACGCGCAGCGGCCCGGCGTCACGGTCACTGCGCGGGTCGACCCGGCCAAGGTCCCGGCCTACACCATCGGCGCGGAGCACCCCGCGATCGTGGCGGCCACGGCCGCGCTCGAGGAGGTCTACCCGGGGCTCGGCGTGCTGCACGCCAACATCGCCGGCACGCTGCCGGCCACGGCCCTGTTCGAGCGCGAGCTCGGGGCCAAGACCCTGTTCTTCTCGTTCTCCACCGCCGACGAGAACCTGCACGCGCCGAACGAGTTCCTGCGCCTGCCCCGGCTGCGCGAGGGCATGCGCGCCTGGGAGGCACTGTGGCGGCTGCTGGCCGCCGGACAACTGGGGAAAGGAGACGCCGCCCATGACTGAGCA
>DASYBB010000191.1:0-71298 GCA_036501025.1 Streptosporangiaceae bacterium
GAAGGAATCCCCAATGCGGAATCGCATTGCGAGGGCATGCTCTGTGCTCGCGGCCGGGGTCGCCGTCTCGTCGGTGATCGGTCTCTCTGCGGCGACCATGGCGAGTGCCGCCACGAGCGTCAAGCCCGCCGCCACCCCGGCGTGTGGCTTCAACTGCTTCAACCTGTCGAGCCTGACGCTCGGCCCGCGCACCATCCAGAACGCCTACGTTCCGGGTAACACCGGCACCGGCGGCAAGGTCGGGCAGAAGGTCAACCTGCACTTCGCCTCGAACACGCAGGTCAACGCCGACTTCACCGGTGCTCAGGTCGGCACCCTGCTCAACTTCTGCCCGAACTTCGGCGGCGTGGGCCTGGCGCAGACCTCGTACGTCTGCATCAACTACCCGTCCAGCTACCCGGTGTTCGAGTCGAACTGGTCGCCGTTCGGCAACCAGAGCGGCCTGTGCGTCGGCGCCAAGCTGCCGGTCACCAGCGGCGAGAACGTCACGCTGCAGAACTGCGGGACCAACGCGACCACGATCTGGGTCGGCGACCTCGCCAACACCCGGATCCGGAACGGCCGCGTCTACTTCCCGTGGGTCAACGGCGCCAGCACCACGTTCAGCCACCAGCTCACGCTGACCGTTGACCCCGGCACGAGCAAGCCGATCAACCAGCTCAAGCTGCAGTCGCTCAACAAGCTGGGCTCCTCGATCCCGGACACCCAGCTGTTCACCTTCACCTTCGGCCCGGTCGCCTGATCCAGGCCCGGTAGCAGCCCGGGCCGGACGGCGGCGCAACGCCTTCCGCCCCGGGTGCGCCGGCTGCGCTAGCTCCTGGCGCGGGCGGCGGACAAGTTCATAGGCACGGATCCCGGCCGGCGGTGGATAACTGCCAGACACGGCCGGCCGGGGTCAGCAGGACCGGGATGCTCTCCCGCCTCCGGGCGGGGGAGCATCTTTGGCATGCGGGGCGGGTTCTGGTGGGCTGTTCTGGTTGGCTGGGCCGATGACGCCCGCGGAGCTGCGCACGCTGACGCAGGTCCGGGCCGACCTGGCCCGGCTCATCCGGTACGACGACCAGTCCGTGGTGGCCGATCACTGGGGGCGGCAGCGTTACGCGTCCGGGGCCTTCGCCGGCCTGTCGGCGGCCCGGGCCGCGGCGGTCGCCACGGCCTGGCATGAGGCCGGGCACGCCGTCGCCGCGCTGGCCGTCGGCGCGCGGTTCACCTCGGCCAGCATCCACTACGGCGGCGCGAGCGCGCCGGCCGCGGGCGCGGTGGCCGGGCGTCCCGGCCGCGGGAGCGCGGGCCGGGTGCACGGGGTCACCGGCGCTGGCGCCGAGTCCTTCGTCGTCGACGCGGCCGGCCAGATCGCCGAGCGGCTGCGGGACTGGAGCATGCTCGACACCGACGCGGCCCTGCGGCAGTGGCTGCCCACCTGGCGCCGCGATGGCGGGGATGCCCGGCGCTTCCGCCAGGCCATCGCGGCCCGGCCCGGCCGCGAGGGCTGGGACGAGGTGACCGCCTGGCGGCACAGCGAGGCCGTGCTCCTACCGCGCCGCCCGCAGGTCCGCGCGGTGGCCCGGGCGCTGCTCGTGGCCCCGCGGCACCTTCCGTACGCCGTCGTGGCGGCCATCGCGCAGGCCTGACCCCGCGACGGTGCGGCCGGTACCGGCCGGACGAGCCGTCCCTGCAGATGACGGTCACTCAGCTAGCCGCCGTCCGGGACGCCGCGCGGTCGGTGGCCGGCCGGCGCGGTGCGCACAGGCTCCACGACTTCCTGTGGCAGCGGGCCGGCCGGCGCTCCATAGTTCCGCTGGGCTGCGCAGCCTTTGGGCCAAGATCATCCAGTCGCGGTGACCTGGCCGTGCCTACCGGTCGAAGACGCTGGTTACTTCGACCACTTCTGGCAGGCGGTCGTCAGCGTCGTCTGGGCCGCGGTGACCTTCGCCGTGGTGAGGGTCTTCACGCCCGACTCGTGGCCCAGCAGCACAGTGCTGAGGGTCATCATGTCGCTGGCCAGCTCGTTGTCGACGCCGGCCTGGCTGGCCTGGGCCTCCAGCAGCGAGACGAAGGCCGTGGCCTGCGGCTTGGTCGCGAAGCTGGCCGACGAGACCTTCTGGCACGTGGCCTTGTTGAGCGCGGCCGCCTGCTGGGCGGCCGTCGCCTTAGGGCTCGAGCTTGAGCTCGAGCCGGAGGTGGAGGATGGGGAGGATGAGGCGCCGCAAGCGACAGCACCAAACAGGACCAAGGCAGCCATGAACGGCATATAGAGACGCATGACGGCACCATAGAGGGTTGGAAGGGACCATGCGGGGTAGATCGGCAAGTTTGGTCTCGTATCGGGACAATGCATCTGGCGTTCGGGATCGGTTCCGGCTCGGCGGTGCCGAGCGGGCCGCTCGGCCCGCGCAAGCCACTCGGCGAGGCCGCTACAATGCTCAGCCGATAACGGACTGAGACCTGCGCCACAATGCCGGCCGGCCCGGCCCGCACGCCGCTGGGCGTCAATCCCGGCACAGGTTTGTTGTCTTCACTCTCGTATCACGGATAACGCAGCCGGCGAAGGTCAGCAGTAAATCCCGCGCGCGGATGACGGCTGCTTACCGGGCTGCTTTGGGCCGGCCTATCGCCGGACGATGCCGACGTGATGGCACCGGCCCGATGCTCCGGCCCGGACCGGCGAGGCCGGCAGATTCCCGGCCCCGGGCCCAGCTGGGCACGCGGCCGTTCGGGGCGCCCGGCGGCTGAGCCGGGCCGGGAAATAGTCCGTATTTCAGCCAATAAGACCCGAGGTGGTGGGCGCGCCGATTACCGTCCGGTCTGCGGCGGCTGAACGTCGACCGTCACGAAATGCGGCCCGGCCGAGGCTCAGCGGGCGCCCGTCCGCCGGGCCGCGCCCGCCCGTCCGCCGGGCCGTCCGGCCCTGGCCGCGCCCGCCCGCCCGGCCCGGGCGCTGATTGCCGGCCCTGACCGCCGCGGCCCTGACCGTGAGCAAGGTCGCTGGGCGGGCGGTCCCATCCTGCGGGCCAGCCGGCTCCCGGCGACAATGGGCCGGCCTGTAACGGCGGGTCCATGGCCGCAAAAGGTCGCCGGCCCGTGCCGCCGGGTCATGGTGTTATCGCCCCGGCATTTCCCGTGCTGGCCGCCTCTTTTCCCCGCGACCCTCCTGAATACCATTCTCCAGGTTTGCCTAAGCAGCAGTTTTCAGCAGCGCAGAAAAGCCGGCGGGACGAGGCCGGCTTCTGCGCGGCACTGTCCATCCGCGCGACCGTTACGGCGGGAATGGCGGGGTCTTGTATTCACGCGCGCCGAGGGCGGGCGCGGGCGGATTCGCGCGCCCGCCGGCGCGCTAGCGGGATTCGGCGGCCAGCTCGATGAGCTCGGCGTGCCACCCGGATCCGCCGGTCAGCAGGCGCTGCGCCTCGGCCGGGTCGACGGCGCGGACCTCGACGACCTGCTCGGCGTCCGGCGGGCAGGTGGGCGCGGAGTCGATCACGACGTCGGCCGTGCACCACAGCCAGGCCTTCACCGGGTGCGGCTGCCAGGGCCGGTAGGGGACCGGCCGGTCGCTGACGCACCGGTGCGCGCCGAGCCACCGCAGCGGCCCGGCCAGCCGGGCGCCGGCCTCCTCGCGGAGCTCGCGGACGACGCAGTTCGCGATGGACTCGCCCTCCTCGCGGGTGCCGCCGGGCAGGAACCAGCGCCCCCGGTCCTCCCGGCACACCACGATCTGCTCGCCCGCGAAGCCGATCACGTGGATGTTCGTCACCAGCTCGTCGGGCGGCGGCTCCGCGGAGAAGGCCGCGTCCATTCCGCCCCATTCCCAGCGCTGCGGGGCATACAGCAGCGGAAACCGCTCCCGCGGCGAAACTCGGCGCACCCGGACCAGGGTAGCTCCGCGGCCGCCGGACTGCTGCCCGGCGCAATAGCGCCCGCGGCGCACGCCGGCCCGGGGAGCGGCCTGGCAGGATGGGGCCATGGCAGACGAGCGGATTGAGGTCCAGCGGACCATCACGGCCGACCCGCAGCTCATTTTCCAGGTGCTGTGTGACCCGCGCGGGCACGTGGCCATCGACAGTTCCGGAATGCTCATGTCCGCCGACGGCGACCCGGTGGCCGGCGTGGGCGACACGTTCGTCGTGCACATGGACCGCGAGGCGCTGAACGACTACCCGCTCGGCCGCTACGACGTGATCATCACGATCACCGCGTTCGAGCCGGGGCGCGAGATCGCGTGGACGGTGGCGGGCACGGCGCGGCCGTCCATCGGCCACGTCTACGGCTACCGGCTGGAGCCCGACGGCGCGGGCGGCACCCTCGTCACCTCGTATTACGACTGGTCCGCCATCGACCCGTCATGGCGGGAGCGCGGGGTGTTCCCGGTGATCTCAGCGGGCGCGCTGCGGGCCACCCTCGGCATCTTGGCCCGCACGGTCGCGCCCGGCTGATCTCCCGGATCCAGCCCAGGGCCGGCCCGCCGGTCACCCGCGGCTGCCCGGGCCGGGCGCAGGCCCCGGCGGAACCGGCCCAGCCGGGCGCGGCCCGGCGCGGCGGCGGTTCCCCAGGGTCAGCAGGATCAGCCCGAGCGCGATGCACACCGCGCCGGCCAGGGACCCGCCCGCCCACGGCAGCAGGGCCAGGAGCTGCGACAGGACCGGCCGGGCCAGGATCACCCGGCCGGGCCCGGCGCTGCTGACCGTTATCGCGTAGCGGCCCGACCTCTGCGCATCGAAGCCGGCCACGCCGGTGTAGATATCAGCGCCCCGCTGGATCGTCTCCGTGGTGTTGCCGGGCTGGCCGTGCACCGCCACCGGCTGACCGCCGGGAGCGGTGACCGAGATTGCGGCGGCGCCCAGGACAGGCGACCGCCCGTGCGTGACGTTGTAGGAGAACGGCCCGGCGGAGCCGCCCCTGGTGATCCCGGTCAGCTCATAGAATTCCCAGCGCCCGGCCGAGAGGGATTCCCGGAAGTGACCCGGGACGGGCCGCGGGCTCCCGGCCCCGAGAGAGGCGGCCCGCACCCCGGCGACCGCGCCGAATCCGACTAACGCGCATATCCCGATGACCAGGATCCCGGCGTGGCGGCGCTTGCGATTCATGCCGGCCTCGATCCACCCGATTCCGGGTCCAGCCTACGCGGACCGGGCGCGGCCGCGCCGCTGGCTAGTTGCGGCGGCCGCGGACGGCCAGGATGTCGGGTACCGGGTCGCCGGCCTCCGCGACCCGCTCGATGGTGAGCCCGGCCGCCGTCAGGGCGCTCAGCAGGTCGCTGACGGGAAGGTGGGTCGCGCCGACCCGGGCCCGGACGCCGTGCGGCGCCCAGGCGTCAAAGCGGCGCGCCCGCTGCCAGTAACCCGGCTTGATGACGACCCGGCCCGCCTCGGACCGGTCGGCGAAGGCGCCGGTGTAGCGGGGGTGGACGCCGACGTGCGCGAAGATCCCGCCCGGCCGCAGCGCCGGGCTGAGCGCCCGGCGCGGCCGGCCGGCCCGGAGCAGCTGCCATATTGGCACGCTACCCCGGTGCGGCATTTCCCGGCCCGTGCCCGAGTTGCGCCCCGAGCGGACGGCCTGACATTCCCGCGGCATTGCCGGGCCGTTATCGGCCGGGCACATTCACGCAGGCGGGCTCAGGCCGTAATCGGGCTCACTTTCGGCCACCGGGCCCCGGGGCGCAGCCGGCTATCGTTGCCCGATGCGTGATTTCCTCCGCTCACTGCCGGTGTTTGCCGGCGTCATGCCGGACTTCGATGCCGATGACGGGCCGGATGACCCGGCCGAGCTGTTCGCCTCGTGGCTGCGCCACGCGGTCGAGGAGGGCGTGCCGGAACCGCACGCGATGACGCTGTCCACCACCGGGCCGGACGGCGCGCCGGATGCCCGGACGCTGATCCTGAAGGACCTCGACGAGCAGGGCTGGTGGTTCGCGACCAGTGCGGCGAGCATCAAGGGCGGCCAGCTGGCCGCTCGCCCGGTCGCGGCGCTCACGTTCTACTGGCCGCAGGTCGGGCGCCAGGTCAGGGTGCGCGGCGCGGTAGTGGCCGGCTCGGCCGAGCGCAGCGCGGCGGACTTCCGGTCCCGCGGCGCCGGCGCCCGGGCGGTCGCGCTGGCGAGCCGGGAGAGCCAGCCGCTGGACAGCCGGCCGGACTGCGCGCGGGCCGTCGCGGATGCCGGGCGGCAGCTCGCCGCCGACCCCGGTCTCACCGCGCCGGCCTGGCAGGCCTGCGCCGTCGCGGCGCACACCGTCGAGTTCTGGCAGGCCGACAAGGACCGCCAGCACATCCGCCTCCAGTACCGCCACAGCGAGCTCGGCTGGAAGCGCACCCTGCTCTGGCCGTGAGATGTCGATCTGGCCGGGCCTCGTTCGAATCACTGATGAGAGGGCCGGTCGGCGGCCCTGCGCAACCGGGAGCTGAAGACGATGGCGAAGTACATGCTGATCATGCGTCCGTCGGAGGACACCTTCGCGGCGATGATGTCGGTGCCGTTCGAGAAGATGCTGGAGACGACAGGCCGGTTCAACGAGGAGCTGATCCGGGCCGGCGTCCTGCTGGCCGCCGAGGGCCTGGACCCGGAGCTGAGCGTGGTGGTGGACTACTCCAGCGACCCGCCGCTGGTCACGGACGGCCCGTACGGCGAGACCAAGGAGCTGTTCGGCGGCTACTACATCATCGACGTCGCCACCGCCGAGGAGGCCGTCGAGTGGGCGAAGCGGATCCCGGCGTTCCCCGGCGCCAAGACCGAGGTCCGCCGCATCACCCAGATCGACGAGTTCCCGCCGGACAACGAGTGGGTGGTCAGGGAGCGGGCGTGGCGCGAGCAGACCGGTCAGCTCTGACCGGCGACGGCACCGGCGGTGCCGGGGATCCTCGTGCTGCCGGGGATCCCCGCGCGGTGTCCCGGCGAGCCGTCGAGGCGGTGTGGCGGATCGAGTCGGCCCGCATCACCGGCGCCCTGGCCCGCTACACCGGGGACTTCGGGCTGGCCGAGGACGTCGCGCAGCAGGCACTGGCCGAGGCCCTCGACGGCTGGCCGCGCGACGGGGTGCCGCCTCATCCCGCCGCGTGGCTGCTGACCGTGGCCCGGCGGCGGGCGATCGACGCCTTCCGGCGGCGGTCGGCGCTCGAGGAACGGTATGCGGGACTGGCGCACGGCCTGGGCGAGGGCCAGGCCACCTCGGGCGCGGCGTTTCCGGCCGCTGTGGGGGACGGCACCGGGCCCGGCGCCCGCCGGGATCCGGACGAGATCGACGACGATGTCCTGGCCCTGATGTTCGTGGCGTGCCATCCGGTGCTGTCGCTGCCGGCCCGGGTGGCCCTGACCCTGCGGGTCGTCGGGGGCCTGACCACCGAGGAGATCGCTCGCGCCTTCCTCGTCCCGGTGGCCACGATCCAGGCCCGGATCACCCGGGCCAAGAAGACGATCGCGGCGGCCAGGGTGCCCTTCGAGGTGCCGCCGCCCGAGCAGCGGCGCGCCCGGCTCGGCGGCGTGCTCAACGTCCTCTACGTCGTGTTCACCGAAGGGTCCACGGCCACGGCCGGTGATGACCTGCTGCGCCCGGACGTGGCCCGCGAGGCCCTGCGCCTGGCCCGCGTGCTGTCCCGGCTGCTTCCCGGCGAGGCCGAGGTCCACGGGCTGCTCGCCCTCATGGAGCTGACGGCGGCCCGGTTCCCGGCCCGCACCGGCCCGGATGGCGCGGTGGTCCTGCTCGAGGACCAGGACCGCCGCCTGTGGGACCGCACGGCCATCACCCGGGGACAGGCCGCGCTGGCCCGGGCCACGGCCAGCGGCCGGGGCCTGGGACCCTACGGGCTGCAGGCCGCGATCGCGGCCTGCCACGCGGTCGCGCCCTCGGTCGAGAAGACCGACTGGGAGAGCATCGTGGTGCTGTACGAGGCCCTCGGCCGCATCGCGCCCTCGCCCGTCGTGGACCTCAACCGCGCGGTCGCCGTCGCGATGGTCCACGGGCCGCAGGCCGCCCTGGCCATCGTCGATGAGCTGGTCGCCGGGGGCCGGCTGGCCGGGTCCCACCTGGTGCCCAGCGTCCGGGGGGAACTGCTCGCCCGGCTGGGGCGCCGGGCCGAGGCGCGCCGCGAGTTCGAGCTCGCGGCCGGCCTGTGCGCCAACGAGGCCGAGAGGGCGCTGCTGCGGCGCAAGGCGGCGCTGGCCCGCTGAGCGCCCGCCGATCGTGCGTCCCGGCCGCCGGTCAGCGCTGGGGGCCGGCCGCCGGGAGCCGGTCGAGGATGGCCGAGAAGGCCGCGCACGAGGCGTCCCCGAGGGAATCGCCGTAGGCGTGCCGCTCGCGGGCGTAGTAGGCGAGCCCGGCGATGGCCCGGTAGCTGATCAGGCAGCGCAGTCCGTCCCGGCCCGCCACCTCGGCGGCGCGGGCCAGCAGGCGGTCGGCCGCGGCGTGGCCGCCGGCCCGCTCGCAGTCGACGGCGAGGGCGATCAGGTCCAGCGCGCGGCTGCCCAGCCCGAACTCATCCCAGTCCACCACGCCCGTGATCCGCGCGCCGTCGGCCAGGATGTTCGACGGGTTCAGGTCGTTGTGCGCGTAATCAGCTGACGGCAGCCGCAGCCCCCACACCGGCTCAAGCCAGCGGCGCAGCCGCGCGCACAGGGCACCGGCCGCGGCGCAGGCCCCGGGCGCGGTGGCCCAGACCTCGTCCCAGTCCTCGAACAGCACGTTGGCCACGTAGCCGCAGAAATCGCGGCTCCCGTCCGCGATCCCCGCCCCGGCCTGCAGCTCGACCAGGCGCAGCGCCTCCTCCAGCACCGGCCCGTCCAGGCTGACCAGGGGACGGCCGGGGAGCAGGCCCTGGACGGTCACCTGCCACTCAGGGCTGAGCATGCCGTGCCACACCATCGCCGGCACGGGATACCCGCGCGCCCCGAGCAGCGGCAGATGCGCCGCGCACCACCGAGCCTTCTCCTCCGCGCAGCCCTCATCGCTCTCCCGGACCTTGACGGCAATCGCACCCGTTTCGTGTGCCCGGGCCGCCCACGTCGCGCCCGACCGCTTCGCCGGCGTGAGCAGCCGGGCCCCGCCCACGGGCTCGCCCAGCGCGCGGGCGACCAGCAGCTGAATCTCGCCCCACGCAGGCATCCCGGCGGCCACGCCCAGATCGTAGGCGCTGCCCGCGGCAGCCGGCGCCCGCTGAGGCTCGACACCTGGCCCGGTGCGCCGTTCAATGGCGGAATGCAGCTCGTGCCCATGACGGCGGCCCACGCAGCCGAGATCGTCACCTGGCAGTACCCGGCGCCCTATGACCGCTATGACATGACCGGCGTTGACCCGGCGGTCCTGGCCGGCCCGGGCAGCGGCTTCTTCGCCGTCACGGACGCTGCCGGGCTCGTCGGCTTCCGCTCGTTCGGCGCTGACGGCCAGGTGCCGGGCGGCGATTACGACGACTCGGCGCTCGACACCGGCGGGGGCCTGCGACCCGATCTCACCGGGCACGGGCTGGGCCGGGCGGCGGTCCGGGCGGGCCTGGACTTCGGGCAGCGGCGGTTCGATCCCGCGGCGTTCCGGGTCACGATCGCCGCCTTTAACATCCGGGCCCAGCGGGTCGTCACGAGCCTGGGCTTCCGCCGGGTCGGCTCCTTCCGGGCGCTGGCCGGCGGCGGCAGTTACGAGATCCTGGTCAGGCCAGTGCCCGGCCTGTAGCACGGTGCCCGGCGGAAGACCTTCTCTCGCCCGTTACGGTTGTCCGCGTGGCTGATGCCGAGGCGGAGATCACCGCGGAGCTGGTCCGGGACCTGCTGCGCGACCAGCATCCCGACCTGGCTGACCGGCCCCTGTCGCTGGGCGCGCGCGGCTGGGACAACCAGCTGTGGCGGCTGGGC
The DNA here is from genome assembly GCA_036501025.1 of Streptosporangiaceae bacterium. Classification (GTDB taxonomy): domain Bacteria; phylum Actinomycetota; class Actinomycetes; order Streptosporangiales; family Streptosporangiaceae; genus DASUBV01. The sequence goes on from DASYBB010000191.1 coordinate 9,829, forward strand.
GGCGACCTCGCCGTCCGGCTGCCCTGGGCGACGCCGCGAGCAGGCGCCCTCCTGCTCAAGGAGCATGCCTGGCTGCCTGTTCTCGCCCCGCGCCTGCCGCTGCCGGTTCCTGTCCCGCAGCGCCTGGGCCAGCCCTCGGAGCGGTTCCCGCGACCCTGGATTGTCACGACCTGGGTTCCGGGTGACCCGGCCGACCGCGCTCCCGCGACGCGCGGGGCGGAGGCGGCCGACGCCCTGGCCGGTTTCCTGACCGCCCTGCACCGGCCCGCTCCGGCCGAGGTGCCCGGCGGCCGAGGCGCGGGACCGCTGGCCGAGCGCACGGACAACTTCGCCCGCGGCCTCACCGCCACCATCGATCTCGGCCTGATTCCCGACCCGGACGGCCTGCGCGCGATCTGGGACGACGCCGTCACAGCGCCCGCCTGGGACGGCCCGCCGCTGTGGCTCCACGGGGACCTCCACCCGGCCAACGTGCTCACCGCCGACGGCACCTTCTGCGGCGTGATCGACTTTGGCGACATGTGCGCCGGGGATCCCGCCTCCGACCTCGCCGCCTGCTGGATCCTGCTGCCCGACGGCCTCGCCGGCCGGTTCCACGAGGCCTACCAGCCGCCCCTGGATGCGGCGACCCTGCGCCGAGCCCGCGGCTGGGCGGTCCTGGAGGCCTTCGGCCGGATCCTCATCGGGCACGCCGGAGTCCTCGGCCGCCCCGGCGGCAAGCCCACCTGGGGCCCGCCCGCCCGGGCCGCCCTGCGGCGCCTCACCGCCACCCGTGGCCGGTAGGACAGGCAGTCCGCACTTACGGCTTGGCTGCGCGGACGATCGCGGAGTGCAGCCCGTCCGCGACCTCGTGCGTCGGGGTGATCGTGATGCGGGTGAATCCGGCCCGGGCCAGTCCGTCCCGGTACTCGGCGAAGGACAGCATGCCGGAGATAGCGCCGATCGGGCGGCCGCGCTCGATGCGCTCGGCGTGGGTGAGGTGGTCCTCGGCGAGGAGGTCGGAGACGCCGAAGCGCCCGCCCGGCCGCAGGACCCGGTAGCTCTCGGCCAGGACGGCGGCCTTGTCCCCGGACAGGTTGATGACGCAGTTGGAGATGATCACGTCGACTGAGCTGTCGGGGAGCGGGATGTCCTCGATGTGGCCGCGAAGGAACTCGACGTTGGCGGCGCCCGCCCGGGCGGCGTTGGCCCGGGCGAGGTCGAGCATCTCGTCGGTCATGTCCAGGCCGTAGGCGTGGCCGGCCGCGCCGACCCGGCGCGCCGACAGCAGCACGTCGATGCCGCCCCCGGAGCCCAGGTCCAGCACGGTCTCGCCGTCCTTCAGGTCGGCGACCGCGATCGGGTTGCCGCAGCCGAGGCTGGCCGCGACAGCATGCTCGGGCAGCCCGTCCGTCTCCGCGCCGGAGTACAGCTTCGCGCCGGTCCCGGTCTCGCCGGCAGCGCCGGAGTCACCGCAGGCCGCGATACCGCCCTCGGTCACCGCGGTGGCCGCGCTGGCGTAGCGGGCGCGGACTCGCTCGCGCATGGCGTCCAGCTCGTCAGCCCCGTCATGGCGCGGAATCGACATACGTCTATATTGACAGGCCCCGATGTCCGGTGGCAAGCTCGGCGGCAGCAAGACATAGACAACCATCGAAGTCCCGGAATCCTGGAGGTCCCGTGTCCCGCGTCCAGCTCGCGCTCAACGTCAACGACATCGATGAGGCGGTCGCGTTCTACCGCAAGCTGTTCGGCGCAGAGCCGGCCAAGCGCCGCGACGGGTACGCGAACTTCGCGATCGCGCAGCCGCCGCTGAAGCTGGTCCTGCTGGAGAACCCGGGCCAGGGAGGCACCCTCAATCACCTGGGCGTCGAAGTCGACGACATCGATGCCGTGGACGCCGAGCAGGCCCGGCTCGCGGCGGCCGGGCTCGCGACCGCGGACGAGCGGGATACCACCTGCTGTTACGCCCGGCAGGACAAGTTCTGGGTCCAGGGCACCCCCGGCGGCGAGTCCTGGGAGATCTACACGGTCCTGGCCGACAGCCAGACGTTCTACGGCGAGCAGGACAGCCGGGCCTGCTGCGCAGGCGCGCGGGAGGCCGCCGAGCCGGCCCGCATCTCCGCAACGCCCTGCTGCTAGCCGGCCCTGCGGCGGATTGACGGAATGAGGGACATGGCGCTGTGGCGGCGGCTGCTCGCCGAGCTGGTGGGGTCCGGGTTCCTGGCCGCGGTGGTGATCGGCTCGGGCATCGCCGCGCAGCGCCTGTCACCGGGTGACACCGGGCTGGAACTGCTGGAGAGCGCAGCGGCCACGGCGGCGGGCCTGTTCGCCGTCATCCTGATGTTCGGCCCGGTGTCCGGCGGTCACTTCAACCCCGTCGTGTCCTTCGCCGACGCGGCCTGCGGGGGGCTGGCCTGGCGGGACGCCTGCGCTTACCTCCCGGCCCAGGTGGCGGGCTGTGCCGGCGGCGCGGTCATCGCCAACCTGATGTTCTCCGCGCCGCCCGTCACCATCGCCGGCCAGGACCGGGCCAGCGCCGCGCACTTCCTGTCGGAGATCGTCGCCACCCTCGGCCTGGTCCTGGTCATCTTCGCCCTGGCCCGGTCGGGCCGCAGCCGTACCGTCCCGGCCGCCGTCGGTGCCTACATTGGCGCGGCGTACTTCTTCACGTCCTCGAGCAGCTTCGCCAACCCCGCCATCACCGTCGGCCGGATGCTCTCGGACACCTTCGCCGGGATCGCCCCGGCGTCGGTGCCCGCGTTCGTCGGCGCCCAGGTCATCGGCGGGCTCGTCGCCGTCGTCCTCATCCGGGTCCTGTACCCCGGCATCACCGCGGCCGAGGCCGCCGAGGCCACCGTCCCGCAACTGCCCCGCAACTGCCCCGCGAGAGGACCCGGCCATGACCGGCATCCCGACCGTCCTGTTCGTCTGCGTCCATAACGCGGGCCGGTCCCAGATGGCCGCCGCCCTGCTCGACCGCGGGGCCGCCGGGCGGGTCACGGTCACCTCAGCTGGGTCACAGCCCGCCAGCGAGATCAACCCGGCCGTCGTCCAGGCCATGGCCGAGATCGGCCTGGACCTGTCCCGTGCGTTCCCGAAGCCGCTGACCGGCGACCAGGTCCAGGCGGCCGACGTCGTCATCACCATGGGCTGCGGGGACGCCTGCCCGGTCTACCCCGGCAAGCGGTATGTGGACTGGGAGCTCCCCGACCCCGCCGGACTCGACCTGCCCGCCGTCCGGTCCATCCGCGACGCCATCCGCGACCGGGTCACGGGGCTGCTGAGCGAGCTAGTCGCGGGCTGAGTGCCGTCGGCTGGCGCCTCGCCGCCCGTGGGGCAGCGCCGCCCGGTCCTGTCCCGTCCAGTCCTGTCCTGTCCCGGTCAGCAGCAGTCCGCGCCGCGCCAGGACTGCATGCCGGCCCAGACCGACCAGCCGGCGATGCCCAGCGCGATGACCGGATCGATGCGCCAGCCGCCCGGCCATGCGGCGGTGAGGGCCAGGCCGGCCAGGACGGCGGCGGCCTGGCTCGCGCACATCAGGTTCTGGGTGCCCTCGCCGGCCGTGGCCCTCGAGCCCAGGCGGGAGCCAAGGCGGCGCTTGGCCAGGCCCAGGCCCGGCATGACGACCAGGCTTGATGCGGTCAGCGCGATGCCGAGGGCGGTCGCGGTGGCGGGACGATCTCCGGCCAGCTCCCGGATGGCCTGCACCGTGACGTAGGGCGCCAGCAGCCAGAAGCTGACAGCGACCAGCCGCTGCGCGCGCCGCTCGGCGGTCTCTGACCGGGTACGCGGCCCGGTGAACCGCCACCCGACGATCACGGCGGCCAGGCCCTCGATCACGCTCCCCAGTGCCCAGCCCACCAGGGCGACCGAGCCCGCGGCCAGGCCGGCGATCAGGCCGAGGGCGCCCTCGGCCGTCATCCAGGCCAGCGACGCCCACGCCAGCCACCGGGCCAGCCGTGCTGCGTGAAGCCACTGTCCGTCCCGGGCCGCTGGCCGGGCATCGGCGCAGGACTCACCGCACGCGCAGGGCGCAACCTCGCTGGCCAGATTCCCGGCGGCGGGCCGCTGACCGTGAACCATGGCCATATCCGATGCTAACCCGGCACGTCGCGGCCGGACCGATCACGGCCTCCGCCGGGCGCTGCGATCATCGGAAAGTGGACCCAGCACTTCGCGCGGGCCGGACGATCGCCGTAGTAGTTTCCGTTTATGCCGCCGCTTGAGGACCGCCCGGGTCACGCCCCGGTTACCGCAGCCGACGTCACGCTCGCGGTGCGGCTCGCCGCCGAGGCGCTCCGCCCCGGGCCGGCGGAGGCGTGGTCTAATCCGGCTGGCTCGCTGGCGTGGGACTGCTGGGAGACCGTCGAGCACATCGCCGACGACCTGTTCGCCTACGCCACCCAGCTGACTCCGGCCACGCCTGAGGACGGCTACGTGCCGTTCGCCATGACGAGCACCCGGCCGGGCGATGCGGAAAGCGCCATCCACGTGGACCGTGACCGGGGGACAGAGGGCTTGCTGCAGGCGGTTGAGGCGTGCGGCGCCCTGCTGGTGGCCATGATCACGACCGCGTCGCCGGACACCCGCGCCTGGCACCCGTACGGCACCTCGGACCCGGAGGGCTTCGCCGCGATGGGCGTGGCGGAAACCCTGGTCCACGGGCACGACGCGGCTGAGGGACTCGGCGTGCCCTGGGAACCGCCCGCCGACCTGTGCGCCCGGGTGCTCAGCCGGCTCTTCCCCGGCGCGCCAGCGGATGCCCTCCCATGGACGGCGCTGCTGTGGGCCACCGGCCGCGCTGACCTGCCGGGCCGGCCCCGGCTGGGCGAGTGGCGCTGGCACTCCGAACCACGATCCTCGTGAAGCTGCCCACGGTCATCGAAGCCGCATGATCCGGTAGCGATCGCCGAGCCTATATCGCCGGGCCTGTCTTGGGCCGATGAGATCGGGGCGCGGGCAGCGTCACTGCTGGAACCCGAGACGACACCCGAGCGGAGACTTCGGAGGAGGACATGCCAGACATGGGCACGGGGAACGGCAAGGTGGTGGTGAACAGGTCGATGTCGCTAGACGGGTTCATCGCCGGCCCGGGCGACTCGATGGACTGGATCTTCGCCTTCATGGGGCCGATCGAGGACGAGTTCCCGGAGATCATGGCGGCCACTGGCGCCATGCTCGTCGGCCGGCGGACCTACGAGGTCGGCAACCGCATGGCCGAGAACCGGGACGAGGTGACCCCTGCCTACGACGGGGGAGCTGAGTTCGTCCTCACCCACGAGCCGCCGGAGCGGCCGGATCCGGCGGTCACGTTCCTCACCGGTGACATCGGGGACGCGGTCGCCACGGCACTGGACGCCGCGGGCGGCAAGAACCTCGAAATCCTCGGCGCTGACCTTGCCCGTCAGTGCCTGCTGCGGGGGCTCGTGGACGAGATCCTGGTGTATGTCCTGCCGGTCCTGCTCGGCGACGGCACTCGCTTCTTGTCGTCCCCGGGTCTCGCGCGGATAGACCTGGAGCCGCTCGAGAGCACCCGGTCGGGAGCCGTCACCATCCTTCGGTTCCGCGTCCGTAAGTAGCCCGCCCATACGGGCGGGCCGGCTCCGCTGCCGCCAGGCGTTGCCCTGCTGGTCCGCGTCCGGCAGCCGGGTCGGCCGGCCGGCCCGGGATCGAGCCAGGTTGCCTAGGATCCCCTTGTGCCTGATGCGCCCCGGTCGCTCGCGGCTGTTGAGCAAGCGGCCCGGCTCGCCGGGCCGGACGCGACAATCCAGGTCATGCAGGCCCTCGCGGGAGGCACGCATGCCCGTACCACCTTGATCCGGACCGCGAACCCCGAGACCGAGGTAGTCCTGCGCGAGTTCCCGCCCGGCGATGACACGGCCGGCCGCGAAACCAAGGTGCTCCAGGCCCTCGACGGGCTCGGCGGCCTGGCCCCGCGGCCGCTGGCCAGCGATCTGTCACAGGTGGCCGCCCGCGGTTCCTGGCTGCTGATCTCCCGCCTGCCCGGCCGCGCTGACATCACCCCGCGCCACCCGGCCGCCCAGGCTGACCAGCTGGGCAAGGCACTTGCGCGCATCCACCAGACACCCCTTCCCCGCCTGGCTGGCCTTCCCGGCGTCTTCGACCGGGGGCTAGGCGGCGCCCGCAGCTCACTCAGCGGCCCGGCCGCCGGCATCGTGGCCGCCGGCTGGGACAGCCTGGCCAGCACGCCCCTGGCGCTGGCCCACCATGACTACTGGTCCGGCAACGCCGTCTGGGACGGTGAGGTCCTCACCGGCGTCGTGGACTGGCCCGGCGGCTGCCTCGGGCCGCCCGGCTTCGATACCGGCTGGTGCCGCCTGGACCTGTGGCTGCTGCACGGCCAGGCCATCGCCGACACGTTCCTCGACGCCTACAACGCCGCAAGCGGATCAGCGGTGCCTGATCCGCTGCTGTGGGATCTGTGGGCCCTCGCCCGATCGCACGAGATGGTCGAGACCTGGGTCCCGAACTACCGCGACCTCGGCCGGACCGACCTGACCGCGGCACAGCTGCGGAGCCGCCACACGGCCTGGACGGAACGCTTGCTGGCCGAGGTCTGAGCGGCGCGGTCATGAGGAATGACTGGTGACGTCACCATGACGCGGCCTGGCCCTGGGGGCGGCACGCGTTTGACATCATGGTCAGCGGACATGACCGGGCCGGTTCAAGGCTGAGGAGACGGACGGTGACTCGAATTCGGCCAGTCGCCTGGCTCCTCGCCGCCGTCGCGCTGTTCCTGCTGGCCGTGGCCGGCTATGCCCTGCTCGTCCATGGCTCCCCGCAGTACTACTGGAAGCAGATCGACACGGCCGTGTACCGGGGTGGCGGCATCGCTGCGCGGAACCAGCCGGCGATGCTCTACGCGCTGCAGCTGGGCCCGGCGAAGCTGCCGTTCATCTACACGCCGTTCGCCGCGCTCCTGTTCGCCGTGGCGAGCGGTGCGTCGTTCGCGACCTGGCAGGTCGGGATGGCGGTGCTCACGATCGGGCTGCTGCCGGTGGTGGCGTACCTGGCCCTGGGACTCGCCGGCCGGCCCGCCGGCCTGGCCAGGGCGGCGGCGGCGTTCGCGATCGCCGCCGTGGGCCTCTGGCTCGAACCGGTCGCCATGACACTGTTCTTCGGGCAGATCAACGTCGTGATGCTGGCCCTGGTAGTCGGCGATCTTGCGCTGCCGGACCGCATCAAGGGCAAGGGCATCGGAATCGGCCTGGCGGCGGGCATCAAGCTCACGCCGCTGATCTTCATTCCGTACCTGCTGTTGACGCGGCGGGTAAAGGCCGCGGCGGTCAGCGCGCTGACCTTCGCGGTCATGCTCGGACTCGGGTTCGCGCTGCTGCCGCACGCCTCGGCGGTCTACTGGGGCGGGGGGTTCGCCCGGCCGGGCAGGCACTTCCACCTGGACAACCAGTCCCTCAACGGCGTCATACTGCGCCTGACCCACGCCGGGCCCGATGCGCACGCGTACTGGCTGGTCGCGGCGGTCGTCGTCGGCATTGCCGGGCTCGCGACCTCGATACTGGCGAGCCGGCGCGGCCACGAGCTACTCGGCCTGGTGGCGTGCGCCGCGACCGGCCTGCTGGTGTCCCCGATCAGCTGGTCGCATCACTACGTTTTCGTGGTGCCGGCACTTGTCCTCGCCGCGTGCGGGCCGCGGCGGCTCGGCTACCGGATCCTCGGCGCCGCGCTGGTGGTGGGCTTGTTCGGCTGGTGGCCCCTGCCCATCGGCAACCAGGGCGGCTTCGACCCGAGGGCCCAGCTGATGCCGCGCGGGCTCCTGCCGCTCGCGCCGAACGGCGACAACAGCCTGGCGGCAATCGAGTTCACCTGGCGCGGGCTGGAACTGATCGTCGGCAACTACTACGTGGTCACCCTGCTCGTGTTTCTCGCGGCCACCGCCTGCGCCCTGCTCCTGACCCCTCGCCTCAGGCCCCGGCCCGCGCAGCCGGCCCCCGAGCCCGACGCCGTCTGGACGGCACGCCCGCCCGGCGCTGCCCAGTAGGGCGGCCAGCTTCCCGACCCGAAGGCGCTGCGCGCGCCGACGGCGGTCTGCCTGATTTACTCAGCCTGTGATATCCGGGCTGGTGCTGCTGTCTTGAAGCGAAGCGGCACGACTGCGGCGAGAAGTTTCATCGCAATGACGTCTAAGCGAAAATCCGGCTGGCTGACGCTGGCCGCGGCGGCGGGCGCGCTCGTGGCGGTGGCCGGGCTGGCGGCCGGGTGCGGCACCGGCCCGGCGGCGGGCGGCAGTCCGGTAACGGGGAAGGCGCCCGCAGCGACGGCGCCGGGGTGGCAGATGCAGCCGCCGCCGGAGCCGGCCGGGACGGCCAACCAGGCCCTCGGCGCCGTGTCGTGCTCGTCGTCCTCGGCCTGCCTGTCGATCGGAACCTACGATGACGACCAGCACGGCTACGGCCAGTTCGCGGAGACCTGGAACGGGTCGCGCTGGACCGTGCGGACGGTGCCGGACGAGGGGGCTGTCTACCTGTACGGCGTGCAGTGCCTGAGCGCGCGGTGGTGCGTGGCGGTCGGCACCATCGGCACCGCCGGCACCATCGGGGTCTCCAGCACCGACTTCGTCCCCGTCGTCGATTCCTGGAACGGCAGCGCCTGGACGCAGGCCAGGCCGCCCGTCCCGGCCGGCGCCACGATGAGCCAGCTGGCCGCGGTGGCGTGCTCGGGCATCACGGCGTGCACGGCGGTCGGCTCGTCCGGGCCGGGCCCCGGCGCCCCCGGCCTGCTGGCCGAGCGCTGGGAAGGCTCGGCCTGGAAGATCCAGCCGGTTCCCGCGCCGTCCGCGGGCGGCGCCGTGCTGGCTGCCGTGGCCTGCCCCGCGGCGGATGCCTGCCGCGCGGTGGGCAGCGACAAGGGGGGCTTGTTCTCCGAGGTCTGGGACGGCTCGTCGTGGGTGATCCGGCCGGTCCCGGTGCCGGCCGGCGGATCGGGGGCCGAGCTCAACAGCGTCTCCTGCACGGCGGCTGACTCCTGCGAGGCCGTCGGCCTGTACAGCAAGGGCGGCACCTCCCTCCCGCTGGCCGAGGCCTGGAACGGCTCCCGCTGGCTCGCCCGGGCGCCGTCCGCCGTCTCGGGCGCCACGTCCACCGGCCTGGACGCGGTGTCCTGCGTCTCGGCCACCGACTGCGAGGCGGCGGGCAAGGCCGGGACGATGGCCGGGCCGCCCCAGGTCGGGGTGCTGGAGAAGTGGGACGGCACGACGTGGTCGGTGCAAAGGAAGGTGCTGCCCGCCGGGGACACGTGGGCGGGCTTGTCCGGGATCTCGTGCACGCCGGACCTGGCGTGCGAGGCGGTCGGCTACCACGGGCCGGCGGTCGACAGCACCCACCTGCTGGCCCTGCGCTACTCCTCCTGATCACTGCATGCCGGCGGCCGCGCTGCCCGTGACCTTCGGCGGGAAGATGGACCCCACCCCTCTGAGCTGCCCCGTCCCAGGTCAGCCCATGTTCGCCGGTCACCGTGACTGTCCCTGGGACACCATCATTCCCTGGCCGGTCGGGCACGCAACGGGCACGGCCTGGCTAGCCGGGACGCCGCGGCCAGCCCGCGGGTCGCCGGCAGGACCATAGACTGGCTGAGACGGGAGCTGAGGGAGGCGGGCATGAGCGCCGATGTGTCGGAGACGGTGACCATCTCGCGAGCCGAGCTGGATGCGCTGCAGGCCGAGCTTCGGCGGCTGCGCCGTGAGGTAGGGCGCAGCATCGCGGCAGCCCGCATCCACGCAGATCTGGGTCCGGGCGATGATGCGCGGCTGCTCAGCCGCGAGCAGCTCGCCGAGGCCTGGGGAATTGGCGAGTGATCGCCTCGTCCGATTTCCCGATCAGTCGTGGCTAGAGATCGAGGCCCTGCCGCAGCCGCTTCGGTGGACGGTTGAGCGCACGATCTTCCATTTCCTCGATGAGCCTGTGCCTACCCTGGCCGACCCGTTCCCGCCTGATGACCCGCTGCCGGGTGCCTACGAGAACCGGCGTTATCTCGATGCAAGCACTGGATGCGGATGACAATGTGCTGGATTAGCGCCTGCCGTGATCACTCTGCTCCCGAGGGCATGTGGGGCCGGCCCGTGGCCTACCTCGCCTCAGACGCCGCCGCGCTGATCACCGCCAACACCATCACGGTCCGATGATTGCTTCTGCCTAGCTGCGCGACTAGGTCAGATCTGCGCGGCGGTACGGGCTGCTGGTCGTCAGCCACGCAAGCGTGCTTCCGATCTGATGATCGCTGCGACGGCGGCCAGCAACACGCTGCCCGTCTACACGGCTAACCCAGACGACTTCCTCGGAGCGGAGGAGTTCGTGGAGCTGATCGGGATCCGGGGATGGCCGAACGATCTCTGAGCGCCGGAATCTGAGGCCAGTGATCGCCGATACGTCAGCGGCTATCGGGCACGCAGTCCTTGTATCAACTGATGATGCGTCAAGAGATGGCCCCTGACCTGTGTATTCGTGGAGCGGGCGACGGTAATCGAAACCGCATGACCAGCTTGGAAGGCTGCGACCCGCACCCGCCTGAGCTGCCCCGTCCCAGGTCAGGATATGTGCGGCAGTCACCGTGAGTCCCCCTGAGATACCGGCGCTGACCGCCCTATCGGGCACGCGGCGGGCACGCGACGCGACGGCACATGTGCGCTGCTGGTGGTGCCTGCCAGTGGCGTCCGGCACCATACCCTCGGGAAGGGGAAGCAGCCGGGAGGAGGCGTGGATGAGCGCTGAGGCGCCGGAGATGGTGGCCGGGATAAGCAAGAGCGGGCGACGGTAATCGAAACCGCGTGACCAGCTGGAAGTTCGGTGGCGCTACATCCAGCGTGAGCTGCGAGGACTGTCAGTCCTGGTTGGAGGGCCGCGGCCGCCCGTGCGTCACCGTGATTGACCCTGAGTCACCCTGGCGTGTGGCACGAGTGTGGCACGCGAGGGTGGCCTGGCCTCATGGCGGCCAGAGTGCCCAGTCCTGCCGCCAACGTCGCGGTAGCCGAGTCCCCGGTCGCCGGGCAAAGGACCACCCCTAGCCGTACGTCGCGCTCGTCGGCGCATACGACTGGATGATGATGGGACAGGCGCGCCAACAGTCCGTCGGACAGATTCCTCTTCAGGCGCGCATGACATGGGTAGGAATTTGTACCACAAGGACTGTACGTATCCCTAGCCAGAAGAGCTTTGTCTGAGTAGGATTGTGTACGGACTCAGGAGGTGGTCGGTATCAGTGACGACGATCTGCCAGGCACGTTCACCGTCAGTGAGGCCGAGCGACGAGGTGTTACGAGGCGCTCGCTTCGGCGGATGCTAGACGTCGGCTCAGCCGAAAGGGTGGGCCGTGGTCTGTACCGTCGCACCGACAGTGCGCCCGCCGACTACGACCTGATCGAGATCGCAGTGAAAGCCCACCGGCCAACTTTGTGCCTGATATCAGCGCTTGCACGGCACGAGTTGACTGATATTATCCCAGCTGTTCATGATGTCGCCGTGCCCCGTGGCGTATGGCAGCCGCTCGTATCCGCACCTGTGCACTGGCACAAGTTCGACGTCTCTACCTTCGACATTGGCCGAAACAAGATATCTGTCGATGAGACGTATTACCTCGGCTTGTATGACCCACCCCGCAGCATCATAGATGCATACAGGCTTCGGCATGAAGTTGGGCCAGACGTCGCTAATGAAGCGCTACGGCGCTGGTTGCGCCGTGGCGGCAAGCCGGTTGATCTTATGCGTATGACCAAGTCCTTTCCAGCAGTTCGGTCAGCTGTGCTTAACGCTCTCCAGATTCTGTCATGACATCTGCGTCAACGGGCCTATTTACTGCCGACAGCCGAGTATCCTAGGAGTAGAAGGTCACAAAACCAACCAAGGCCACGGTCGCTGGACGAGCATTCCTGGACCTGCAAAGACAGGCAAGGAGTCAAGGGCGTACGACTGCAGAGTTTCTTAGATTGTATGCGCTCGAAGGTTTCCTACTTCGCCTTGCCAACTCTAGGAAAAACGGTAAGTTCGTTCTTAAGGGAGGTGTCCTTCTCGCGGCCTATGAGCTGCGTCGGCCAACGACCGACGTCGACTTTGCGGGAGTTGAGATCGCTAACGAGGTTGAATTCGTGCGGCAGCTTGTCGCAGAGGTTGCCTCCACTGTCTTGCCAGCCGGGCTAGATGACGGGCTCGTCTTTGACTTGGATGACATGAGGGCGGAGACGATCCGCGAGGATGACGAATATAGCGGCGTGCGGGTCCGGCTCGTAGCTAGGCTGGCGACCGCTGTAGAACCATTCCATGTCGATGTCAACGTCGGCGACCCGATCTGGCCAGCACCAGCTAACATTTCCTTGCCCAGGCTGCTGGGTCAAGAACCAATAGAGCTTAGTGGCTACCCTCTAGGGATGGTGCTAGCCGAGAAGATCGTCACAGTGCTCCAGCGTGGCCAGGCGAGCACTCGATGGCGAGATTTTGGCGATATCTACCTGCTTACGCGCCGTTATTACTTCCAGGCGAATGAGCTACGCCAGGCGTTGCAGGCGGTGGCGGATTACCGGCATGTTGAAATTTCGAGTCTGGATGATGCGCTAGATGGCTATGCGGAAATCGGCCAGACGAGATGGGCGGCGTGGCGCCGGAAGCTCAAGTTGGAGGACAGCCTGCCTGCTAACTTCGGTGACGCTCTCGGGGCTCTGGAAGTCTTCGCAGAGCCAATCCTGACCGGGTCGGTAGACGACGCTGCATCCTGGGATCCAACCCAGCAAGCCTGGTCCGACGGGAGTTAGGCTGGTCGGCCCCACTGCCAGCCCGGCAAGCCGGGAACGCGAGGGAGGGGAAGGCTTGACGATGGTCGCGTGTAGCACGGGCGTCGCAGGGCACGACGCCTGGCAATAAGGTACCGCCCTGACCTGCTGAAGTAAGAGCGGGCGACGGTAATCGAAACCGCATGACCAGCTTGGAAGGCTGGGGCTCTACCATTGAGCTACGCCCGCGTGACGGCTCGCGCCGTCGCCTGCAGCATACCGGTCTGCCCGGCGGCTCGGCATCCTGACTGAACGCGCTCTCCAGCCTTCAGCAGGCACGCCGCGAGCGGGCAGGCCAGGATGGCCTGCGGCTGCCGGTCCCGCGGGCCCGGCCGGGAGAGGGTAGGCTTCGGCTGGCCCGAACGGGATGTGGCGCAGCTTGGTTAGCGCGCCTGCTTTGGGAGCAGGAGGCCGCGAGTTCGAATCTCGCCATCCCGACCAAAAGCCTAGCTCAGGGCTCCGCCTTTCGGGTCCGAGCATGGCGCTCGAGATCGTCTGACCGTCATCTGACCGTCAACTTGAACGAGGCCCGGTCCGGACCGGCACAGGTCGGGCATCATTGGCATACCGAACGTCAGTTGGGACGGCGCTGGGTCGGCCAGGCGGCCGCCGGATTTACCTTGGTGCCTGCTGCAGGGGTAGGCGTCCGGCGCGCGCCAGCACTCTCTGCGCTGCGGTCCAGGACGCTCGGCTGCCCGAGCCGCGGGCGGCGGCGCTGACCGAGGGGCCGGTGACCATCGACCTGGACGCCACTGACGTCGAGGTCTACGGCAGCAGGAAACGCGGCGTGGCGTATAACCACCAGGGCCAGCGGGTCGGCCGCCCGCACGTGGCCAGCTGGGCCGAGACCGAGATCGTGCTGGCCGCGGACCTGGGATCGGGCACCGATGACCCGAGGGCGACCGCGCCGGACCTGCTGCGCCGGGCGCTGGCCGCCCTGCCGCAGCGGGCGCGGGCCGGACGGCGGGTGGCGGTGCGCGCGGACGCCGGGTACTTCGCCGGCGCACTGGCCCGCGCCGCCCATGACGAGCACATCAGCTTCGCCATCGGCGCCCGGCGCATCGCCCCGCTGTGGCGGCTGCTCGACGGGATCAGCGAAGACGCCCGGGCCGATGCCATCGAGATGGACAACGCGCAGGTCGCCGTGGCGGCATACTGCCCGGACTGGTGGCCCGCCGCCACCCGGCTGCTGATCCGCCGGGTCCGGCTGGACCCGGGCCAGGTCTCCGCTGACCCGCGGTCGCGGCGGCGCCGTACCCTGCACCCCGGCCAGCGCGCCCTGCCATCCCTGACCTGGCGGGCGCTGAGGCGATCTACGGCTACTCGTTCATCCTGACCAACCTGGACGTGTCCGCACCGGGCAAGGCCGCCGCCGTGGAGCACTGGTACCGGCACCGGACCACTGTGGAGAACATCTTCCGCGACGGCAAGCACGGCGCCGCCCTCCGTCATCTGCCCTCCGGCTATCCCGCGGTGAACACCGCCTGGATGTGGGGCGCGCTGCTCGCCGCCAGCATGGCCGGATGGCTGCACCAGCTCACCGCCGCTACCCGCGGCAAGGCCATCCTGGCCGGTCACGGAACCCGCGACGGCAAAGCCATGATCGCCACCCTGCGCTGGCGGCTGATCACCGTCCCCGGCCGGCTCGTCCGCCACGCCGGGCAGCTCACCCTGCGGCTGCCGGCCGGCCACGGCCTGCTCAGTGAGATCCTCGCCGGGCTCCGGGCATTCCCCGCGACATCCTGACCACTGGCCGCAGCGCCCCGACTGGAAATCTGGAAAACGCGAACCCGGCGCGACACCCGGATTGCACGCCTGCCCGGACACGCGAAACCGCGCCGCAAAGATCAACTTCCGCTCCGGAGATCAGCTCAACATCGCTACTCGCGGATTCGGGTCAGAGAAACGTTCGATAGACCGACGCGCAGTCTGGTGTCTGGAGAGCGAGCATTCGTCAATGCCAGGCCGCCGCCGGACCCAGGCTGGCGATGTACTCATGCGGGTCCACGGGCATCAGGGCCAGGTTCTCGGAGAGCCAGTTGCGGCCGACGACGGCCAGGCAGTAGCCGGCGACGTCGGCACGCACCGCCCAGACATCCAGCGCGGCCACGCCATGGAAACTGACGGCCTCCCCGGCGATTCTGACTTCCACCGTGACCGCCTGGCCGCTGGGCGCGGCAACTGGCCCGGGGCCATGCCGCCACAGCTGGCGGCACAGCCGCCCGCTATTTCTCATCCCGCAGGTAGCTGAGCACGGCCAGCACCCGCCGGTGGCTGCGGTCGTCGGGCGGCAGCTCGAGCTTGCCGAGAATGCTGGCGACGTGTTTCTCCACCGCGCCGACCGAGACCAGCAGGGTCTCGGCGATGCTGTTGTTGGAGTGGCCTTCGGCGATCAGCGACAGCACCTCGCGCTCGCGGGCCGTCAGCCGCGATACCGGGCCGCCGGCCCGGCCCCGGGCGAGTAGCTGCCGGACCACCTCTGGGTCCAGGGCGGTCCCGCCGTCGGCTACCCGGCGCAGGCTGGCGGTGAACTCGGCCACGTCAGCTACCCGGTCCTTGAGCAGGTATCCGGTGCCGCGGGTGTCACCGGCCAGCAGCTCCGTGGCATAACGTTCCTCGACGTACTGCGAGAGGACTACCAGGCCTATCTCAGGCCAGCGGGAGCGGATCTCCAGCGCGGCGCGCAGGCCTTCGTCGGTGTGCGTCGGCGGCATCCGCACGTCCACGATGGCCAGGTCAGGCTGCAGCGCGTCCACCGCGCTGATCAGCTGGACCGCATCGGGCACCGCCGCGACAACGTCGATGGAGTCGTCGCGCAGCAGCGCGGAGATGCCTTCCCGGAGCAGCACGTTGTCCTCGGCGATCACGACCCGCACGGGATCACCGCCGTCACCGTCGTCGGCCCGCCTGGCGGGCTGTCCACCGAGAGACCCCCGTCCACCGCGGTCAGCCGCCCGGCCATGCCCGCCAGCCCGCCGCCGGGCGTGACCATGGCACCGCCCCGCCCGTCGTCTGTTACCTGCACTACCAGATCCCCGGTCTCGTCAGTGATACGAAGCGCCGCCTGGCTCGCGGATGCGTGCTTGGCCAGGTTAGCGATGGCCTCGGCTGCGGTGAAGTACGCGGCCGCCTCCTGGCTGCGGCCGGGCCGCCGGCTCAGCCGGACCGAGACCGTTACCGGCACTGCAGACCCGGCCACCAGCGCGGACAGCGCCGCATCGAGTCCGCGCTCGTCCAGGATGGCGGGGTGAATGCCGCGGGCGATGCTGCGCAGGTCGGCTATCGCTCCCTTGGCGTCTACATGGGCCAGCCGGAGCAGCTCGTCGGCGGCCGACGGGTCCCGGTCGAGCCGGGCCCTGGCCCGGTCGATCTGCATCGCCAGCGACACCAGCCGCGGCTGGACCCCGTCGTGCAGGTCCCGCTCGATCCGGTGCCGCTCGATGTCCCCCGCGTCGATCGCCTGCGCCCGCGACTGGGCCAGCCGGTCTACCTCGGCGGCCAGGATCTCCGCCCGGTCCGGCCCAAGCATCCGCTGGCCGAGCGCCGCATCCAGCCGGGTCAGCGCCCGGACGGATGGCGGGATCAGCAGCAGCACGGCGAACCCGGTCAGCGCCGCGACCACCTCAGCGCCGGTGCTCAGGACGCCGTGCCCGAAGAGCCAGCTGGTGAAGGCGGGCGCAGTCGGCTGCCGCCGCAGCGGGACGACGAACAGCAGCCCGATGACCGTCCACCAGCACACCATCAGCACGAAGGCCGCCGCCGCGCAGGCCGGGAGCCGGACGACCTGATAGGCAGCCAGCCGCCATGCGGCCGGGCTGCGCCGCCAGCTGCGCTGGGCCGCTATCAGCGGCTGGCCGGGCAGCCGCTCCGGCAGCAGCGCGGGCGCGATCTCCTGCCCGTACGAGAGGCTGATGCGGCGCCGGTCGGCCCTGGCCAGCCGCGCCCCCAGCCGGAGCGCCGCCGCCAGCAAGATCGCTCCCACTGCGACGACCCAGCTCAGCGCGGCTGCCAGGACCACCGAGACGACGACCGCGGAGCAGAAGAAGGCCCCGGTCAGCAGCGAAACGGCCAGGGCAGCCGTAAGCCGCCAGGTGCCCGGCGAGACCGGGCCGGCCAGCACCCCGGCGACCGGCCGCAGCCCACGCGCAGCGGGCCAGCTCACCGCGACGGGACGCTGGGCCAGGAAGGGTGCATGATCCCAGCCTAAGAAGGCCGCGCTGGCCTGGTAATCCTGCCCTCCCCGGGCTCGTACTGGGGCTAGCCCTACCCCGGTTCGGGTGGCTGCCGCAATGCCACGGGCAGCCCTTCGACCGCAGGCTGGAAGGCATGCAACCGACAACCGCCTTCCCCATCCCAGCGCCCGGGCCGGCGTCGCCGCCCGCGACCCCGACAACGGCCAGCCGTCCCCGGCTCCCGAGCCGGTCGTCCTGGACCGCGTCTGCCGCCGCTACGGCCGCGGAGGCCGCCAGGTGCAGGCGCTCAGCGACGTGACGGTGAGGTTTGCCGGCGGCACCGTTACCTGTGCCGCCGGCACGTCCGGCTCGGGCAAGTCCACGCTGCTGCAGTGCGCCGCCGGCCTGGACAAGCCGACCTCGGGAACCGTCCGGATCGGCGGGACTGACCTGTCCGGTCTCAGCCGCCGCAAGCTCTCGGTGCTGCGCCGCCGCCAGGTCGGGTTCGTGTTCCAGTCGCTGAACCTGGTGCTGACCCTGACGACCGCGGAGAACATCGCGCTGCCGCTGCGCCTGGACGGCCGCCGGGTCCGCAAGGACGCCGTGGCCCGCCTCGGCGCGGCCGTCGGGATCGGCGCGCAGCTCGGCCGTCTCCCGCACACGTTGTCGGGCGGCCAGCAGCAGCGTGCCGCCATCGCCCGGGCTCTCATTGCCAGCCCGGACGTCATCTTCGCCGACGAGCCGACGGCCGCGCTCGACGTGGTCTCGGCCGAAGGCATCCTCGGCCTGCTGCGGCAGGCGGCCAGCGATCCGCGGCGGGCCGTGGTGATCGTCACGCACGACCCGTTCGTCGCCAGCCAGGCCGACCGGGTGCTCGTCCTGGGCGGCGGCCGGATTGTCACCGACCTGGCTGCACCCGATGCCGCGACCAACGACGACATCCTGCGCAGGCCGGGGGCCCGATGATCCTCATCACAAACCAGTCTTACAACACCCATCCACGGTTCCCCGCTGTTCGCGCTACCCACCGATTGCCCGCCGAGTGGCGTCAGCTCTTGGTGCTCATGCTCACCGGCGGCGGCTTGGCGATGATTCCGTGGCTCGCGGTGCTTGCCAACTTTCTGCCCAAGACAACCACTGTGCCGCACTGGAACGTCGTTTGGGTCGGGCTCGACGCTCTGGAGGCCATTGGCCTTCTCGCCACCGGCCAGCTCATCGCGCGCGGGGACCGGCGATATGCCATCACCGCGACGCTGACCGGCACAGCGCTGCTAATCGATGTCTGGTTTGACATCCTTACTTCGGCATCCAGGAGCGAGCTGCTGACGGCTATAGCGATGGCAGCCGTGCTCGAAGCGCCGCTGTCGGGCCTTTGCTTCTTTCTCGCCCTGCGCGCGATTCCCGGACCCGGCCATGCCCGAACGTGAGCCGACCAGGCGGGATCAAACTCGGTCACCATGAAACTGGAGATTACATCTTGCCTTTGCATCTAAATACCTCACGCTCCCGCTGGCTCGTGGCGGGGGCTGTGGGCGCCGCCGCCGCAGCCATGTATTTCGGCGACGAGGCCCCGTACCCATACCCCCAGCACCTGCTGCTTGATCTGCCGCTGCCCTTCCTCACCTCACACTCCCTCGATCGGATCCTTCAGCCGCAGCCCGGCGAGCGGATACTGGAGATTGGTCCCGGCACGGGGCTCCAGACCCTGCACGTCGCGCCGAAGCTTGGCCCTGCGGGCCAGCTTGACATCGTCGATATCCAGAAGGAAATGCTGGGCCACGTGATGCGCCAGGCGCGGCGTAAGGAACTCACTACGATTTCGCCGAGCCTAAGCGACGCACGCAACTTGCCATTCGGCGACAACCTCTTTGACGCGGTTTACCTCGTGACCGCGCTAGGCGAGATCCCCGAGCCAGAACTCGTCATCGCCGAGGCGGCGCGCGTGATCAAGCCATCGGGGCGACTGGTCGTCGGCGAGTTCTTCGATCGGCACTGGATCCCGTTCAGCAGGCTTCGCCGAATGGCTGCAGAATCAGGCTTTCAAATCGACGACTGGTCCGGGCCTACGCTTGCCTATATGGCGCGCTTCCGGCCCATCGAGCGCGATGCCCCACTCGCTCAATCCACTTTCGTTCAGTGAGCGGTCTGACCCGAATCCGCGAGTAAGTCAGTGACACGGCGCTGCAAATGGCGATAGGTACCGCTCTGACCTGGGATGATGTTGATTGCTGAAGTCAATGTCATCGCAAGCGGAGAGGTATCTATCTGGTGAACAGGATACGGCGTGGGAAGCGGGGACGCCGTCAGGTGGCTGTCGGCGTGCCAGATCGGGCGCTGACGCCGAACGCGGGGCTGGCGGCGGTCACCGGGCTGTGTGACCGGCTGGGCGTGATCGGGGCGCTGGATGCGGCGGTGGGGCCGGTGAATCAGCGGGACCGCGGGTTCGGGGCCGCGCAGCAGCTCACGCCGGTGCCGGGATTGCCGTCGACCACGGCGGCGGGACTGGCCCGCCGGATCACCGCCGGGCAGTGGCTCGCGGTGGAGACGGGGCTGGCTGCGGTCACGGAGCGGATGCTGGCGCCTGGACGAGAAGTGGATCAGTGAGCCAACAGAAGAGGCGCAGAATGGCGTGCCAGAGGACGTGAAGTTCCGGCGCCGGTTCATCTGGCGGCAGTGAACGGCAGCATTCCCCTTTGGGAGCAGGAGGCCGCGAGCTCGAATCTCGCCATCCCGACCACCACTGCCCCAGTCGGCAGCCTTGACCTTAGCCGACCGTGGCCCCCGCGACTGTGATCGGCGTCGTCAGGCACCGGCGATCCTCGCGCGACCGCTGACTACGCCGGGCGGCAGGACTGGGTTACGGGCCATCCGGTCGGCGCATCACGGCGTCGAGCGGCGGCCACGGCGGGCCCAGTCGCAGGGCGCTGAGGAGCAGGCGAGCTGCTCGCGGCCTATCCGGGAACTGGTCGAACTGATCAAAGCGCCATGCGGCGACCATGGCCAGTACCATGCCGCGGCACTCACCGAGAAGGTCTTCATCAGCGGCGGCATAGCGCTGGCTCGCAGCTTCGGGGACATGGGCGACGTCGAATTCGACGGGCCCGCGGCAGCACGTCTCGAAATCAATGAACAACAGTCCGGACTGCGTGCTGAGCACGTTGCCCGGGTGCGGTTCGCCGTGCAGGAGCTGCTCGGCCGCGCCGCGGTCGGCGATCGCCTTTCTGCGGCGCCGTAGCGAGGTGATGAGCAGCTCCCGGTCCGCATCGGCAAGATCCGGAGTGAGGTCGCTGTTCTCCACCAGGCACTGAGCCTCTTCCACCCGGTCGGTGAAGTGCGGCGTCCTGACATCGAGCTGGCGCATGCCGGCATGCAGTCGCTCCAGCGCATCCGCGTAGTCGGCCGGTGAGATCTCCCCGCGCCGGGCAGGCTCGTAGTAGGTCCACAGCGTGACGACGAAGCCATCATGCTCGTAGACGCGCGGATCTGCGCGGGGGTCCAGGGCCGCCACCGGGCTCCCGGTTTCGGCCAGCCGCTGGGCCAGCTCAATCTCGAACTGTGCGACCTGGTGGGCTGCTGGCGCGATGCGGGCCGCGATGTCGCAAGGCAGCAGGCGCACCGTCAGCTTGTTGGAATCGTGGAGAACGATCGCGTCATCGACGGGCAGGCCGAGCGCGGAGACGATCGACCTGGCCGCCGCCAGCGCGCGCCGGATCTCAGCTGGCTGCATCCAGCTGATCTTCTCACCACTGCCGCCCGAACGCCGCCTGGGTCAGTGGGTCGCGCACAGCGGCCGGTAGTGGGCCAGGTCGGTGGAGTAGGACCGGCCGGTGTGCGGGTCGCGCCGCTCATCCGGGTCGAGCCCGTCATAGCCGAGGTGGGTAGCCGGCTGGCTGCACACGGCGCATGACCGGATCGTGGCGCTGACGCCCGTGGCGCCATCGGGTCCGTCCCGCCGCAGCCGGATCATGATCATGATCACGAACACGCCGACGTGGAGTAGCGTCACCAGAATGACGAGGGTGGTCAGACTGCCGTTCACTTCGCTCTCCCTCCCTGCCTGGTGCCAACCCGCGCCCGCGGCCGTTTCGTCCGCCGGCCGGGCGCGATCTACGTCACAGGACACCCGTGACCGATGCCCGTGACGTCGCGGAAGTGCTCGCACTCGAGCGCGAACTGCAGACCCCCGAATGCCGGCGTGACCGGGCCCGGGTCATGGCGCTGCTGGCCGACGACTTCATCGAGGTCGGAGCCTCCGGCCGGGTCTGGGACCGCGCCCGCACCCTGGACCTCCTCGGCGCCGAGTCCCCGGCCGGCGCCGAGTCCCCCACCGCGGTCATCGAGGTCCGCGATCTCACCGGCCGGATCATCGCCGACGGGCTCGTCATGGCCCACTGGGACTCGGCTCGCGGCGGGCGGCGAGCGCGCCGCACGTCGCTGTGGCGGCGCGACGCCGCCGGCTGGCGGCTGGTGCATCACCAGGGCACGCTGCTGCCCGAGCCCGTGCCCTAGCCGCATCCCGCCGGGCCGGGCCCCGCCGCTACACTCACCGCCCATGACCGAAGTGGACGAGCAGGGCCGCCCCGAACCTCCGCTGACGGGCGACGAGACCGCCATCCTGCTGGGCTTCCTGGACTTCCACCGCGCGACCCTGGACTGGAAGTGCGCGGGGCTGGACGCGGCCGGCCTGGCGGCGACGGTCGGCGCCTCGTCGATGACGCTCGGCGGCATGCTCAAGCACCTGGCCTACGTCGAGGACCTGTGGTTTTCCCGGATCCTGGCCAGCCGGGACTGGCCGCCGCCGTGGGACGCGGTGGACTGGAAGGCCGACTCGGACTGGGACTGGCACTCGGCCGCGCAGGACAGCCCCGGGCAGCTGAGCGCCCTCTGGCAGGAGGCCGTGGCCCGTTCCCGCACCGCGGCCACGGAGGCGCTGGCCGGCGGCGGGCTGGGCCAGCTGGCCCAGCGGGCGCTCCCCGACGGCAGCGTGCCGAGCCTGTGCTGGATCCTCGTCCACATGGTCGAGGAGTACTCGCGGCACAACGGCCACGCCGACCTCATCCGGGAGTCGCTGGACGGGCTCACCGGCGAGTAACCGGCCGAAAACCCGTGGCGGCACCCGGACCGGGTCCGGGATGCTCGTGCCCATGCCTGACCTCAGCGACCAAGACGAGCACCTGCCCGCCCGGCAGTTCGGGTGGTGGGACATGTTCGTCAGCCCCGAGGACGACCCGCGCGCGTCGGACGGACGGTTCCAGGGCGAGCGGGCCACCCTGGTCGGCTACCTGCGCGACCACGTCCGGACCTGGCCTTCAACGGCGCGGTCGCCGATCCGGCCCTGGTCACACAGGCCTGGGCCAACTGGCGCGCTGAGGTCGAGTTCGCCGAGCGGTTCGCGGAAAGCGCGCCGGACCTCGGCCTGAGCCGCCCGCACGACGGCGGGACGGGAAACCCGAGCCCGGTCAGCCTGCGCGAGGTGCTGGTGCACATGATCGAGGAGTACGCCCGGCACAACGGCCACGCGGACCTGCTGCGCGAGCGGATCGACGGCCGGATCGGCCAGTAGCGGGCGGGGCTAGCCGCAGGCGGCCGCCTACTCGCCGGTGGCGCCGTCGATGGGCTGCCGGATGAGGTCGGCATGCCCGTTATGCCGCGCGTACTCCTGAATGACCTTCACCAGGTTCCACCGCACGGAACGGCCGTTGCCGGGCGCGGCATCCTCCCATGCCCCGGCGGCCGCCAGGAGCCGGTCCGCGTGCGCCCGCTTCCCGTGCCACCGGTCGATCGACGCCGCGCTCAGGTCCGGCGTGAGGCCGACGATGTCCCCGTCCGGCGCCGCGTCGGTGCCGTAGATCAGCCGCAGCTCGCCGCCCCCAGCGCGCACCAGGTAGACCCGCTCCATCTCGGTCAGGTGGCTCGCTATGCTCGCCGGCCCGGCGGCGGGCGCCGCCACCGGGGCCGGCGCCCCGCCCGCGCCCCGCCCGGCCCGCGCCGCGCCGCCGGCCGCCGGCCCCGCGCCGGGCCCGCCCCCGCCCCCCCGGCCGCGGGGTCCGCGGAGCCCCCCGCCGCCGGGGCCCGCGGTCCGCGGAACGCCGCCACCAGCCGCGCGACCAGCGTGGCCAGGAACACCTGCCCGGTCAGCGCCTCGATCACGGCGATGGCCCGGCCGTCGTTGGCCGCGGCCGTGAAGTCCCCGTACCCGAGCGTGGTCAGCGTCGTGAAGCTGAAGTACTGGAACGTCTCGGCGTTCCCCGGCTGGCGGCTGGCGAAGAAGTGCCCGCCGTCGAGCTGGGCGATGGCCGCGTAGAACGCCGCGAACATGAACCCGAGGATCAGGTAGGCGCTGATCGCGCCGAAGATGCTCTGCCCCGTGACCGTGGTGAACGACAGGATCCGCTTCACGATGACGGTCACCGTGAGCAGCAGCAGGACGGCCGTCCAGATGCTGGCCGCCGCCACGGCGGCGGCGCTCGGCCGGGTGAGGGCCAGCGCGCCTGCCACCACGGAGCCCGTCAAAAGGACAACGGCGATCAGCTGCGCCCGGCGCCGCGGCAGGCGGGACGAGCGCAGGGTCAGCAGCCCGGTCGCGACGAACAGGCCGAGCTGCACGATGTCGATCCAGGTGCTGGCCACGATCGCGGACAGCACGTAGCCCGCGATAAGCAGGATCAGCAGCAGCCCGTAGCGCCCGGACGGGCCCCCGGAGCCGCCGCGGGCCAGGCGGCCGCGCCGTCGCGTGACCGTCGCGGCCTCCTCTCCCTGCGCGCCTCGGGATGCGTCCCTCGCGGACTCCCGTTCCGTAAGCGTGCCCGGGGCCGGAACGCGCCGCCTCACCCGCACCGGGCGAACCCGCCGATCGCCTGCCACGGGTGATGCCCGCCCCGGCGCCGCCGCGCAGGATGCCCCGGTGCTCCATGTGCGCGTGGCCAGCCCGGCCGCCCTGACCCCGGCCGTCGTCAGCCTCGTGGCAGGCGACCCGGGCGTCATCAACCTGGTCGTGCTGCCCGGCGCCGCGCGCGACCCGGACGGCGACGCGATCCAGTTCGACCTGGCCACCGCCGCCGCCAACCCGGTCCTGCGCCGCCTCCGCGAGCTCCAGCCCGGCGGGCAGCTCGGCCCGGTCGCCGTCCAGGCCGTCGAGGCCGAGATCGGCGCCGGCGACCTGGACCGCCCGCGGCGCGGCCGCTACCACGGCGAGACCGAGCCGGTCTGGGACCTGGTCGAGTCGCGGATCGTCGCCGATTCCGCCTACGCGCCGAGCTTCTACGCCCTGCTGGTCCTGGCCGGCCTGATCGGCGCGGTCGGGATCCTGACCAACTCCACCATCCTGATCGTCGGCGCCATGGTCGTCGGCCCCGAGTACAACGCCATCATCGCGACCGCGCTCGGCCTCGACCGCCGGGACCGCGCGGCGGCCGTTCGCGGCCTGGTCGCCCTCGGCGCCGGCTTCGGCGTGGCGATCGTCGTCACCTTGCTGTTCGGCCTGGTCATCCGCGGCTCCGGGCATGTGCCGCGGGCTTACTCCCAAGGCGTCCGGCCGGTCTCGGACCTGATCAACAGCCCGGACCTGTTCTCGGTGATCGTCGCCGTCCTGGCCGGGATCGTCGGCGTCGTGTCCCTGACCGAGGCCCGGGCGGGCGCGCTGATCGGCGTCTTCATCTCCGTCACGACCATCCCGGCCGCCGCCGACCTCGGGCTCTCGCTGGCCTTCACCAGCTGGTCGGCCGCGGGCGGCGCCGTCGCCCAGCTCCTGCTCAACGTCGTCGTGCTCATCGCCGTCGGCGCCGTCGCCCTCCGGCTCCAGCGCAGCTTCTGGCGTGCCCGGGCCGGCCCCTAGGCCAGCCCGCCGGCCCGCAGCATCCGGCCGTACAGCCCGCCCGCCGCGCGCAGCTCGGCGTCGGTCCCGCGCTCGGCCACCCGCCCGTCGGCGAGCACCACGATCTCGTCGACCTGGTCCAGGCCGGCCAGGTCGTGGGTGATCAGCAGCGTGCTCCGGCGGGCGTCGGCGGCCACGGCCAGCAGGTCGGCGGCCAGCCCGGCGCGGGTATCGGGGTCCAGGTGCGCAGTCGGCTCGTCCAGGATCAGCACCGCGGGATCGGCCAGCAGCGCCCGGGCCAGCGCCAGCCGCTGCCGCTGCCCGCCCGACAGCCGGGCGCCGCGCGGCCCGACCGGCGTGTCCAGGCCGGCCGGCAGCGACGTGATCCAGTCCAGCAGCCGCACCCGCCCGGCCGCCGCGGCCAGCTCGGCGTCCGTCGCTCCGGGCGCGCCGATCAGCAGGTTGGCCCGGATCGTCGAGTCGAAGATGTGCGCGTCCTGGACCAGGCCGCCCACCACCGACCGGACGTCATCGCCGCGCAGGCAGCTCAGATCGATTTCATTGAACGTGGCCCTTCCCGCACTCACGTCCACGAACCGCAGCAGCACGGCGGCCACGGTCGACTTGCCGGCCCCGGCCGGACCGAGCAGCGCGACCCGCCGGCCCGGCGCCAGGTCCAGGTCGACCCCGTCCAGCGCCCGCGGCCCGCCCGGCCGGTAGGCGACCGCCACCCCGCGCAGCGCCACCGTCACCGGCGCCCCGGCCCGCAGCCCGGCCGCGGACGTCGGCCGGGCCGGCTCGGTGACCGGGTCGGGCGCGTCCAGGACAACGGTGACGCGCCGCGCCGCGCCGCCGGACTGGCCGAGCTGGATGGCCGCGGCGGGCAGCGGGCTCACCGCCTCGAAGGCGGCCAGCGCGGCCAGGGTGATCACCGCCAGCGGCACCCGGCCGAGGCTCCCGTCGCCGGTGACCGCCACGCCGAGCAGCAGCACGGCCCACAGCGTCGCGCCGGCGGCCAGGGCGGTCAGCCCGGTGCCCAGGCCGCCCGCCGCGGCGGCGCGCCGGGCCAGCGCGGTCAGCTCGGCGTCGGCCTCGGCCGCCCGCGCCAGCGCCGCCCCCTCCGCCCCGAAGGCGTGCAGTTCCGCCGCCCCGGCCAGCGCGTCGGTCACCGCCCCGGCGAGCCGCCCGCGCGCGGCCGCGGTCCGCCGTGCCGACCGGCGCGCGGTCCGGGCGGCCAGCCAGGGGACCGCCACCCCGGCGGCCAGCAGCCCGGCCGCCAGCAGCCCGGCCGCCGGGGCCAGGATCAGCAGCAGCGCCGTCACCGCCCCGGCCCCGGTCAGGGCGGCGGCCAGCGGGGGCGCCAGGCCCCGGATGAACAGGTCCTGGACGGCGTCCACGTCACTGATCAGCCGGGCCAGCAGGTCGCCCGAGCGGAACGCGGCCAGCCCGGCCGGCGCCAGCCGCTCCAGGCGGCGGTAGACCGCCACCCGGATCTGGGCCAGCACCGCGAAGGCCACGTCGTGGGTGCCGAGGCGCTCCAGGTAGCGGAACACGGCCCGGCCCACGCTCAGCCCGCGGACCGCCACCACCGCCACCGAGATGGCCACGATGGCCGGGTGCTGTGAGGCGCGGGCCAGCAGGAAGCCGGACACGGCGAGCAGCGCGACCCCGCAGCCGGTGGCGGCCGCCCCGGCCCCGGCCGCCGCCAGCAGCCGCCACCGGCGCGGGCCGGCCAGGGCCAGCACCCGCAGCAGCGGCGGGCGGCGGGCCGCCGCGGTCACCCCGGCGCCGGGGTGTCGGCCAGCGGGGTCGGCCCGCCCCGGCCGGCGGTCGCGGTGACCGGCCGGCCGTGAGCCAGGGCGAGCCTCCGGCTATCCGTTCCGGACGGCAGGGCGAGGTGGGTGACGTGCACGACCGTACGGCCCGCGACCAGGGCCGCGAGCGCGTCCTGCACGGCGGCCGCGCTGAACGGGTCCAGGTGCGCCGCGGGCTCGTCCAGGAGGAGGAGCGGGGCGTCGCGCAGGAAGGCCCGCGCAATCGCGATCTTCTGCCGCTGCCCGGCCGACAGGCGGTGCCCGCGCTCGCCGACCGGGGTCAGGTAGCCCTCATCCAGGCCGGTGATGAACGCGTCGGCGCCGGCCAGCGCGGCGGCGTGCCGGATGTCGTCGGGGCTCGCGCCGGGGCGGCCGAGCGCGATGTTGCCGGCCACGGTGTCGTCGAACAGGTGGGTGCGCTGCGGCACCCAGGCGAGCTGGTCGCGCCAGGCGGCGGCCGGGAACCCGGCCAGGTCGGCGGGGGCCAGGCCGGGGCCGCTGAGCTCGATGGTCCCGGCCGTGGGCGCGGCGAACCGGAGCAGCAGGGCCAGCAGCGAGGACTTCCCCGCGCCGCTCGGGCCGGTCACCGTGAGGTGGTCGCCGGGCCGGATCTCCAGGTCCAGGCCGGCCAGGGCCGGCTCCGGGCGGCCCGGGTAGCGCAGCGTCACCCCGGTCACGGTGATGGTGTGCCGGCGCAGGTCCGGGCGCGCGGCGGCGGGCCGGGCCGGGCCGGCGCGGCCCGCGGGCAGGGGCGTCTCGAGGACCTCGAGTGCGCCGGCCGCCGCGGTGACGCCCTCGATGCTGGCGTGAAACTGCGCGCCGGCGCTGCGCAGCGGCAGGAACGCCTCGGGCGTCAGCAGCAGCACCAGCAGCGCCGTCTGGTAGCCCAGGTGGCCGCCCAGCAGCCGCAGCCCGACCTCCACCGCGACCAGCGCGGTGGCCAGCGCGGCGGCCAGTTCCAGCACCAGGGCGGACAGGAACGCGATGCGCAGGGTGCCCATGGTGGCCGCCGCGTACTCGCCGGTCAGGCGGCTGACCTGCGCTTCCTGGGCGCGGGCGCGGCCGAAGACGCGCAGCGTGGGCAGCCCCTCGACGACGTCGAGGAAATGGCCGCCGAGCCGGGCCAGCAGCGCCCACTGCCGCCGGGTCCGCGCCCGGGTGTGCAGGCCGGTGAGCACGGCGAAGACCGGCACCAGCGGCAGCGTGACGGCGATGATCAGGGCGGACAGCCAGTCGGCCGCGGCCACCCGGGCCAGCACGGCCACCGGGACGAGGACGGCCAGCACCAGCTGGGGCAGGTACCGGGCGAAGTAGGCGTCGAGCCCGTCCAGGCCGCGGGTGGCCAGCGTGGCCAGCTCGCCCTCGCGCGGGCCGGGGCCGCCGCCCAGCCAGGCCGGGCCGAGAGCCAGGGCGTGGCCGATCAGGCCGCGCCGCAGCTGCGACTTCACGGTGGCGGCCGCCCGCAGCGCCGCGACCTCGCCGCCGTAGCTGACGGCCGCGCGGGCCAGCAGGACCAGCGCCAGCGCGACCAGCGGCCCGCGCAGCGCCGTGGCGCTGACGCCGGTCGCCGCGCCGGCCAGCGCCCGGGCCAGCAGGCCGGCCTGGGCCAGGATCAGCCCGGTCCCGGCCAGCCCCAGCGCCACGGTGGCGGTCAGGTAGCCGCGGGCGGCGGCGGCGTGCCGGAGCAGCCGCGGGTCAACCGGACGCGATAACTGAGCCATGACTGACAGATTGTAATCGGGGGATTACTAATCGTGGAGGACCGGGCCGGCTGAGTGAGGGGGTGCCGTCGGTGACGACGCCCGCTGCCGCCGCCGCGCTGCTCCGCAGCCGCTCGTACTGGGCGCTGCTGGGCATCGCGGCGGTCATCGGCATCCCGATCTCGGCGGTGGCCTACTTCTTCCTGGACCTGGTCAGCAAGCTCCAGCACTGGACCTTCACCAGCCTGCCGGACGCGCTCGGCTTCCACGGCGCGCCGCTGTGGTGGCCGGCGCCCCCGCTGCTGATCGCCGGCCTGCTGGTGGCGCTGACCATCCGGTACCTGCCCGGCACGGCCGGCCACGAGCCGGCCGACGGGCTCAGCACCAAGGGCGCGCCGGGTCCCGCGGAACTGCCCGGCGTGATCCTGGCCGCGCTGGCCACCCTGGCCCTGGGCGCCGTGCTCGGCCCCGAGGCCCCGCTGATCGCGCTGGGCGGCGGGCTGGCCATCTGCGCGATCCGGCTGGGCCGCCGCGGCGTGCCCGCCGACGTGGCCCGGATGGTGGCGGCGGCCGGCAGCTTCGCGGCGATCAGCGCGCTGTTCGGGTCGCCGCTGCTGGGCGCGTTCCTGCTGCTGGAGGCGGTCGGGCTGGGCGGCCTCTCGCTCGAGCTGGTCCTGCTGCCGGGCCTGCTGGCAGCCGGGATCGGCTCGCTGATCTTCATCGGGCTGGGCCACTGGACCGGCCTCGGCACGTTCTCGCTGCGGATCGGGAACCTGCCCCACGTGGGCACCCCGACGGCCGCCGAGTTCGGCTGGGCCATCGTCATCGGCGTGGCCGCCGCGCTGCTCGGCACCGGCATCCGGCGGCTCGCGCTGCGGGCCCGGACGCTGGTGCAGCGCCACCGCCTGCTGGTCACCCCGGCCGCCGGGCTGGTCGTGGCCGGGCTGGCCATCGCCTACGCCGCCGGGACCGGGCACGCGTCCGCCGACGTGCTGTTCTCCGGCCAGTCGGACCTCCCGCACCTGGTCGGGCACGCGGCCGGCTACTCGGCCGGCGCCCTGGTGCTCCTGGTCGCCTGCAAGGGCCTGGCCTACGGGGTGTCGCTCAGCGGCTTCCGCGGCGGCCCGGTGTTCCCGTCGCTGTTCCTCGGCGCGGCCGGCGGCATCGCGCTGTCCCACCTGGCCGGCCTGGGGATGATCGCGGGGATGGCCATGGGCATCGGCGCGATGTGCGCGGTCATGCTCCGGCTGCCGTTCACCTCGGTGCTGCTGGCCACCCTGCTGCTGTACTCGGACGGCGTCATGGTGATGCCGCTGGTCATTGTCGCCGTGGTGGTGGCGTACGTGCTGTCGGCGCGGTTCGCCGGGGACCCGCCGGCGGCCGAGGGGACGGCGCCGGGGCCGGGGGAGCCGGGAGCGGCGCGGGCGGGCGGGGCGGATGCCGTGGCGGGTCACCCGCTGCGGATGACGTCGGCCCCGCCCGGGCGGGCATCCTGACCCCAGTTGCGCCGCCCCAGGCCCTTGGAGGCTGCTATGCCCGCACCGGCCGCGAAGTCCGCGACCAGGCCGACCGCCCGATCCCGCGCGACCGCGGGCGCGGCCCGTACCCGGCACCCGCGGCGGACCGCGCCCGCGCGATCGTCGCGGGCCGGGTCGACCCGGACCAGGATCGCCCGGCCGTCGGTGGACCGGCTGGACCCGGCCGAGCGCGTCGCCCGGGGCAAGGCCGCCCGCGCGGCCGTGCCCCGGGAGAGCCAGGCGGCGCTGAACCCGGCGGCCGGCCGGCCGGACCCGGTCAGCCTGCTGGAGGGCCAGGCGGCCAGCCGGGTGGCCAGCCTGGTGCCGATCCGGTACGGCCGGATGCTGGCCTCGCCGTTCGGCTTCTACCGGGGCGCGGCCCTGGTCATGGCGCACGACCTGGCCGCCACGCCGTCCTCCGGGCTGACCGTGCAGGCCTGCGGCGACGCGCACCTGTCCAACTTCGGGTTCTTCGCCTCGCCGGAGCGCCGCCTCGTCTTCGACGTCAACGACTTCGACGAGACCCTGCCCGCCCCGTGGGAGTGGGACGTCAAGCGGCTGGCCGCGAGCCTGGAGGTGGCCGCCCGCGATAACGGCTTCGGCCTCAAGAAGCGGCGCGAGATCGTGCTCGCCGCGGTGGGCAGCTACCGGACGGCCATGCGGGAATTCGCCGGCCAGGGCAACCTCGAGGTCTGGTTCACGCAGGAGGACCTGGATCAGCTGCGCCGCCGGTACGAGTCGCAGCTGGCCCGGCCCGGCCGCAGGAAGGTCGCCCGGTCCGCCGCGCGGGCGCCGGAGCGCAACAGCCTGCAGGAGCTGGACCGGCTGTGCACGCTGGTGGACGGCCGCCCGCGGATCGCCGCCGACCCGCCGCTGATCGTCCCGATCGCCGACCTGGTCGCCGACCAGGTCGAGACCGGCGAGCTGGCCGCGGCGATGAGCGTGCTGATCTCCCGCTACCGGCAGACCCTGCAGGACGACCGCCGGGTGCTGATCCGGCAGTACCAGTTCGCCGACATGGCCCGCAAGGTCGTCGGGGTGGGCAGCGTCGGCACCCGGTGCTGGGCCATCCTGCTCCTCGGCCGCGACGCGCTGGATCCGCTCTTCCTCCAGGTCAAGGAGGCGGAGCCGAGCGTCCTGTCCCAGTTCGCCGGGGCCAGCGAGTACGACAACCAGGGCCAGCGGGTGGTGGCCGGCCAGCGGCTCATGCAGGCGGCCAGCGACATCTTCCTGGGCTGGCAGCGGGTCAGCGGCCTGGACGGGCAGTCGCGCGACTTCTACGTCCGGTCGCTGCGCGACTGGAAGCTGTCGGCGGACTACACGGCCATGGTGCCGCGCGGCATGCGCACCTACGGCGCGCTGTGCGGCTGGACCCTGGCCCGGGCGCACGCCCGGTCGGGCGACCGGATCGCCATCGGCGCCTACCTGGGCGCCAAGCCGGTGTTCGACCACGCGGTGGCCGAGTTCGCCGCGGGCTACGCCGACCAGAACGAGAAGGACTACCAGCTTCTCGAGGCGGCCGAGAAGTCCGGCCGGATCACGGCCATCCGGGACGTCTGACCGCTGGCCGGGCCGCCCTCGGGCGGCGGCGGCTAGCTCACCGGCAGGCGGAGCACGTCCTGGGCCAGGTGCCAGCGGTCGCAGCCGGGCTCCAGGCTGGCCTGCTCGAGCGCCGCCCGGACACCCTGGCGGTCGGCCAGGGACAGGGCCGGCCAGCACCGCCGGACCAGCTGCAGGCCCTGGTACTGCTCGTGGGCCGAGCGGCTGTCCAGCAGCGCGGCGGCCATGGTCGGCAGGTCGGCGAGCGACCGGTCGCCCTGCATCAGCCCGAGCACCAGGACCCGGATGACGACCGAGCCGCTGGCGTAGAGCCGGCGGACCTCGCGGCCGTCGAGGATCTCCTGCCGGGCCACGCTGGCCGCCCGCTCGATCAGCAGGTCCTGCAGGCGGATCCGGGCCGAGCGGAACTCGGGCCCGGCCAGCTCATCGTGCACCAGGGCGTAGGCCTCGGCGAAGCTGCCCAGCCGGGTCCGCTGCAGGATCGCCGCCGTCTGCGGCGCGCCCCGCTCGCTCACCTGGCTGGTGATCCACGGGCCCAGCCGGGGCGCGGGCGCCGGGCCGCGCTGGAGGCGGTCCAGGACGAACGGGCTGACCAGCAGGACCGCGCCCGCGACCACGAGGGTGACGGGGCCGGCATCGCCCGCCGCCCCGGCGAACTTGACGGCGCCCAGGATGAGGAGCACCAGCCCGACCACCCCGAGCAGCAGCCGGGCCGTGGCCGGCCACCGCGCCGAGGTCAGCCGGGTCCACGCCGAGCGCCATCGGGCCGGTGACTTCATGGCCACATTCTCGCGCGACTACCGCAAAAGAGGCAGCTAACGCACACCCGGCCCCGGCGGCCCGGTCAGCCGGGCGCGGCCGCGCCCGGTCCGGCCGGGTGCAGCGGGATGGCGAAGTCGCAGGCCGGCTCGTCGGGCCCGGCCGTGCGCCAGTCGGCGATCATGACCTGCCGCGGCGGCGGGCTCGCCCGCCGGCCGGACGCGGCCACGTACCGCTGGAGCACGTCCAGGATCTCGGCCGCGGCCCGGCCGCCCCTGGCCTGCGCCAGCGTCATCCGGACGAAGGCCTCCTCGTGCTCGGGCTCGGTGCGGGCCTGCACGTCGCCCAGCCGGGCCGCCGCGGCCTGCGCGGCGGCCAGGTCGGCCATCGGGCGCACGATCTCGACCGGGCCGTCGCTGTCCTGGCTGACCTCCGCGTAGTAGACCGTGTACGGGCACCCGGCCAGGCCGGGCCGCCCCGGCCCCGCCGCGCGCATCCGGCCGAGCAGGTCCCCGAGGACCGGCCCGAGATCCGCGGCGTGCGCCCGGCGCATCCCGCTGACCACCGCCCGCGCCGGAACGGTGCGGACCTGAACCTCGTAGTTGTCGGGCATGGCGTCACTCCTGTCGCGGCGATCCAGCAGGAGGCAGACGTACTCGGCCAGCTCGGCGCAGTCCCGGACGGCCCGCTGGGCGGCGGCGACGTGGGCGCGCACCGCCGCGGCGGCGGCCTCGCCCGGCGCGTCGATGACCGCCGCGATCTGGGCCAGCGGCATGTCCAGCTGCCGCAGCAGCCCGACCATCCGCGCTCGCGCCGCCTGGCCCGGCGCGTACCACCGGTAGCCCGAGGCCGGGTCAATCCGGACGGGCACGACCAGCCCCAGGTCGTCGTACAGGCGCAGCGCCTTCGGCGACAGCCGGCACTGAGCCGAGAACTGGCCGATCGACAGCAGACCCTCGCCCATGACCACATCCTCCTGCGCGGGCCGGCGGCCCGCTGCGCTCAGCCTCGGCTCTGCCCTCAGGACAAGGTCAAGGCGGCCGGGTCAAGGCGGCCGGCCGGAACCCGCACGAGAGACTAGGGGCCGGGAGCCGCGCGGCTGGAGGGAGCACAGGTGAGCACGATGGTCCGGGTGTGGCTGATCCGGCACGGGCAGAGCGAGTCCAACGCCGGGCTGCCGTCCGGTGCGCCCGGCGCCAGCGCGCTGACCCCCCTCGGGCGCTGGGAGGCCGAGCAGGTGGCGCGCACCTTCGGGCAGTCCCCGGCCCTGATCGTGACGTCGCCCTACACCCGGGCCCGGCAGACCGCCGAGCCGACCGTCAGGCGGTTCCCGGACGCGGCCCGCGCCGAGTGGCCCGTCCAGGAGTTCACCTACCTGGGTGAGCTGCGCGACCGGGCGATGACCTCGGCCGAGCGGGAGCCGTACGTGCAGGCCTACTGGGACCGGTCCGACCCGCGGGAGGCCAGCGGCGGCGCCGAGTCCTTCGCCGACCTGGTCGGCCGCAGCCGGGAGTTCCTGGGCCGGCTGAGCGCCCGGGACAGCGGGCCGGTCGCGGTTTTCACCCACGGCCTGTTCATGCGGACGGTCGCCTGGTCGCTGATCAGCGAGGTGACCGTGCCCACCGCGGGCGACATGCGGGACTTCCGCCGCTTCGCGGCCGGCTACCGCACCCCCAACGGCGGCGTGGTGGAACTGCGCACCCGGCCCGGCCGCCGCGTCCCGGCCCTGATGGGCGCGGCCACGTTCCACCTCCCGGCCCTGCCCCCGGACGGGCTCCCGCCCGACGAGTTCCCGGCCGGCTAGCTCGCCGTCGTGCTGAGCAGGACCACCGTGTCGCCCTCGGCGAACTCGGGGGCGCGCTGCCGGGTGGCGGGCTCCAGGCGGCCGTCGGCGTGCACGACGAACAGCACCTCGTGCCCGCTCGGCAGGTCGCCGCGGACCGGCGCGACCACGATCCGGGCGCCCTCGGCGTAGCGGCTGGCCAGCGTGGACCGGTTCAGCGCGTGCCCGAACAGGACCCGGCCGCCGCTGTAGGGGGCGACCACCCCCCGGTCGCCGGCCGGCGGCCCGACCCGGTAGACCTGGTCGCCCACCGAGTACCGCAGCACCACCGCGGCCAGCGCGTTGAAGTCATCCTCCGCGGTCAGCAGCAGCACCGTCGTGATGCCCGACAGCTCCGCGCGCTCGGCGATGATCGAGTTCAGCAGCCGGCCCGGCGCCAGGTGCAGGGCCGCCTGGCGGATCTGCTCGCGCTCGTGCTCCAGGCCGGCCCACATCAGCACGTCGAGCCCGAGGGTCTGCAGCTGCTGGCCCAGGTCGATGACCCAGTCCTCGCCGCCCACCAGCAGCGGCCGGCTGCGCGGCGACCGCAGCACGCCGAGCCACTGGCTGGCCCGCCGCGCGGTGGTCCCGTACACGACGACGGTGACCACGATGACCAGGAACGTCAGCGGAAGGATCTTGGTCGCCTCGGGGATGCCCCGCGCCTCCAGCGGGGCGGTCACGGCGGCCGCGATGGCCGCGGCCATCACCCCCCGCGGGGCCATCCAGCCGGCGAACAGCCGCTCCCGCCGGGTCAGGTCGGTGCGGTAGGTCGCCGCCCAGGCCACCAGCGGCCGGACGACGAGCACCAGCGCGCCCGTCACCGCGAGGGCCGGCAGCCACACCCGCCCCAGCTCGCGCGGGGAGATCGTGGCCGCCACCGACAGCAGCACCACGCCCAGCACCGGCTGGACGAGCGTGTCCAGCAGGCGCCGCCCCGGCACCCGGAAGTTCGGCAGGTTGGCCAGGGCCAGGCCCATGATGATGGCGGCCAGCAGGCCGGCGTCGTCGTGCAGCGCGTCGCACCCGGTGGCCACCGCGACCACGACGGCGACCTGGACGGGCGGCATCAGGGTCCGCGTCAGCCGGCCCTTGCGCAGCACGAGCCACAGCGCCGCCGTGCCGATGACCCCGCCGGCCGCGCCGATCGCGATGCTGAGCGCGAACTGCCCGGCCTGCGCGCCGACGCTGCTGGCGCGGCCGGCCACCAGGCCGTAGAACGCGATCACCGCGATGACGCCGCAGATCGGGTCGAGCAGCGAGCTTTCCCAGTACAGCACGTGCCGCAGCCGCTCGGCGGGCTGGACCCGGCGAAGGATGGGGCCGACCACCGAGGGGCCGGTCGCGGCCAGGATGGCGCCGGCCAGCACGGCGGCGCCGCGGGACAGGCCCAGCATCAGCCCGGCCGCGACCGCGCCGAGCGCGATGGTGGCCACCACCCCGACCGACAGCAGCCGGGTGACGATCTGCCGGGTGTGGCTGGTCAGGAAGCGCAGGTTCACGCTCAGGCAGGCGTCGTACAAGATCACGGCGACCCCGGCCGCGACCAGCGCCGGGAACGCCCGGCCGAAGATCGCCGCGGGCTGCACGTCGATGGGCAGCGCGCCGGCGGCGAACCCGGTGAGCAGCAGCAGGATCAGCACGGGCACGCGCAGGCGGGTCGCGACCGCCTGGCAGCCGACAGCGAGCAGCACGATCAGCCCGAGGCCGATCAGCACGCGGTCGCTGCTCACCCCGCCCTGCCGCGGCGCATCACTGCTTCGCCGGCCCCGCGCCGTCCGCCGGGAGGCGGTCGTAGACGTCCTCGACGATGCCCACCTGAGCCGTCGTGAAGGCCCGCTCCCGGCGTGAGTCGCGGGTGAACGCCAGCCACCAGGTCAGGATGGCGCCGGCCCGGTTGCGATAGCCGGTGAGGAACGCGATGTGGATGAACAGCCAGGCCACCCAGCCGGCGAAGCCGCTGAGCCGGAGCGGGCCGGCCGACAGCACCGCCTTGCCCCGGGAGATGTAGGCGGCCGAGCCGAGGTCGCGGTACCGGAACGGCGCGGCCGCGGGCTGGCCCGCCACCGCGCGCTGGATCTGGCGGCCCGCGTGGTGCCCGGACTGCATGGCCACCTCGGCCATGCCCGGCAGGTCCCGCAGGCTCATCAGGTCGCCGACCACGAAGATCTCCGGGTGGCCCGCGATCGTCAGGTCGTCGCCGACCGGGATCCGCCCGGAGCGGTCGGTCGTCGCGCCGGCCGCCGCGGCGACGGCCGCCGCCACCGGCGGCGCCTCGACCCCGGCCGTCCACAGCACCACCCCGGCCGCGTGCCGGGTGATGCTGCCGTCGTGCGCCTTGGCCTCCAGCCCGTCGCGGTCGATGTTCGTGACCACCGTGTTCATGTGCAGCTCGACGCCCAGGCCGCGCAGCGTCCGCGCGGCGATGCCGGACAGCCGGCGGCCGAACGAGGCCAGCGGCTCGGCACCGCCGTCGAACAGCAGCACCCGGGCGTCTTCGGGGTCGATCTTCCGGAACTCGCGGCGCAGCGTCCGGGTGGCCAGCTCGCGGATCTGCCCGGCCAGCTCCACGCCCGTCGGCCCGGCGCCGACCAGCGCGAAGGTCAGCCAGCGCTGCCGCTCGGCGGCATCGGCGGCCGTCTCGGCCATCTCGAACGCGCCGAATACCCGGCGCCGGATGGTGAGCGCGTCCGCGATGGTCTTCATGCCGGGGGCCAGCGCCGCGAACTCGTCGTGGCCGAAGTAGGACTGCCGGACGCCGGCCGCCACGATGAGGTAGTCGTAGCCGATGTCGAGCTCCTCGCCGAGCGGCCGCCGGGCCCGCACTACCCGGCGCCCGGCATCGAGGCCGGTGACCTCGGCCATGAGGCACTCCACGTTGCGGTGCCGGGCCAGCACCTGGCGCAGCGGCGAGGTGATCTGCCCCTCGGACAGGATGCCGGTCGCGCACTGGTAGAGCAGCGGCTGGAACAAGTGGTGCTGCGCGCGGTCGATCAGCGTCACCGACACCGGAGCGCGGCGCAGCGCCCGGGCGGCGAACAGGCCGCCGAAGCCGCCGCCGATGATCACGACCCGGGGTGCCCCCGCCCCGGCCCCGTCGTCCCCCCCGTGGCCCATGGGATCAGCCGGCCGGGTCGTGCCAGGTCTCCCCGGCCGGCACCAGCCGGTCGGCGTCGCGCGGGCCCCAGGTGCCCTTGGCGTAGGGCAGCACCGGCACCACGTCCCCGAGCACCGGCTCGACGACGTCCCAGGCCGCCTCGACGGTGTCCTGGCGGGCGAACAGCCACCGCTCGCCGTTCAGCGCCGCGCCGATCAGCCGGTCATAGGGCCGCATGTCCGACCCCGGCGGCTCGGCGAAGACCAGCTCCTGGTGCTGCGGCCGCCAGCCCTGGCCCGGCTGCTTGCCGACCAGGTGCAGCGCGACCACGTCGTTGGGGTGGATCCGGACGCGCAGGGCATTGGCGGCCGCCGCGTCGGCCAGGCCGAACACGTCGTGCGGCGGGCGGCGGAACTGGAACGACACCTCGGTCGCGGTGAGCGGCATGCACTTTCCGGCCCGGATGAGGATCGGCACATCGGCCCAGCGCCACGAGTCCGCGCTGGTCCGCAGGGCCACGAACGTCTCCGTCGTGCTCTTGGGGTCGACGCCGGCCACGTCGTGGTAGCCCTCGTACTGGCCGCGGACGGTGCTGCTGGCGTCCAGCGGGGCCAGCGCCGCGATGATCCGCGACTTGGAGTCGCGCCAGGAGTCCAGGCCGGCCCCGTCCGGCGGGTCGGCCAGCACGGTGGCCAGCACCTGGAGCATGTGGTTCTGCACCACGTCGCGGATGGCCCCGGTCTTGTCGTAGAAGCTGCCCCGGTCGGCGACGTCGAACGCCTCGCCCATGGTGATCTGGATGCTCTGCACGTGCGTCCGGTTGAGCAGCGGCTCCAGGATCGAGTTGGCGAACCGCAGGAACATCAGGTTGTCCACCGGGTCCAGGCCCAGCCAGTGGTCCACCCGGTAGATGGCGTCCTCGCTGAAGTACTGGTGCATCAGCTCGTTGAGCTGCTGCGCGCTGTGCAGGTCGGTGCCGAACGGCTTCTCCACCATGACCCGGGCGCCCTGCGCGCGGCCGGCCTTGGAGATGCCCTCGGCAATGCGGCCGAACAGCGGCGGCGGCACCTCCAGGTAGTACAGCACCCGGTGGCCGGTGCCGATGGCGTCGGACATGGCCTGGTAGGTGGCCGGGTCGGCCAGGTCGCCGTCGACGTAGTGCAGCAGGCCCAGCATCTTGGCCGCGGCCGGGCTGTCGGGGTCCATCTTGTTCAGCGTCAGCGAGTCCCGCGCGTAGTCGCGGAACTGGCTCAGGTCCTTGCCGCTCTTGGCCACGCCGATGACCGGGACGTCCAGCACCCCGCGCTCGACCAGGCCGACCAGGGCGGGAAAGGTCTCCAGCTTGGCCAGGTCACCGGTCGCACCAAAGATCACGAGTGCGTCAACCTGGTCGGGCGGTGTTGTCATATCGATTCCCCTATCCGCGCGTGTCGGTGTCTAATCCGAGCCGGCCGCCTCACCCTTGGTGCCACCCGCTGCGGGTGAGGCGGGCTCCGCAGCGCCAGCCTCCCGCACCGGCCGGGCGCGCGGGGCCGCCGTGCCCCGAATGCCACGGGCTGGTCAGCTCCGGCCCGTCACATCACCGCGATCGGGTTGACCGGGGAGCCGGTGCCGCCGGGGATCCGCAGCGGCGCCACCACGCACAGGAACGACCAGCGGTCCGCCGCCTCGCACAGCGGGACGAGGCCCTCGAACTGCAGGTAGTCCAGCAGGTGCACGCCGAGCGCGTTGATGGCCAGCACGTGCACCGGGAAGTCGGTGCCGTCGGCCGCGCTGGGCTCGGCGTCGCTGTTGCTGTCGCTGCCGAGCACGGCCACCTCGCGCTCGGCGACGAACTCCAGCGCCGTCGGGTGCAGCCCGGCCCGGCTGGCCGTCACGTCCCAGGCCCCCGCCTCGTGCTTCCGCTTGCGGTGCCCGGTCCGGACGAACAGCAGGTCGCCGCGGCCGACCCGGACCCGCTGGGCCGCCTCCGCGCTGGCCAGGTCGTCGGCCGTGACGTGCTCGCCGGGCTCCAGCCAGGGCAGGCCGCGCAGCCGGGGGATGTCCAGCAGCACCCCGCGGCCGACGATCCCGTCGGCGGCCACCGCGACGGACTCCTCCTGTGCCCCGTCAGGCGTGACGACCCGCGCGTCGACGCCGTTGTACAGGTGCCCGTCGTAGATCACGTGGCACAGCGCGTCCAGGTGGCTGTCGGCGTCGCCGTGGATGTTCAGCGCGAGCCGGTCCGCGGCGAACGTCAGCCCGGGGGCGCCCGGCGGGACATCCTGGCCCGTGTTCATGTGGTGCGACGCGGGCTGCGGGTTGTCCGGCCCGGCCCGGTCCTCGATCGGCGCGGCCAGCGACACCGACCGGCCCAGCGTCACGTCCCGGCAGGCCGCCGCCACCACGTCCGGCGTGATGAAGTTCAGCGCCCCGCGCCGGTCGCGCGCCCCCCATTCCGGCACGGCCCGCAGCCGGTCGTACAACTCGCGGAACTGCCCCGCCGTCAGCCGCCCGGCGCGGGCCGGGCCGCCCCCGCCCGGCTCAGTCATCGGAGCGCCGCCGTCCCAGCCCGGGCAGCCGCCAGCCGGGCGGCCGGTGCGTGCCGCCGTTGTCCGCGGACCGGCCGGCGGGATCGTCGGGGGCGGGCCGGGCCAGCCGCGGCGCCCGCGGCCCGGCCGAGTCGGACGCCGGGGACCCGGTCAGGCCCGCGTCCGCGCCCCCCGGCACGCCGGCCGCGGCGGCCGCCGCGAAGGCCCCGCTGCCGCCGGGCCCGCTGGCGCGCTCGGCCCGGCCGCCGAATGCCTCGGGCCGCAGCCGCCGGCGGAACACGTAGTACGACCACGCCTGGTAGCCCAGCACGAACGGCAGCGCCACCACCGCCACGACCGTCATGACACCCAGCGCGTACGAGCCCGAAGCTGTGTTGTGCACCGTCAGGTCGTACCCCGGCCGGGTCGTTGACACCATCACGCGCGGATACAGATCGACAAATATCGCCAGGACGCTGGCCGCCATGGTCACCGTCGTCGCGGTAAAGGCCCAGCCCTCCCGGTGATCGGCCGCCAGCCACGCGGCGGCGGCGGCCGCCACTATGGCCGTGAACTCGACCGGGTTCAGCAGCGCGCCCTGCCCCGCGGTGGCGTGCGTCCAGGCCGCGAGCGCCGCCGCGGCCAGGGCCACGACGGGCGCCGCCACCCGGGCCAGCCGCCCGGCCCGGGCGCGCACCTCGCCCGCGGTCTTGAGGGCCAGGAACGTCGCGCCGTGCAGCACGCAGACCGCCGTCAGCGTCAGGCCGGCGAAGATCGCGTAGGGCGGGAACAGGCTCCCGAGCGACCCGGCGAACTCCTGGTCGCGGCCGATCGGCACGCCGTGCAGCAGGTCGCCGAGCGACAGCCCGATCAGGAACGGCGCGGCCAGGCTGCCGCCGGTCATCAGCGCGTCCCAGGTCCGGCGCCAGCGCCGCGAGGGGCGCTTGCCGCGGTACTCGAACGACAGGCCGCGGGCGATCAGCGCGACGATCAGCGCCACGATGACCGGGTAGAAGCCGGACAGCATGGTGGCGTACCAGGCCGGGAAGGCGGCGAACATGGCCGCCACCGCGACGATCAGCCACACCTCGTTGCCGTCCCACAGCGGCCCGATCGAGTTGATCGCCGTCCGCCGGCCGGCCTCGTCCCGGCCGACGACGCCGTGCAGGATGCCGACGCCGAAGTCGAAGCCCTCCAGCACGAAGAACCCCAGCCACAGGACCGTGATGAGGATGAACCAGAACGGGATCAAGGTGGCGCCGCCCCCTCAGTACTGGACGGCCGGGACCGGCGCGTCCGCCGCCCCGCCGTCGCCGGCATCGTGGCGGTCGCCGTCGGCGCGGGCGCCCGGCAGCTCGCGGCGCGCGTAGCGCAGCATCAGCAGCAGGTCCACCAGGGCGAGGACGCCGTAGAGGGCCACGAAGATGGCCAGGCTGACCGCGATCGTGATGGCGCTGACGGTCGGCGACACCCCGTTGCGGGTCAGCAGCAGGCCCTGTACCACCCAGGGCTGCCGCCCGCTCTCGGTCAGCAGCCAGCCGGCCGTGTTCATGCCGAACGGCAGCACGGCGGCCCAGGTCGCCGCCCGCAGGAACAGCGGCGACGTGGCCAGCCTGGCGCGCCGCACCAGCCACAGCCCCCACCCGGCGACGAGCAGCATCAGGCCCGCCGCGTAGGCCATCACCCGCATGGACCAGTACTGGATGAACACGTTGGGCACGTAGCTGCCGGGGCCGTACCGCCGGCTGTACTGCTCCTGCAGCGGGCTGAGGCCGATGACCTTGCCGTTCCAGTGGTTGGTGGCCAGCAGCGACAGCAGGTGCGGGATGGCCAGGATCTGGGTCGGGGTCCGGTCCTGGCTGCCGCCGCCGACCTGGATGATCGAGAACGAGCATGGCTGGCAGGTGGTCCACTGCGCCTCGGCCGCCGCGATCTTCATCGGCTGGTAGCGGCCCTCGATCACGCCCAGCTCGCTGCCGACCAGCATGGCCAGCAAGATGGTCGGGACCAGCACGATCAGGGCGAGCCGGGCCGACCGGGCGAAGACCCGGGGCGTCCCGCCCCGGCGCAGCTGCCAGGCCGAGACGGCCAGCATCACGGCCGCGCCGGTGACCAGCGACGCGAGCATGATGTGCGCGTAGCCCCAGACGAACACCGGGTTGGTCAGCACGGCCCAGATGTCGGTGAGCCGCGGCTGGCCGGCCTTGAGCACGTAGCCGACGGGGTGCTGCATCCAGGAGTTGGCGGCCAGGATGAACGCCGCCGACAGCATGCTGCCCACGGCGACGGCCCAGATGGTCAGCAGGTGCACCCGGCGCGACAGCTTGTCCCAGCCGAACAGCCACAGGCCCAGGAAGGTGGACTCCAGGAAGAAGGCGAGCAGCCCTTCCATGGCCAGCGGCGCACCGAAGATGTTGCCGACCAGCCGCGAGTACGCCGACCAGTTCATCCCGAACTGGAATTCCTGGACCAGGCCGGTGACCACGCCGATGGCCACGTTGATGACCAGCAG
Source organism: Streptosporangiaceae bacterium (assembly GCA_036501025.1). GTDB lineage: Bacteria > Actinomycetota > Actinomycetes > Streptosporangiales > Streptosporangiaceae > DASUBV01. The sequence continues at coordinate 51,880 of DASYBB010000191.1, forward strand.
CGTGCCGAAGAACCGGGTCAGCCGCAGGTACTCGGGCCGCTGGCCCCGGTACCAGGCCGTCTGCAGCAGCGCGGTCAGGATGGCCAGCCCGATGGTGACCGGGACGAACAGGAAATGGTTGATCGAGGTGAACGCGAACTGCCAGCGAGCCAGGTCGACATTCACGGGTCATTGATGCCCGCGGCCGGGGCCGCGACCTCACCCGCAGCGGGTGATAGCGGGCGGCCCCGTTTCGTCATCTGCTACTCACCTGGGAAGGCTGTTCACCTCGAAAGAGTGGCGCCCGCGTGGGCGGACCGTGGGATCGTCGGGCCCATGACAGAGCGCTATGACGTCGTCATTGTCGGGACCGGCGCCGGGGGCGGGACGCTGGCGCACTCGCTGGCCGGCGCCGGGAAGCGGATCCTGCTGCTCGAGCGGGGTGATTTCCTGCCCCGGGAGCTGGATAACTGGGACGCCCGGCAGGTATTCGTCGAGGGCCGGTACATGTCGGCCGATACCTGGTACGACAGCGCCGGGAAGCCATTCCCGGCCCAGGTGCACTATTACGTCGGCGGCGCGACCAAGCTGTACGGCGCCGCGCTGTACCGGCTGCGGCCGGAGGACTTCGGCGAGCTCAAGCACGCCGACGGGCTGTCGCCGGCCTGGCCGCTGAACTATGCCGAGTTCGAGCCCTGGTACTCCGCGGCCGAGTGGCTGTACCAGGTGCACGGCCGCCGCGGCGAGGACCCGACCGAGGGGCCGTCCTCCCGGCCCTACCCGTGGCCCGCCGTGTCGCACGAGCCGCGCATCCAGCAGCTGTCCGACGACCTGACCGCGGCCGGGTACCAGCCGTTCCACGCGCCGTGCGGCATCCAGCTCGACGAGGCCCGGCGGCCGACCAGCGCCTGCATCCGGTGCGCCACGTGCGACGGCTTCCCGTGCCTGGTGCACGCCAAGTCCGACGCCGAGGTCATCGCCATCCGGCCGCTGCTGGACAACCCGAACGTGACCCTGCTGACCGGCGCCGAGGTGCTGCGCCTGGAGACCAGCCCGTCCGGCCGCGAGGTCACCGGGGTGGTCGTGGCCCGGGCCGGGCACGAGGAGGCCTACGCCGGGGACATCGTCGTGGTCTGCGCCGGCGCCGCCAACACCGCGCGGATCCTGCTCCGGTCGGCCGCCGACCGGCACCCGCAGGGCCTGGCCAACGGCTCGGGGCAGGTCGGCCGGAACTACATGTTCCACAACAGCCGGGCGGTCCTGGCCCTCAGCCGCGAGCCCAACGAGACCGTGTACCAGAAGACCCTGGGCGTGAACGACTTCTACCTGGCCTCGGGCGGCCGCCAGTGGCCGCTCGGCAACATCCAGATGCTGGGCAAGTCCAGCGCCGAGGCGATGAAGGGCGAGGAGCCCGAGCTGACCAGGCTGGCCCCGAAGCTGGGGCTGGCGCAGGTCGCGCGGCACGGGGTGGACTTCTGGCTGACGACCGAGGACGTGCCCCGGCCCGACAACCGGGTCACCGTGGACCGCGACGGGAACATTCACCTGGCCTACACCCAGACCAACGACAGCGAGGCCGACGGCCTGTACCGCGAGCTGCGGACCCTGCTCGACCACGCGGGGATGCCCGCCCACCATGTCTTCGACCGGAGCTGCTTCGCGAGCATGAACATCTCGCTGGCCGGCTGCGCCCACCAGGCGGGCACCTGCCGGTTCGGCGACGACCCGGCCACCTCGGTGCTGGACCGCGACTGCAAGGCCCATGAGCTGGACAATCTCTACGTCGCGGACGCCAGCGTCATGCCGAGCATCGGCGCGGTGAACCCGGCCCTGACCGTGATGGCCAACGCGCTGCGGGTCGGCGACCACCTCCGCCAGCGGCTGGCCTGACGACCTCAAGGAGCGCCGCCATGCCCCGCTATCCCAGCATCAGTGATCACGGCCTGATCGGTGACCTGCAGACCGCCGCGCTGGTGACCACCGACGGGTGCGTCGACTGGTTCTGCACGCCCCGGTTCGACGCGCCGAGCGTGTTCGCCGCGCTGCTGGACGCCGCCCAGGGCGGCCACTTCGCCATCGCGCCCGAGGGCTGCGAGTACGTGACCCGGCAGATGTACCTGCCCGACACCGCGATCCTGATCACCCGGTTCATGTCGGCCGACGGGGTCGGCGAGGTGTGCGACTTCATGCCGGTGCTCACCGGCCGGCCGACGGGCCGGCACCGGATCGTCCGGCAGATCCGGATCACCCGCGGGTCCATGAAGTTCGCCCTGGACCTCCAGCCCCGGTTCGACTACGCGCGGCAGCCGCACACCACCGAGGTGTCCGACGACGGCGCGGCGTTCCGGTCCGGGACCCAGGAGCTCACCCTGCACACCGTCGGCCGCCGCGGCGGCGCCGGCACGCAGGTGCGGCGGCAGGGCCGCGGCGTCCGCGCCGCCTGGACCCTGGGCGAGGGCGAGACGGCGGGCGTGGTGCTGGAGTCGATGGGCGGCGCGCCCCGGCGGCTGCCCCCCGGCGAGGCCGACCGGCTGTCCCGCGACACCGCCGCGTTCTGGCGCGGCTGGCTGGCGAAGTCCACCTACGCCGGCCGGTGGCGGGAGGTCGTGGCCCGCTCGGCCATGACCCTCAAGCTGCTGACCTACGCCCCGACCGGCGCGCCGATCGCCGCGGCCACGGCGGGCCTGCCCGAGCAGATCGGCGGCGAGCGGAACTGGGACTACCGCTACACCTGGATCCGGGACGCCTCGTTCTCCATCTACGCCCTGCTCGGCCTCGGCTTCCGGGACGAGGCGGCCGCCTTCGGCATCTGGATGCGGGACCGGGCCACCGACCAGGCCGGGAACGGCTCCGGCCCGATGAAGATCATGTACCGGGTCGACGGGTCCTCGGACCTGGCCGAGGAGACCCTCGGCCACCTGGAGGGCTGGCGCGGCTCGGCGCCGGTCCGGATCGGCAACGGCGCCGCCGACCAGCTCCAGCTCGACATCTACGGCGAGGCGCTCGACGCCCTGGCCCTGGCCGACAGCACCGGCCTGCAGATGGCCCACCAGGGCTGGCTGGCCGTGACCGGGATGATCGACTGGGTGTGCGAGCACTGGGACCAGCCCGACGAGGGCAACTGGGAGACGCGCGGCGGCCGCCAGGACTTCACCTACGGGCGGTTCCAGGCCTGGGTGGCGCTGGACCGCGGCATCCGGCTGGCCGAGCGGCACGGGCGGCCCGCCGACCTGGGCCGCTGGCGCACCGAGCGCGACCAGGTCTACCAGCAGGTCATGGCGCGCGGCTTCAACCCCAAGGTGGGCGCGTTCACCCAGCACTACGCGACCGAGGTGCTGGACTCGTCGCTGCTGCTGATGCCGCTGATGGACTTCGTCGCGCCCCGCGACCCGATGTGGCTGTCCACCCTCGACGCCATCAACCGCGAGCTGGTCTCCGACAGCCTCGTCTACCGCTACAACCCGAGCGCGTCGCCCGACGGCCTGCGCGGCCAGGAGGGCACGTTCTCGCTGTGCACCTTCTGGTACGTCGACGCCCTGGCCCGGTCCGGCCGCCTGGAGGAGGCGCAGCTCACCTTCGAGAAGATGCACACCTACGCCAACCACGTCGGCCTGTACTCCGAGGAGATCGGCATGACCGGCGAGCAGCTGGGCAACTTCCCGCAGGCGTTCAGCCACCTGTCCCTGATCAACGCGGCCATCAACCTCGACTACCAGCTCGACCACGGCGCCGGCTCCGTCGACCGCCTCCTGACCCGCCGCTAGAAGTGGCGAGGCCCATGATCGTGACCGATATCCCGCAAGACCCTGCGGAGAAACGGTCATGATCATGGAGGCCCGGCCCGGCTGGGGGCGGGGGCGGCGCGGTGGGCGCGCGAGGCCGTCCTCTAGCCTCGCGCCATGATCCTGGTAGTGGCCGGGGTGGCCGGCAGCGGCAAGACAACGATCGGGCGGCTGATGGCGGCGCGCCTGCACTGCGAGTTCGCCGACGGCGACGCGTTCCACTCCCCGGCCAACGTCGCGAAGATGGAGGCCGGGATACCGCTCACCGATGCCGACCGCTGGCCCTGGCTGGAGTCGATCGTCACCTGGATGGACGGGCGGGCCGCGGCGGGGGAGTCGGCCGTGGTCGCCTGCTCGGCGCTCCGGCGCGCCTACCGGAACGTGCTGCTGTCGGGATCGGCCGGGGCGCGGATGGTGTTCCTCGTGGTCCCGCAGAGCGACGACGAGGCCCGGCTGGCGCACCGCGCGGGCCATTTCTTCCCCCAGGCCCTGCTGCGGAGCCAGTTCGCCGCCCTGGAACTGCCGGAGCCGGACGAGGACGTCCCGCTCGTGCGGGCCGAGGGCACGCCCGACCAGACCGCCGACCGGGTCATGGAGGCCCTCGGCCTGCAGCGCGACCCCCCGCAGGGGTGAGCGGACCCCGCCCCTGCAGCGGCCGAGGCGGGGCCCGTGACCCAGCGGGCGGGCCGCGGGGGCGGTGAGGCAGCCCGGCCGCGGCCCAGGCCCGCTAGGCGCTGGCGCGCCGGCTCATGCCGGTGGCCAGGGCCCAGATGATGAACACGTCGACGGCGATCAGGATGATCGACCAGAAGGGGTAGTAGGGCAGGAAGATGAAGTTGGCGATGGCGCTGCAGACGGCGAGGACGATGCCGAGCGCCTTGGCCCAGGTCTGGCCGAGCAGTACGCACGCGCCGGCGGCGAACAGCACGATGCCGACGCCCAGGTGTACCCAGCCCCAGCTGTGCAGGCTGAACTGGAAGGTGTAGTTGGCCTGCGTGGTGAAGAAGGCGCCCGTCCGGAAGATCGCGACCAGGCCCTCGATGAAGCTCAACAGGCCGGACAGGATCATCAGCGTCGCGGCCAGGACCGTGAAGCCGCTCTGGGCCATGCTGCGGGTGCCGTAGTCGCCGCGCGGGTAGTCCGGCTCGCCCTGGCGCGGTGCGGGCGCGCCGGCCTGGGGTGCGCCGGCCTGGGTGGCGCCGGCCTGCGGCGCGCCGGCCATCGGCGCATCCGCCGGCGGCGTCGGGCCGGTCTCGTAGCCCGCGGTCTTGTCTCGTGCACTGCTCATCGAAGCACTCCCCTCTGACCTGGCCGGATCGGGTGACTGCCGCCGGGCGTGGCCACGGCGGCCGTCGTCCCCGTCTGATGGCCAGCTGTCCGGGTGGTTCGTCTCGTGCACGTTACGGAGCAGCCCGGCGGCGGGGCATCACCCGGCCGGGGTGATCGCTGGTGCGGGCGGGTCTGCGGGGGCCGCTGATTCGGGCCGGGCCTCGGCGGGTAGGCCGGGTTACAGGGGCTTTGAGCTGCAATTTCACCGCAGCGGGTGAACGAGCCCGGCCAGCGCCAAGGCGCGACCGGCTCATTCTCGGGGGAATGATGACAAGTACGGCAAGCAGGCCGGCGGCGCCGCGGGTACGCCCGCAGCGGCTGGCCCAGCAGCGGTCGGTGCAACAGCGCCTGACCGAGCAGCGGGCACACCAGCAGAGACTGCGGCAGGCGGCCGGGCTGGGGCGCCCGCCGCTGCTGGAGGACAAGCTGCGGGTGCCGCGGCCGACGCTCGAGGTGCTGCGGCGCCGGAGGGTCACCGGCCTCATCGAGGCCGCCGTGACCCACCGGGTCGCCGTGGTGTCCGGCCCGGCCGGCGCGGGGAAGACGGTGGCCTGCGCGGCGTGGGCCGCGTCCCGGCCGGCGGCGCGCCAGCCGGCCTGGCTGACCGTCGACGCCGAGGACCGCGATCCGGCCCGGTTCTGGCCGTATGTCCTGGCCGCCCTGGTCCGCGCCCGCGCCGTCGGGGCCGGCGAGGCGGCCCAGCTGGCGGCAGGCCCGCCGGAGGCCTACCCGCAGCGCATCGTGGCGGCGGCGCGGAGCCTGGCCGAGCCCGTCGTGCTGGTCATTGACGACGCCCACGAGCTGGCCGGCGGCGGCGCCCTGGCCGGGCTGGACCTGCTGATCAAGCACGCGCCGGCCGGGCTGCGGCTGGTCCTGTCCGGGCGCTACCTGCCCGGCCTGGCCCTGTCCCGGCTCCGGGTGGCCGGCGAGGTGGCCGACGTCGGCGCCGCTGACCTGGCCTGCACCCCGGAGGAGGCCGACGCCTACATCGCGATGCTCGGCCTGGCCCTGGCCCCGGCCGAGCGCGGGGAGCTGCTGGCCCGGACGGAGGGCTGGATGGCCGGGCTGCGGCTGGCCCTCATGACCGGGCCGGGGGACGCGCCGCCCGGAACGGCCGCGCCCGCCGTCATCGACTACGTGCGCGATGAGGTCCTGGAACGGCAGTCCCCGCAGACCCGGGCGTTCCTGCTGAAGACCTCGGTCGCGGCGAGCCTGCCCGGCGGCCTGGCCGACGCGCTGGCCGGCGGCAGCGGGACCGGCGCGCGGACGCTGGAGCGGCTGGCCCGGGAGAACATCCTGGTCGAGCCGGTGGGCCCGGGGGAGTACCGCTACCACCCGATGCTGCGCGAGGTGCTGAGCGCGGAGCTGCGCCGGGAGCGGCCGGACGAGATCCCGGTCCTGCTCGGGCGCGCGGCCCGCTGGCACGCGGCGCGGGGCGAGGCCGTCGAGGCGGTGCGGATCGCCGCCCAGGCCGGGGACTGGGACTTCGGCGTGCACCTCCTGGCCCAGGTCGACGCCGGCGTGCTGGTCCCGGACGGGCCGGCCGAGCTGGAGTCCGTGCTGGCCGCGTTCCCGGCCGAGTTCCGGGCGGGCGCCGCGCCGGTGGCCGCGGCGCTGGCCGCGGCCCGGCTGTGGCAGGGCGACGCCGACGGCGCCGTCCCGCACCTGGACTGCGCGCGGCGCTCGCTGGACGGGCTGGACGCCGAGGCGCGCGCCGTCGTCGGGCCGTGGGTCACGGCCCTGCTCGTCATGCAGGGCGCGGACCCGGCCGGGCGAGCCCAGGCGTGGCCGGCGGCCGAGCGGGCCTCCGCCGCGGCGGCCACCGTGCCGCAGTACCGGACGGCCGGGCTGCTGTGGTTCGCGATCGGCTGTGCGCTGCTGCGCCGCTGGGAGGCCCGCCCGGCCGCGGGCGCCCTGGCCCGGGCCAGCGCCCAGCTGGCCGCCGGGAGCCTGCCGGGGCTGCGGGCGCGGGCGCTGGCCTGGCAGGCGCTGGCCGCGGCGGGCTGCGGCGAGCTGGCCGCCGCCGACCGGCTGATCGGCGAGGCGGCCGCCAGCCCGGCCGCCGGCCAGCGCGAGGTGGCCTGCCCGGTGGCGCTGGCCCGCGCCCAGGTCTGCGTCGCCCGCGACGAGCTGGCCGCGGCCGCCGAGCGGCTCGACGAGGCCGACCGGCTGGCCGGCGGACAGGCCGCGGGCGAGCCGTCGGCCGCCGCGATCGCCGGGCTGATCCGCGCGTACGCCGCGGCCGCGGAGTCGGACCCGGCCGGCGCGGCGGCCAGCATCGCCCGGCTGCGGGCCGCGCGCGCGCCGGGCGACGCGGCGCTCGGCGCGCTGCTCGCCGTCCTGGAGGCCGGCGTGGCGCTGGCCGCGGGGGAGCGGGACCGCGCGGGCCTGGTCCTGGCGGGCGACGGCGCGCCGGACGGGCCGCCCGGCGCCCCGGCCGGCCCGGCCGACCCGGCGCCCGGCCTGGCGGCCGCCGCCGCGCGGCTGGGCCGGGCCCGGCTGCTGCTGGCCACCGGCGACGACAAGGGCGCGCTGGAGACGGTCGAGCACTGGCTGGACGGCACCGACCCATCCGTAACGCTGCGCGACCAGGTGGGCGCCCTCCTGGTCGCCGCGGTCGCCCGGCGGCGGCTCAGCCAGGTCGCCGAGGCGGCCGAGCACATCGAGCAGGCGCTGCTGCTGGCCGAGCCGGAGGGCGCCTACCGGGTCTTCCTCGACGGCGGGCCGCCGGTCCGGTCGGCGATGACCGTGCTGGTGCCGCCGACCAGCCGGTGCGCCGGCTTCGCCGGGCGGGTGCTGGAGCGATTCGACGGGCAGCCGCCCCGGCTGGCCACCACCGCGCCGTCCGGCGCCGCCGGCCTGCCGCTGACCGGCAGCGAGCTGGCCGTGCTCCGGTTCCTGCCCTCGCACATGACCAACCAGGAGATCGCCGAGGCGCTGTTCCTGTCGATCAACACGGTGAAGACGCATCTGCGGTCGGCCTACCGCAAGCTGGGCGTGGCCAACCGCCGCCAGGCCATCGCCCGCGGCCGCCGCCTGGACCTGCTGTAGGCGCGCACGGCGGCGCCCCGCGCCGCTGGTGGCGGGGCGGGGCGCCGGGCTGGTGCGGCGGCTAGGCGGTGCTGGCGGCGGCCGGGGCGCCGGACCTGGCCGCGGGCTTGCTGTCGCGGCGCAGGCGCAGGGCCAGGACGGCCAGCACGACGCCGTAGAACAGCAGCCACGCCCCGAGGACGGTCAGCAGCAGGATCAGCGAGATCCCCGGCCAGAACAGGACGACGATGCCCGCGGCCAGGCTGAACAGGCCGGTGACGACGCGCAGCCCGCGGCCGGGCACCTTGCCCTGGGTGGCGGCCGTGATCAGGTCCCCGACGCCGTGGATGATCCAGAAGGCGCCGACCACCAGCGCCACCACCAGGATGGTCAGCGCGTGGTGCTTGATGCAGTACAGCCCCGCGACGATGGCCAGGATGCCGATGACCACGTCGGCGGCGCGCATGCCGCCGCCCTGGCCGCGGTCCATGATGCCGTCGACCAGGCGAAACACGCCCGCCACGAGCAGGGCGGCGCCGATCAGGATGGCCACCACCGTCAGCGTGGCGTGCGGCCACACCAGCAGCAGCACCCCCACGGCGAGCATGCCGATCGCGGCGGCCAGCGCCGCCGTCCACGCCATCCGGGCGACGGCCGGGCCGAGCCCGCCGATGCCGCCGGCCATCGCGCTGCCAGTGGCCCGGTCGGCCCGCGGGCGGTCGGGGTCGGCGTCCTCCGGCCGCATGGCCTGGTGCGGGACCGTCGGCGGGCGGTCCGGCGGGTGGTCCTGCGCCACGCCGCCGGCCTGGCCGGCGTCGGCGCGGTTGCTCTGCGGGTCGGTCATGTCGGCCTCCTGGTGTCCACCGCTGGGATTGGCCTGGTTGTCATCGTGTGACCGGCCGGTTGCGGGGATCATCACCCGTGCCGGGTGAACACTGCGGTCCTGCCCTAGACTTGGCCGCCAAGCCATGTGCGATCAGCCATGCCGGGCCGTGCCGCTAGCGCAGGCCGGGAGAATTTCTCAGGAGCCACCTCGCAGTGAAGACCGACGTTGAAGAACTGAGCCCCACCCGAGTCAAGCTCACCGTCGAGGTGCCGTTCGACGAGCTGAAGCAGAACCTTGACCAGGCCTACAAGGAAGTGGCCAAGCAGGTCCGGATTCCCGGCTTCCGGCCCGGCCGGGTGCCGCCGCGCATCATCGACCAGCGGGTCGGGCGCGGGGCCGTGCTGGAGCAGGCCGTCAACGACGCGGTCCCCCAGCTGTACGGCAAGGCCCTGGAGGAGCACGAGGTGTTCGCCCTGGGCCAGCCCGACCTGGAGATCACCAAGCTCGATGACGGCAAGGAACTGGCCTTCACCGCCGAGGTCGATGTCCGGCCGAGCTTCGAGCTGCCCGACCTGGACGGCCTGGCCGTCACGGTCGACGACACCGAGGTCACCCCGGACCAGGTCGAGGAGTACCTCGGCTCGCTGCGGGAGCGCTTCGCGTCGCTCAAGGGCGTAGACCGCCCGGTGCAGGACGGCGACTTCGTCTCCATCGACCTGGCCGCCTCAGTCGACGGCGAGCCCGTCGAGGACGCCCAGGCCAGCGGCATCTCCTACGAGGTGGGCAGCGGCTCCATGCTGGACGGCCTGGACGAGGCGCTGATCGGGCTGTCGGCCGGCGAGACGGCCACCTTCACCGCGGACCTGGCCGGCGGCACGCTGGAGGGCGCCGCGGCCGACGTCCAGGTGACGGTGAACAGCGTGAAGACCAAGGAACTCCCGGTGCTGGACGACGACTTCGCCCAGTCGGCGAGCGAGTTCGACACCATCGGCGAGCTGCGGGCCGGGACCCGCAAGCAGCTCGAGGGGATGCGCCAGGCCGGGCAGGCCGGCCAGGCCCGCGAGCGGGCCCTGGACGCGGTGCTGGACCAGGTCGACATCCCGCTGCCCGAGCGCGTCGTGGACGCCGAGATCGAGCAGCGCCGCCACAACCTCGACGACCGCCTGCAGCAGGCCGGCATGAGCATGGCGGACTACCTCGAGGGCAGCGGCCAGACCGCCGAGGGCATCGAGGAGCAGTTCGACACCGACGCGCGCCGCTCGATCAAGGCCGGCTTCATCCTGGACAAGCTCGCGGTCGCCGAGGAGCTCGGCGTCGAGTCGTCCGAGCTGAATTCCTACATCACCCAGCAGGCCTACCGGATGGGCGTCACCCCGGACCAGCTGGCCCAGCAGATCACTGAGAGCGGCCAGGTCAACAGCGTCGTGGCGGACGTGCTGCGGACCAAGGCCCTGACCCTGATCGCCGAGCGCGCCACGGTCACCGACGCCTCCGGCAACCCGGTGGACATCCTGGCCATCACCCGCGGCGACGGGACGGACGAGGACGAGGGCGCCGGCGAGGACGACGGCGACGTCGTTGACGCCATCACCGACGAGGCCGCCGACCGGGACGACAGCGCCTGAGCCTCTGCCGTCAGCGAACAGCGGCGATCAGCGGACTACCCCGCTCCGCCGCCGAGTTAGGGTCACTGTCAATGACGAAGGCGCGAGACACTCAGAGCAAGGAGGGCCAGTGATCACGGCTCCCGATGACCCGCAGCTGGTTCCCGGGCTCGCCCGGGAGCTGGCTCCCGTGCTGGGTCGGAACGGCGACGCGGCGCCCCAGCCCATCACCGAAATGCTGTTTCAGCGCCTGCTCCGGCACCGGATCATCTTCCTCGGCCAGCAGGTCGACGATGATCTGGCCAACCGGATCTGCGCCGAGCTGATCCTGCTGGCGTCGGAGGACCCCAAGCGGGACATCAGCATCTATATCAACTCGCCCGGCGGCTCGGTCTACGCCGGCCTGGCCATCTACGATGTGATGCAGTTCGTGCCCAACGACGTCTCGACGTACGCGATGGGCATGGCCGCGTCGATGGGCCAGTTCCTGCTGGCCGCGGGGACGACGGGCAAGCGCTACGCGATGCCGCACGCGGCCATCCTGATGCACCAGCCGCACGGCGGCATCGGCGGCACGGCCACCGACATCCGCATCCAGGCCGAGCACAGCCTGTACCTCAAGCGCGTGCTCGCCGAGCGGACGGCCCTGCACACCGGCCAGACCGTCGAGCAGATCGAGATCGACTCGGACCGCGACCGCTGGTTCACCGCGGACGAGGCCAAGGATTACGGGTTCGTGGACCAGGTCGTGCGCAGCGCCACCGAGGTCCCCACGGCAGGAGCGCTCTCGTGACCTGGCTCCCGAACGCTGAGGAGGAGAACGTGAAGTCGGACAGCGCGGGCCCGGCGGTCCACCCGCTCCTGGCTCATGCCATGCAGTCGCGGTATGTCCTGCCATCCTTCGTCGAGCGGACGTCGTACGGGGTCAAGGAGATGAACCCGTACAACAAGCTCTTCGAGGAGCGGATCATCTTCCTCGGCGTCCAGATCGACGATGCCTCGGCCAACGACGTGATGGCCCAGCTGATCACGCTGGAGTCGATCGACCCCGACCGGGACATCCTGATGTACATCAACTCGCCGGGCGGGTCGATGACGTCGATGATGGCGATTTACGACACCATGCAGTACATCCAGCCGGAAATCCAGACGTTCTGCCTGGGTCAGGCCGCGTCCGCGGCCGCGGTGATCCTCTCGGCCGGGAGCAAGGGCAAGCGGATGGCGCTGCCCAACTCGCGGATCCTGATTCACCAGCCCGCGGTGGAGAGCGGCTACGGCCAGTCCAGCGACCTGGAGATCCAGGCCCGCGAGATCCTGCGGATGCGCCAGGCCATGGAGCAGATCCTGGCCCAGCACACCGGCCAGGACGAGGAGCAGGTCCGCCGGGACACCGAGCGGGACAAGTTCTTCACCGCCGAGGAGGCCAAGGAATACGGCCTGGTGGATGAGGTTCTGACGATGATCAAGCGCAAGTCCGAGGTAAAGTCGTCTTAACCGCCGGATCTGGGCGGCACGTCGGCGGCGCGGTTCTACGACCACCATCGGGGTTGCGAAGGCGGTACCGTACAGGAATCCGCCGCGGCCGGTCCTCCGGGACTGCTGCCGGCGGCCCACCAGGGCAAAGGAGTAGCTGGGTGGCACGCATCGGCGACGGCGGTGACCTGCTGAAGTGCTCGTTCTGCGGGAAGAGCCAGAAGCAAGTCAAGAAGCTGATCGCGGGGCCAGGTGTCTACATCTGCGATGAGTGCATCGACCTGTGCAACGAGATCATCGAGGAGGAGCTGGCTGAGCCCACCGAGCTGAAGTGGGACAGCCTGCCCAAGCCCCGGGAGATCTACGAGTTCCTCGACTCGTATGTCATCGGCCAGGAGAAGGCCAAGAAGGGCCTGTCCGTCGCCGTCTACAACCACTACAAGCGGGTGCAGTCGGGCGGCGAGCGGGCCGGCGATGACGGCGTCGAGCTGGCCAAGTCGAACATCCTGCTGCTCGGGCCGACCGGCTCGGGCAAGACGCTGCTGGCCCAGACGCTGGCGCGGCTGCTGAACGTGCCGTTCGCGATCGCCGACGCCACGGCGCTGACCGAGGCCGGCTATGTCGGCGAGGACGTCGAGAACATCCTGCTCAAGCTCATCCAGGCGGCCGACTACGACGTCAAGAAGGCCGAGACCGGCATCATCTACATCGACGAGATCGACAAGATCGCCCGCAAGAGCGAGAACCCGTCGATCACGCGCGATGTCTCCGGCGAGGGCGTCCAGCAGGCCCTGCTGAAGATCCTGGAGGGCACGACGGCCTCGGTGCCGCCGCAGGGCGGGCGCAAGCACCCGCACCAGGAGTTCATCCAGATCGACACCACCAACGTGCTGTTCATCTGCGGCGGGGCGTTCGCGGGCCTGGAGAAGATCGTCGAGGCCCGCGTCGGCAACAGCGGCATGGGCTTCGGCGCGGTGCTGCGGGTCAAGACCGACCGGACCACGGCCGACGCGTTCGCCGAGGTCATGCCCGAGGACCTGCTGAAGTTCGGCATGATCCCCGAGTTCGTCGGGCGGCTGCCGGTCATCACCAGCGTGCACAACCTGGACCGCGAGGCCCTGATCCGCATCCTGACCGAGCCGCGCAACGCGCTGGTCCGGCAGTACCGGCGGCTGTTCGAGCTCGACAACGTGGACCTGGAGTTCACCGACGACGCGCTGGAGGCCATCGCCGACCAGGCCATCCTGCGGGGGACCGGCGCCCGCGGGCTGCGCGCCATCCTGGAGGAAGTCCTGCTGTCGGTGATGTACGAGGTGCCGAGCCGCAAGGACGTCGAGCGCGTGGTCATCACCGCGGAGTCCGTGCTTGAGCACGTTAACCCGACCCTGGTGCCGCGCGACGTGGCGCGGCGCACGCCCCGCGAGAAGTCCGCGTAGCCGCGACCCGGCGCGGCGCCGGGCCGGGTCAGGCCCGCCGATGCCGCTAGCGCGCGCAACTTCTTCTACACTCACCTGACGTGAGCCCAACCGACCGGGCCGTGAGCCCCACCCCCACCTCCCTGCCGTCTCAGTACAGCCCCGGCGACGTCGAGTCGCGGCGGTACGAGGCGTGGGTAACGGCTGGGTACTTCACCCCCGACCCGGACTCGGCGGCGCCGCCCTTCGCCATCGTGATCCCGCCGCCCAACGTCACCGGGTCCCTGCACATCGGGCACGCGCTGGATCACACCCTGATCGACGCGCTGACCCGGCGGGCGCGGATGCAGGGCTACAACGCGCTGTGGCTGCCCGGCATGGACCACGCGGGCATCGCCACCCAGAACGTGGTCGAGCGCGAGCTGGCCAAGGAGGGCCTGTCCCGGCACGACCTGGGCCGCGAGGCCTTCGTGGAGCGGGTGTGGGCCTGGAAGGCGTCCTCCGGGGGCGCGATCCTCGGCCAGATGCGCCGCCTCGGCGACGGCGTGGACTGGACCCGCGAGCGCTTCACCATGGACGCGGGGCTGTCCCGCGCCGTGCAGACCATGTTCAAGCGGCTCTTCGACGACGGCCTCATCTACCGCGCCCAGCGGATCATCAACTGGTGCCCGCGCTGCCTGACCGCCCTGTCGGACATCGAGGTCGAGCACTCCGACGACGACGGCGAGCTCGTCTCGATCCGGTACGGCGACGGCGACGGCCAGATCGTGGTGGCCACCACCCGGGTGGAGACCATGCTCGGCGACACCGCCGTGGCCGTGCACCCCGACGACCCCCGCTACGCCCACCTGGTCGGCAAGACGATCGAGCTGCCGCTGACCGGCCGGCGCATCCCGGTCGTGGCCGACCCGCACGTCGACCCCGAGTTCGGCACCGGCGCGGTCAAGGTCACCCCGGCCCACGATCCCGACGACTTCGAGATCGGCCGCCGGCACGACCTGCCCAGCCTGGTGATGATGGACGAGCGGGGCGTGGTCACCGTGCCCGGCCCGTTCTGGGACCTGGACCGCTTCGAGGCCCGCCCGGCCGTGCTGCGCGCGCTCCGCGAGCAGGGCCGGGTGGTGGCCGAGCGGCGGCCGTACGTGCACGCGGTGGGGCACTGCTCCCGGTGCGGGACCACGGTCGAGCCGCGGCTGTCCCTGCAGTGGTTCGTCCGGGTCGACCCGCTGGCCAAGGCGGCCGGCGACGCGGTGCGCGACGGCCGGGTGCGGATCTTCCCGCCGGAGCTGGCCGCCCGGTACTTCGACTGGGTCGACAACATGCACGACTGGTGCATCAGCCGCCAGCTGTGGTGGGGCCACCGCATCCCGGTCTGGTACGGCCCCGCCGGCGAGGTCGTCTGCGTCGGCCCGGGCGAGGAGCCGCCCGCCGGCGAGGGCTGGACCCAGGACCCCGACGTGCTCGACACCTGGTTCTCCTCGGGCCTGTGGCCGTTCTCCACGCTCGGCTGGCCCGATGACACCCCGGACCTGCGGACCTTCTACCCCAATACGGTGCTGGTGACCGGGTACGACATCCTGTTCTTCTGGGTGGCCCGGATGATGCTGTTCGGCCTGTACGCCAACGCCGGCCTGGGTGCCGAGCAGTCGGTGCCGTTCCGCCAGATCGCCCTGCACGGCCTGGTCCGGGACCAGTTCGGCAAGAAGATGTCCAAGTCCCGGGGCAACACGGTCGACCCGCTGGACTGGATCGACCGGTTCGGGGCCGACGCGACCCGGTTCACCCTGGCCCGCGGGGCCAACCCCGGCAGCGACCTCGCGGTCAGCGAGGACTGGGCCGCCGGGGCGCGCAACTTCTGCAACAAGCTCTGGAACGCGGCCCGGTTCGCGCTGATGAACGGGGCCGTCACGGGCGCCGGGCTGCCCGCCCCGGACCAGCTCACCGCCGCCGACCGGTGGATCCTGTCCCGGCTGGCCGCCGTCACCGCCCAGGTCGACGAGTACTTCGCGCAGTACGAGTTCGCCAAGGCGTGCGAGGCGCTCTACCACTTCGCCTGGGACGAGTTCTGCGACTGGTACCTGGAGCTGGCCAAGATCCCGCTGATGGCCGCGGCCGACCGGCCCGACGACGCGGCCGCCCAGGCCGCCGGCGAGGTCACCCGGGACGTGCTCGGCCTGGTGCTGGACAACCTGCTCAAGCTGCTGCACCCCTTGATGCCGTTCGTCACCGACGAGCTGTGGACCGCTCTGACCGGCGAAGAGTCGGTGATGGTCGCCCCGTGGCCCCAGTTGACCCTCTCCGACCCGGCCGCCGAGGCCGAGCTGGCCGCGGTGCAGCGGCTGGTCACCGAGGTCCGCCGGTTCCGGTCCGACCAGGGCCTGCGCCCCGGCCAGAAGGTCCCGGCCCGCCTTCGTAACCTGGAGAGCAGCGCGCTGGCCGCCCAGGAAGCCAGCATCCGTGCGCTGCTGCGCCTCACCGAGCCGGGGGAGGACTTCACCCCGACCGCCGCCATCGAGGCCGAAGGCGTGACCGCCGAGCTCGACACCGCCGGCACCATCGACCTCGCCGCCGAACGCCGCCGTATGGACAAGGACCTGGCCGCGGCCCGCAAGGAAGCCGACCAGGCCCGGGCCAAGCTGGCCAACACCAGCTTCACCGCCAAGGCCCCGGACGCGGTCATCGAGAAGACCCGCCAGCGCCTGAGCACCGCCGAACAGGACATCGCCCGCCTCGAAGAAAGGCTCGCCACCCTCGGCGCCTGACCCCCTTCCGAGGCCTCACCCGGCGAGTCACCCCCACCTCTCGAGTCACCTGGTCCTTAGTGCCACGGAGGTCACGTGCACCTCGTCGGCATCTAACCCCATCCGACGCCTGCGCCCCTCACCTCACACCAGTCCCGACTACCTCGGTACTCCGTGTGTACTTCCGAGGTTGGGCAGCAGAGTCAGTCGTATTCACTGACTCTGCTGCCCAACCTCGTGGGGCCACCCCCAGCCACCCATCAGCCCACGCCTCCCCACAGCCCCGGCACCAGCAACCGGCGGCGCGGGACCCGGGCCACCCGGGCGCCCGAGCCACCCGGGGGCCCGCGCCACCGGGGCGGTCGCAAGCCTCGCCTCCACTCGGCGCTCCCAGTGCACAACGAAGCCGGACTCTCACCTGGCCGCCCCACCGCCTCGCCAGGCACCCGGCCACCTGAGCCCCCGAAAGCCAGCTGTGCTTGTCCGCCCAGTTTCGTTATCCGTGCCAGTCGCAAAAAAGCGAACCAGCCCCCGACCGTCCGCCCGCCCCGTTGTCCCAGCTAGTGCGCCTGCACGTGCATTGGACGGATCGCTAAGCCTGCCGGTTCTTGTGACAAGGTTGCCACTCTTTGTTGCGAATGGGGCTTTTGCGCGCCACCATGTAACCAGGGGGGTTCGGAGAGCAACTGTCCGCAGTTGGGAGGTCCCGTTGTCGGAGACCGCGGCGCAGGCAGTTTCGGCCTCCGCCGACCCGCCGACCCCCGGCACCTCACCAGCCCCCACCACATCAGCCCCCGCCGCCCCAGTCCCCGAGCGACCCGCCACCTTCCGGGACGTGTTCGCTGATCGTGAGTTCCGGGCCATCTGGCTGGCCGAGTTCGCTTCGATCGCCGGGGACCAGTTCGCCCGGGTCGCGCTGACCGTGGTCGTGTTCCAGCGCACGGGTTCACCGCTGTTGACCGCGCTGACCTACGCCACGACCTATCTGCCCTGGCTGGTCGGCGGCCTTTTCTTGTCCGATGTGGCCGATCGGTTCCCGCGCCGCAGCGTCATGATCGCCGCCGACCTGACCCGGATGCTGCTGGTGGCCGCGATGGCCCTGCCCGGCATGCCGCTGTGGGCCATGGTGGCGCTGCTGTTCGTGGTCGCGTCGCTGAACGCCCCGTTCCAGGGGGCGCGATCGGCCCTGCGGGCCGCGATCATGCCCGACGACCGCTACACCCTGGGCCTGGCCGCCTCTCAGATCACTCGGGAGATCGGCGTGGTCGGCGGGTTCGTCGGCGGCGGCGTGATCGTGTCGGTCCTGGGGGCCCGCCCGGCGCTGCTCATCGACGCGGGCACGTTCGCCGTGTCGGCCCTGCTGCTGTCGCTGGCCGTACGCCACCGGCCCGCGGCCGGCCGTCGCCGCCAGTCCCGGCTGACCGAGATGATGGCCGGGCTGCACCTGGTCTTCGCCAACCAGCGGCTACGCGCGCTGATGCTGCTGGGCTGGCTGTGCGCGTTCTACACCGTGCCGGAGGCGCTGGCCGTCCCGTACGCGGCCCAGCTGCACCACGGGTCGGTCGCGGCCGGGCTGATCTTCGCCGCGGGACCGCTGGGCAGCGCTGTAGGCATGATGGTGTTCACCCGCACCGTCCGCCCGGCCGAGCGTCTGCGCTGGATGGGCCCGATGGCCGTGGCCGCCAGCCTGATCCTGGCCACCTGCCTGGCCCGCCCGAACCTTTTCCTGCTCCTGGTCATCGTGACCGCGTCCGGGCTGCTGGCCGCCTACCAGATCGCGGCGAACTCGGCCTTCGTGCTGGCGTCGCCGGACGCCCGGCGCGGCCAGGCCTACGCCATCGCCAACGGCGGCATGAACCTGGGCCAGGGCCTGCTCTACGTGCTGGCGGGGGCGGCCGCGAGCGCGGCCACCCCCGCCGTGGTCGTGGCAGGCAGCGGCTTGATCGGCGCCGCTTTGGCGTTGTGGCTGATCCTCAGTCGGCGGCGCGAGTCATCGGCCGCCCCAGAAACGGAGGTGAGCGGATGAGATCCCTGCGACCGGACGTGGGCTATGTTTTGCGGCCCTTAGTCCCAATCTATGCTCATGATGCTTCCTTTCCCTGGAGGCTGGCTCCCTGGAATACGGCGTGGTCTCCTTGCGCCCCCCAGGCCGGTCAGCCCCACTCGATCCGCATCGCTTTTCCTCTCGAAAAAGAATTCATTAATCAGAAAATGCCCCTACCGCCGACTGGTCACACGCAAAGCTGGCGGTCCAATAAATAACGATTGAGCGTAAATGCCGAAGTTTCGGCAAAACATTTCAAAAAACCTTTTATAAAACGTGAAATGAAATTTGCAGGAGTCTGAGGTGACCATGCCGTCCGTACCACGGGGACGCCGCTGGGCGGTGGCCTCGATCCGGCGCTGGCCCCTGTGGTCGCTGCCGCCGCTGGCCCGCGCCTACGTCATGGCCACCGCGGCGGCGGCCGCCGTGGCCATCGCCGTGGCCGCCGTGCACACCTCCTGGCATCCGTCCCAGGTCCCGGCCTACCTCCTGCTGCTGGCCTGCGCGGGCGCGATGGTCGAGGCGACCCGCGATGTCAAGCTGGCCCGCGACACGCTGACCCGCGACCTGCAGGAAGTCTGGTACGTCTCGATCGCGCTGCTGCTCCCGCCGGTCTACGTGCTACTGGCCCCGATCCCACTGGTGGCGATGAAGCAATGGCGGGTCCGGCGCAACCTGGTCCACCGGCGGGTCTTCAGCGTTGCGTCCAACAGCCTGGGCTACGGTGCCGCCTCGGTGGAGTACCACCAGGCGGTCCGGCCGCTGCTCGACGGTCACCTCAGCCCGGGGGTGCACGATGCCGCCCTGCTGGCCGCCATCGTGGCCGCGGCCCTCACCGGTTACCTGGTCAACGCCTGGCTGGTGGTCGGCGCGGTCAAGCTGACCAGCCCCACCGCCCGGATCCGGGCCCTGATGTTCACCCGGGAGACCATCACCACCGACGGTGTGGTCACCTGCCTGGCTTCGCTCATCGCGTTCGCCTGCTCGTTCACCCTGGCCGCGCTGGTCGTGGCGCTGCCGGTCGTGCTGATGCAGAAGCGCTTCCTCATGCACAACCAGCTCGTCGCCGAGGCCCGGACCGACGCCAAGACCGGGCTGCTGAACGCCTCCACCTGGCATCGCGAGGCCAGCACCGAGCTGTCCCGCATCCGCGGCTACTGGTCGCCGACCTCGCTGGCCATCATCGACATCGACCA
>DASYBB010000192.1:0-26801 GCA_036501025.1 Streptosporangiaceae bacterium
CAATCCACGGCATGACAGCATCCTCGCAGCCGCGGCGCCGGACCTGGAGGGACGGACCGGTTAATCCGGGATGAACAGCCGCCGGCCCGAGCGGCCTGGCCGGGTTATCCCGGGGGATGGTCAAGGCTCGGCCGGCTCGATCGTGCGTGCCCGCACCCGGTAGTACCGTGACATCGCCGGGGGGAAGCGGCAAGGGAGCTGCTACGTACCAGCCGTACCCGACCTCAGGGCCGGTTCCGGAGCCGCCGCGCGTCCCGCCGCCGCGCCCGGTGCTCACCGCGGTCCGGCTCATGCAGGCCGGCGCCGTCATCGAGGTACTCGCGGTGGTTGTCGCGCTGGTGAGCCGGGCCAGCCTCAAGTCGTCCATCCTCGCCCGGCATCCGGCCTACACCGCGGCCCAGCTGCGCACCGCTGAGGTCGCGCGGACCGTTCCCCTGATCGTCGGCGGGGTGATCGCGGCGGGCTGCCACGCGGTCATCTGGCTGGTCGGACTCGGCGTGATCGTGCTGATCTTCAGCCGGCCGTCGGGTCCGTTCTACCGCCGGCCAGCCGCCTGAGGAAAGGTCCGCGGCCTGGCCGGGCCGCCGATCCGAGGTGGCGGGCTTGGCCATCGGAGCGCGCGCGACCGAAGATGAGGGCGTGGCAGCCCGCTCGGAAGATCATCCCGGCGAACGTCGCGAATCGGGCCGCTGACATCATGAGGGCCATGCACTTCGCTGCCGCACTGCGGTCCCGTCAGGTTCTGATCGGCTACTGGGTGAGCTCGGACAGCGCGGCCATCGCCGAGCGGCTGGCCAGCGTGGGCTACGACTACATCTGCCTGGACGTGCAGCACGGCCTGCTGGACTACCCCGGCGTGCTGCGCGGGCTGACCGCGGTGGCCGCGGGCGGGGCCGCGGCCGCGGGCGGGGCCGCGGGCGGCGCCGCCGGGATCGTCCGGGTGCCGCCGGGTGACCCGGCCTGGATTGGCCGGGCGCTGGACGCCGGCGCCCGCGGCGTGATCGTCCCGCTGGTCAGCACGGCGGAGCAGGCCGCGGCGGCCGTGGCCGCGTGCCGGTACCCGCCGGCCGGGCAGCGCAGCTTCGGGCCGGTCCGCTCGGCGCTGGCCATCGGCCCGGCGCCGCGCGCGGCCGACGACCAGGTGGCCTGCATCGTCATGATCGAGACGGCCGAGGGGCTGGCCAACGCCGCCGCGATCTGCGCCGTGCCCGGCGTGGACGCGGTCTACGTCGGCCCGTCGGACCTGTCTATCTCCCTGGGCGCCGACGACCCGGTGGCGGGCTGGGCCCGGCCGGAGTTCGCCCGGGCGCTGGCTGACATCCGCTCCGCCGCGCAGGCGGCGGGCATCGGCTGCGGGATGCACTGCAGCGACGGCGAGGCCGGCGCGCGGTTCCTGGCCGACGGCTTCACCTTCGTGTCGATCAGCAGCGACCTCACCCACCTCCAGGCCGCCGGCCGCGCGCACCTGGCCCGCGCCCGGGGCGGACCCGATGCGGGCCCGGCCTAGCTGGCCGGAGCGGTCAGCAGGTCCAGCATGACGGCGGCCAGGCCGGCGCGGTCGTAGGCGTCGCCGGGGCCGTCCTCGGGCGGCCGGACCAGGTACGCCGTGCCGCCGTCGCCCCGGACGCCGAGCTGGGCGCCGGGGCCGCCGCCGGCCTGGAACCGGGACACCGCGCGGGCCGAGTCCGGGCCGGCGGCCGCGGGCGGCGGCGCGATGGCCCATTCGGCCAGCAGCTCGGCGGCCCTGGCCCGGGAGACGAGCAGGTAGCGGTAGAACCGGCCCAGCGGGCCGAGCTTGGCCACGTTCGGGAACTCGCCCGTGCCCGCGGGCAGCGCGGCGGGCTCCTCCACCACGACGGCCCGCACCGCCACCTCCGCGTCCCCGAGGGCGAGGAAGCGCGGGGTGCGCAGGGCGGCGACCGCCGTCTCGGTGACGACGATGAACGCCGGCCGCGTGCGCGCGGCCAGCACGATGCCCAGGGCCGGGTTCATCGCGTAGCTGGCCCCGCCCGGCTCCGGGCCGGGCCCGGGCAGCAGCAGCCCGCGCTCGACCATGCCGTCCGTGACCTGCTTGATGATCTTCTCCCGGCGCCGGTCCTTGAGCTCCAGCCAGGCCTCGGTGACGGCCAGCTCGGCCAGGGCGTGCCGGGGGCCGCCGAGCACGCACAGCTCCAGCGCCGAGAGGGTGACCAGCTCGACGTACGACGCGGCCTGAGCCTCGTCGATCAGGCGCTGCGCCGCCTCGGTGCGCTCGGCCGCCGTGGTGGCGATGTCCGGCATCATCTTCAGAACCAGCTCCCGATGGTGGAGGTCACCGAGTGATACGCGGACGCGACCGTGTGGCCGGTCCACTTGGCCGCCGTGACGGTGGCGTGGCCGACGTCGTTGGCCACGTTGTGGAACGGCGTCCAGTGGTGGTAGAGGAAGTCACCGGCCAGGTACAGGCCGGTCCCGATCAGCGTGACCTCGCCGACGACCGGGATATCGTCGGTGGCCATGTTGGCGATCAGCAGCGCCCCGTTCACCCCGGCGGCGCCGCGGTCGACCCAGCCCAGGGCGCCGCTGTCCTGCGGCGAGACGACGGTGCCGAGGTCGGCCAGGACGCCGAGGGCGCCGAGGCCGTAGGACAGCCCGCGGATTTCCGACAGCGACCCGGCCGCCATCTTGAGCCAGGACGGGGCGAACGCCTCCCACGCGTCGGCATCGACGGTGACCCGGTCGGCCACCTTGGCCGCCTCGATCAGCGCGTCGACCGCCGACTTGCCCTCCTTCTGCAGCGACTCGATGCCCTCGATCTGCTCGTCGAGCTCGCTCAGCCATTCCGCCGGCACCCCGGCGGCCTCCTTGAGCAGGTCAATCCAGTGATCGGCGGCGACGATGTCGAGCGGGGCGAGGACGGCTTCCAGGACCTTGCGGATCGGCTCGGACTTCTCCCACAGGCCCGGGTCCTCGTCCACGGGCTCGGCCGTGGACTTCGAGGCGGACAGGTAGCGCCCGTTCAGCTCGTGCGCCTGGGCCTGGATCTGCGCCAGCGTGCTGCCGCCCGGCGGGGTCGGCGCGGCGCCGGGCGACGGCGACGGCGTGGGCGACGGGGTGGGCGTGGGCGACGGGGTGGGTGTGCTGGACGGCGCGCCCGGCGCGGGGCTGGCGTTGGCGGCCTGCCGCTCCAGCGCGTCGGCCTCGGACTGGAAGCCGCTCAGCTGCGAGGTCCAGGACCCGGCGGCGGACTGGAGCTGCTGGGCCATGGTGATCGTCTGCTGCAGCGCGGGCGGGAAGGTGCCCACCAGGGTCCGGGTGGCCGCCCCCGCGTCGCCCTGCCAGCTGGTCAGGTCGATGCCCTTGACCAGGGCCAGGACCTGCTGCAGTTCCTGGACGACCTGGGCGTGCGTCTTGGCCAGGCCCCGGGTCAGCCCGTCGTCGCCGGGCGTCGGGTCGAACCCCAGGGCGGGCATGGGGCGGGCGTAGTCGCTCACCGCGCCCCCTTGGGCAGCTGGGTGCTCAGGTTGGTGTCGGTGTTCCCGTACGAGATGGCCGCGTTGCCGATGTACGTGGCCAGGTCGGACAGGGCCTGCCCGAGGATCCCGATCCCGTCGGCCAGGTTGCCGTGCGCGCCGTGCAGCCGGGTCGACAGTGGATCCGCGCCCACGACCTGCGCGTCCAGCCCGTTGAGGGTCCGGACCAGGGGTTCCAGGCGGTTGGCCGCCTGGGTAAGCGTCGACTGC
Organism: Streptosporangiaceae bacterium; assembly: GCA_036501025.1. Taxonomy (GTDB): domain Bacteria; phylum Actinomycetota; class Actinomycetes; order Streptosporangiales; family Streptosporangiaceae; genus DASUBV01. Next base: position 3,723 of record DASYBB010000192.1, read on the forward strand.
GCGGTCTTCAGGGCCGCATCATCAACCTGGAGATTGGGTGCCATCGCCGCCTCGCTGTCGCTGGTCCGCACCGAGGGTATCTCAGCCAATGGCGGCCGGGTTTGGCGTTTAGCGCCGTTACGTCTACATATTTGAGGTTAATCGGGGAGGGCTTATGACCGCCAATGCGGTTCCGGAGACGATGCGGGTATCGGTGCTGCGCGCGCCCGGGCAGCTGGAGCTGGCCGACTGGCCGGTGCCAGGGCCCGGGCCGGGCCAGGTCCTGGTGGCCGTGCGCAGCGTCGGGGTGTGCGGGTCGGACGTGCACTACTTCGAGCACGGCCGCATCGGTGACTTCGTGGTGCGCGGCCCGCTGGTGCTCGGCCACGAGGCCTCGGGGCGGATCGCCGCCGTCGGCGCGGGCGTCGACGCCGGCCGCGTCGGGGCGCGGGTCGCGATCGAGCCGGGCGCGGCGTGCGGCGCGTGCCGCGAGTGCCGGGCCGGCCGGTACAACCTGTGCCCGGACATGCGGTTCTTCGCCACCCCGCCGGTGGACGGCGCGCTCGCGCAGTACGTCGCGGTCCGCGCCGACCTGGCCTTCGACCTGCCCGACGCGGTCAGCGACGATGACGCCGCGCTGCTGGAGCCGCTCTCGGTGGGCATCTGGGCCACCGGCAAGGCGCAGGTCACGGCGGGCAGCTCGGTGCTGATCGCCGGGGCCGGGCCGATCGGGCTGGTCGCCGCGCAGGTCGCCCGGGCGCGCGGCGCGACCACGATCGCCGTCACCGACCTCGACCCCGGCCGGCTGGCCGCGGCGCTGCGCAACGGCGCGACGCAGGCGCTGGCGGCGGGCGACGCCGGGGCGGCGGGCACGGAGTTCGACGCGTTCCTGGACTGCTCGGGGGCGCCGGCGGCGATCTCGGCCGGGATCGCGGCGCTGCGGCCGGCCGGGCGGGCGGTGCTGGTGGGGATGGGACCCGACGAGATCACCGTGCCGCTCGGCCGGCTGCAGCAGCGGGAGCTGACGCTGACGGGCACGTTCCGGTACGCACATACCTGGCCCGCGGCCATCGGGCTGGCGGCCAGCGGCCGCGTCGACCTGTCGGGGCTGGTCACCGGCCGGTTCGGGCTGGCGGAGGCCGAGCAGGCGCTTCGGTCGACGACCGCGGCCGGCACCATCAAGTCGATCATCGAGCCCTGGCGCTGAGCCGCAGTCCGGGTTCCCCGGGCATGCGGCACCACGTTCAGGCGGGCCCGGTGGCGGCAGAAGTAGCCTGGTCTCCCCCGGTCTGGAAGATCGGCCAGCCGATCTCGGTCCGCCAGGCCGCCTCGTCGGCCGTGTCATGGCGGCCGGCCAGGTAGTACTCGCGGATCGGCCCGTCGATGGCCAGCGCATGCTGGGTCACGTGGGTGGCGAGCGCCCCGTAGGCCCGGTCCACGCCGTCGTGCGGGCCGGCGTGCACGATGACGGCCAGCTCCGCGGCCGGCACGACCAGCTCCTCGACGCGGCCGACCGGCCGGATCGGGCCGCCGGTGGGGATGAAGACCATCGCCTGACCCCGCTCGCTGGCGAACAGGTCGGTGGCGTAGATCCCGCCCGGCGGCCCGGCCGGCGCGCCGACGGTGGCGCGCAGCTCGCCGATGGCGCCGGAAAACCACGGGCCGATGTCGTCGAGGTCGATGACGGAGCTGATCGCGGCGGCGCGGGTCGCGGCGACGCTGCGATGGCTGATCTCCGCATCCGCCGGGCCCGCCGGGTGGTCGAGCAGATCGCGCAGGGCGGCGACCGCGTTCCGCGTCCGGCTCAGTCCCTCCTCGAGGCGGCTGAGATGGGCGGCGATCAGGTCGTTGCGGGCCGCGATGTCCGGCGCGGCGAGGACGCCCCGGATCCCCTCGATCGGCATGTCCAGCTCGCGGAACCGCCGGATCACCTGCGCGGCCGGGATCTGGTCGGTGGTGTAGCGGCGCCGCCCGGTGAACTGGTCGACGTCGGCGGGCTCGAGCAGCCCGACGCGGTGATAGTGCCGCAGCGTCTTGATGCTCAGCTGGGTGGCCCGGGCGAAGTCGCCGATCGGCAGGGAGTGCGCCATGGCCCCAGTCTGGTACCTCCCCCAGGGGGAGGAAAAAGCGCGGGCCGGCCCCTTGATCCTCCCCGTGCGGCACGCGGGAGGCTCAGTGGTGTCCGGCCAGCCGGCCGGCCCCGACCAGGAGGAATGATCATGGCTACCGCAGCTGAGCTCACCGGCGTCGTCGCCGAGCACATCCGGGCCGTCAACGCCCACGACACCGACGCCGTCGTGGCGACCTTCGCGCCGGACGCCTACGTCAACGACGCCCGGCGCGAGTTCGCCGGCCGGGACGCCGTCCGCCGGTGGGTGGCCAAGGAGATGACCGGCGACATGGTCACCATCGAGGTCCGCGAGGTCCTCGACCACTACGGCGACACCATCGTCCGGGGCGCCTACGACGGCCTGTTCGACAAGGCGAACCTGCCCGCCGAACTCGTCCTGACCAACTACTTCAGCGTCCGCGACGGCAAGATCGTCAGCCTCGTCGTCGTCTTCAACCAGCCCGCCGACTACTGACGGCGGGCACGCCGGGCCTGGTTGACACTGGCTCGCGCGCTGTGATTCGCTCGGCCTCACTAAACCATAACCGGTTTCAGTTATGGGCCCGCGCAGGGAGAGGACCGGCAGATGAGCGACGCCATCGCGGAACGCGTATCGGTCACGCTGGAGGACGGCATCGTCTCGGTCCGGCTGACCCGGCCCGAGAAGCGCAACGCCCTGGACCCGGCCATGATGGAGGCCCTCATCGCGGCCGGCGAGCAGGTCAAGTCGATGCCCGGCGCCCGGGCCGTGGTGCTGTCGGGCGAGGGCGCCTCGTTCTGCGCGGGCCTGGACCTGGGCGCCATGCAGTCGCTGGCGGGCAGCGGCCCGCGCGAGGACGCGCCCGCGGCACTGGAACTGCCCGACGGCGCGATCACGCACCGCGGCCAGCAGATGTGCTGGGTCTGGCAGGAGGTGCCGGTGCCCGTGGTGGCGGCCGTGCACGGGCACGCGCTCGGCGGCGGGCTGCAGCTGGCCCTGGGCGCCGACATCCGGGTCGTCCACCCCGACACGCAGCTCAGCCTGCGCGAGGTCTACTGGGGGCTGGTCCCCGACATGACCGGCACGCTGACGACGGGGCGGCTGGCGCGGGCCGACGTGCTCAAGGACCTCATGTTCAGCGCCCGGATCTTCGACGGCCGCGAGGCGGGCGAGCTCGGCCTGGCCACGCACGTGTCCGACACGCCGCTGAAGGACGCCGAGGCGCTCGCCCGGAGCTACGCGGAGCGCAGCCCGGCGGCCGTCCGGGCCGCGAAGGAGCTGGCCAACCACCTGCTGTACGGCGAGGCGGCGGGGCAGTTCGCGGCCGAGCGCCGCCTGATCCACGGCCTGGCCGGCACGGCCGAGCAGGCCGAGGCGGTGCGGGCGCACTTCGAGAAGCGGCCGCCGGCCTTCCCGTAGGCCGGCCTTCTCTTCCCGTAGGCCGGCCTTGCCGTAAGTCAGGCCGACGCGCCCTGCCCGTCCATGGCGGCGGTCAGCTGCGCGCGCTCGGCCGCCGTGAACGGGATCGGCGTCCGCGCGCCGGGGTCCCAGCGGACCGTGACCACGCGGGCCTCGGCGGCCACCGCGCCGGACGGGGTCACGATCAGCTCGCGGGTGGTCATGCTGGTCGTGCCCAGCCGCTCGGGCACGATCTGGACGGTCACCTCGCGCTCGGGGTAGCGGACCTCCGCGCGCAGGTCGATCTCGATCCGGACCACGACATACAGCGGCTCGGCGCCGAGGATGCTGGCGTAGAAGGCGTCGCGCCCCTCCTCCAGGTAGGTCAGGAAGATCGCGTGGTTGACGTGGCCCAGGGCGTCCACGTCCCGCCACCGGACATGGACCGGGTGCGCAAACGTTCCGGCCATGTGCCTGAGCCTAGGGTGGGAGCATGCGTTACATCATCATCGGGGCCGGGGCGATCGGCGGCGCGATCGGCGCCCGGCTGTTCGAGCACGGGCACGAGGTCGTGCTGACCGCGCGGGGGGCGCACCTCGCGGCGCTGCGCGGCGGCGGGCTGCGGTTCGCCACCCCGTCCGGCGTCAGCACGCTGGCCATCCCGGCGGTGGGCGGGCCGGGCGACCTGTCGCTGCGCGCCGACGACACGCTCATCCTGGCGGTCAAGGGCCAGGACTCGATGGCCGCGCTCGACGCGTGGGCGTGGCAGCCGGTCACCGGCGGCGGCGTGGCGGCGGACTCGCTGCCGCTGCTGTGCGCGCAGAACGGCGTGGCCAGCGAGCGGGTCGCGCTGCGCCGCTTCCGCCAGGTGTACGGGGTCTGCGTGTGGATGCCGGCCAGCCACCTGGAGCCGGGCGCGATCGAGGCCCAGGGCGCGCCGATGACCGGGCTGCTGCCGGTCGGGCGCTACCCGGCCGGGGAGGACGAGACGGCCCGGCAGGTGGCCTCGGACCTGGCCGCCAGCCGGTTCGTGGCCCCGGTCAGCCCGGACGTGATGCGGTGGAAGTACGGGAAGCTGCTGACCAACCTCGGCAACGCGGTCGAGGCGGTGTTCGGCGCGGGCTCGACCGCGGACGCCGCCGCCGAGCTGCGCACGCGCGCGCGGCGCGAGGGCAGGGCCGTGCTCGAGGCGGCCGGGATCGGCTACGCCAGCCCCGAGGAGCAGGCCGCGCTGCGCGGCGACCAGGTCCAGGTCGAGCCGGTCAACGGGAACCGGCGCGGCGGCGGGTCGTCGTGGCAGAGCCTGACCCGCGGCACGGGATCGATCGAGGCCGACTACCTGAACGGGGAGATCGTCCTGCTGGGCCGCGAGCACGGCGTCCCGACGCCCGCCAACGAGCTGCTGCAGCGGCTGGCCAACCAGTTCGCTGCCGAGCGCCGCGCTCCCGGCAGCATCACCGACGGCGAGCTGGCCGCGCTGCCGGCGGCCTGAGCCGCGCGCCGCTCACGCGCGGCGCAGGGTGGCCAGCCAGGCCTGGGCGACGCCGCCGAGGTCGGCGGTGACCGTGAAGGTGTCGGCCGTGATGGCGTCGATGACCCAGCCGTCGGCGAACGCCGCGGTGAGCTCGTCGCGGGTGACCCGGCGGGGGCCGAAGTCGCCGGGCTGGCGGTCGCTGAAGCACATCAGGTAGCAGGTGCCGCCCGGCTCCAGCACCCCGGCCAGGCTGGTCACGTACCGGGCCCGGTCGGCGTCGTCGAAGACGTGGAACAGCCCGCTGTCGGTGACGGTGTCCACGGTCAGGCCGAGCCAGCCGAGATCCAGGGCACTGCCGACCTCGAACCGGACGGCCAGCCCGCGGGCCGCCGCCTTCGCGCGGGCGCGGGCGATGGCGCGCGGCGAGACGTCGACGCCCGCCGCCTGCGCGCCGTGCGCCGCGGCCAGCAGAGCGTGCTCCCCGGTGCCGCAGCCGGCGTCGAGGACCCGCCCGCCGAGCAGGCCGCGGTCGGCCAGCCGGGTGAAGGCGGGCTGCGGCGTCCCGATGTCCCACGGCGCCGGCGGGCGCCCCGGTGCGTATGACTCATCCCAGGCTGTCATGGGGCCATCATCGCGCGGGCGGGCTCACGGATCGGGCTGGTCCACCGCATTGGCGGGCCGCTGCCCGGCCAGCGCCTGGCGGACCTGGCGGGCGGACTGCAGCGACATCTGGCGGCGCACGTCGTCGACGGCGGAGCCGAGGTGCGGGGTGAACAGCGTGCGCGGGTGGGCCAGCAGCCGGGCCGGGATCCGCGGCGGGCGGCCGGGCCGCGCCCAGTCCTCCATGGCGAACACGTCCGCGGCGTAGCCGCCGAGCCGGCCGTCGGCCAGGGCGTCGGCCACGGCCTCCTCGTCGACCACCGAGCCCCGCCCCACGTTGACCAGGAACGCGCCCGGCCGGACCCGGCGCAGCAGGTCGCGGCCCAGCAGCCCGGCCGTCCCGCCGCCCAGCGGCAGCGCCACGACGATGACGTCGCTGCCCGCCATCACGTCTTCCAGGCCGAAACGGGCTGCTTCCAGGCGGGCCTCCTCGGCCGGCGGCAGCGGCCGCTCATCGCAGTAGGCGATGTGCGCCCCGAAGGCGCGCAGCCGCGCCGCGATGGCCCGGCCCAGCGCCCCCATGCCCACGATCCCCACGCCGGCCCCGGCCAGTCCCGTCCCGTACAGCTGCGGCCGCCACCCGGCGAAGTCGCCCCCGCGGACCGCGCGGTCCCCCTCGCCGACCCGGCGCATGATGCCGATGACCAGGCCCGCGGCCAGCTCCGCGGTCGGCCCGACGATCGTGTCGGGCACCGTGGTCAGCCACACGCCCCGCCGCGCGCACGCGGCCGCGTCGAAGTTGTCGTAGCCCTTCAGCGTCGCGGCCACGATCCGCAGCCGCGGGCAGCGGTCCAGGAACGCGCCGTCGACCCGGTCCGCCATGCAGGCGATGAGCCCCTCGGCGCCGGCGGCCAGCTCCAGCACCCGGGCGGCCGGCCAGGCGCCCGTGTCGCGGTCGGGCCCGACCGGGTCGCTGAACTCGGCCAGCAGCGCAGTGACCTCAGGATGGACCCAGTGCGTGACGACGACCCGGGGCCGCTCCGATGCCATGATCAGGAAGCTACCCCGGTGGCGGAATGCCCGGGCGCGGTGCGGCGGGGCGGGGCGGCCGGCAGGATCAGCTCGAAGACCGAGCCGTGGCCGACGGTGCTGCGCACGTGGACGGAACCGTGGTGGGCCTCGGCGATCGCCTTCACCACGGCCAGCCCGAGCCCGAACCCGCCGGCCTCCCGGCTGCGGCCCGGGTCGACGCGGGTGAACCGGCCGAAGATCCGCCCCACCTCGGCCGCCGGGATGCCGGGGCCGGAGTCGGTGACGGCCAGGATGACCTGCTCGCCGTCGCGCCGGGCGCTCAGCTCGATGCGGCCGTCGGGGCCGGTGTGGTCGACGGCGTTCTCGATGAGCGCGTCCAGGGCCAGGGTCAGGCGGTCCTCGTCGGCCGGGACGCTGGCCTCGGCCAGCGGGCCGAGCGACCACCGCCGCCGCGTCTGGCTCCACCGGTGCAGCGTCTCGATCAGGAAGTCGGCCACGTCCACCGGTGCCACGCGCAGGAAGTCCGGGCTGTCGGTCGCGGCCAGCAGCATCATCCGGCTGGCCAGCCGGCGCATCCGGAGCAGCTCGTCCACGGCCACCCGCGCGTCCTCGGCCACCGCGGCGTCGGTCGCGGCCCGGGAGATGAGCTCGGTCCGGCCGAGCGCGATGGTGATGGGCGTGCCCAGCTCGTGCGAGACGTCCTGGAGGAACTCGCGCTGGCGGTCGAGCAGCCGCAGGTTGTGCTCCGAGACGCGGCGCATCTCCTCCATGGCCGCCAGCCGCCGGCGCGAATGCCACGCCATGACCACGAACATCATCGCGACCAGCGGGACCTCGGCGAGGTAGTCAAGGTCCTGCTCGCCGCGCAGCACCTGCCAGCCGATCAGGCCGCCGGTGGCCAGGGTCACCACCGCGACGGTGAGGACGGTGGATCCCAGCCGCCACAGCCGGAAGCCGTAGATCACGGTGAGGCTGACCCAGATGATGAGGAACGGCACCGTCTGCCACGCCGGGATGAGCCGCATGGCGATCAGGTTCAGCCCGATGAAGACGACCCACGCGATGTCCACCCAGTGCGCGCGGGCGAACTGGCGGACCCTGGCGGCCCGCATCAGGCCGGCCCGGCTCGCGGCGGCGACCGCCGCGGGCTCGGCGGGCGAAGCTTCCATGCAGGCCACCCCCTGGTCCGGCGCCTACCGAATCCTACGGCGGTCAGGGCGGCATCAGGGAGATTCCGGGCGGCGGGTCCGCCGGGGGCACCGGGCGGGCGTCGGTGATCGGCGGGGCCTTCGCGACGAGGCGGTCCAGGGCGAGGCCTTCGGCCAGCACCGCCGGCTCCGGGTCGGCGGCCGCGCGGCGGGCGTACGCACGGGCGGGAAGCTCATGGTGCGCGGCGACGACGACCAGGTTGCCGAACTGGCGGCCGCCCAGCACGGCGGGCTCGGCGAGCACGCAGGCGTGGCCGAACACCGAGCGGATGGCGGCCACCCGGCCGCGCGCGTGCGCGAGCGGCGGGCCGTCGCTGACGTTGGCCGCGAAGACGCCCCCCGGCGCCAGGGCCGCCGACGCCGCCGCGGTGAACTCGGCTGACGTGAGATGCGCCGGGGTCGCGGCCCCGGCGAACGCATCGGCGATGACCACGTCGAACGACCCGGCCGGGACCTGCTCGAGCACGGCCCGGGCGTCGGCCACGCGAACCGTGATCAGGCTGGGCTGGCCGAGCGGGAGGCGCTGGCCGACCAGCCGCGCGACCCGGGCGTCGGACTCGGCCGCCAGCTGGCGGGAGCCGGGCCGGGACGCGGCCACGTAGCGGGCCAGCGTCAGGGCGCCGCCGCCGAGGTGCAGCACGCGGAGCGGGGCGGCGGGGGGCGCGGCGAGGTCGATCACGTGCCCGAGCCGCCGGAGGTACTCAAGCTCCAGGTGCGCCGGGTCGGCCAGGTCGACATAGGACTGCGGGACGCCGTCGGCCAGCAGCATCCACGCGCGCGGCCGGTCGGCGTCGGCGAGCAGCTCGATGCCGGGGGCGGCGCCGGGCGGCGGGTCGCTGGCCATGACGACCATTGTCGTGCGTCCCGCCGGGATGCCCCGGCGCGCGGTCGCTATCGCCCGTCTTGGCCCGTTCTCGCCCGGGCCGGCGCCTTCATGATCACCCGCAATAGGCCCAGATCAGGGCGCAGCCTCAGCCAGCCAGGGATTGTCCGTCATAATGGCGGTTACTTCCGGGCGGGCCGCTGCTGGCCCCAGTCGGGCTGGGCTGGCCGGCCGAATCACGCGGCCGGCCCGGGGAAGTCGAATCGATCCGGGTAGGGGCGGGCAGGGTCATGCGGGTGCGGCCGGGCGTAGCAGTTGATCTTGGGACAGTGAACACGCGCGTCAGCGCGGGCGGCGCGGTCGTCGACCAGCCATCGGCGATCGCCGTCAACCGGCGCACCGCCGCGATCGAGGGCGTCGGGACCGACGCGGACGCCCTGGCCGGGAAAGACCCCGTCGACATCGACATCATCCACCCGGTGCGGGACGGCGTCGTGGCCGATTTCGACGCCGCGGTGGCCATGCTCCAGGCGTTCCTGCGCCAGCTGCGGATGCCGCGCACCCTGAGCCGCCCGCTGGCGGTCGTGTGCGTGCCGGGCGGGGCCACGTCGCTGGAGCGGCGGTCCCTGGCCGCGGCAGTCACCGCCGCGCTGCCGCGCTGCGTGCTGCAGTTTGTCGACAAGTCGGCGGCCGCGGCGGCCGGCGCCGGGCTCAACCCGGCGCCCGGCTCGGGGGCGGTCGTGGTGGACGTCGGCGGCGGCACGACCGAGGTGGCGGTGCTGGCCGGCGGGTACGTCGTCCGGTCCCGGTCGCTGCGCCTGGGCGGCAACACCATGGACCGCGCCATCGCCCAGGCCGTCCGGACCGAGCTCGGGCTGCTGCTGGGCCGGGACGCGGCCCGCAAGCTCAAGATGACCCTGGGCCTCGGCGAGCTGGCCACCTGGGAGGCGGAGGCGGCGGGCGTGGACGCCGGGCGGCAGACGCCCCGCGTCGAGCAGGTGCCCGCGCGGCTGGTGGCGGCCGCCCTGCAGCCCTCGGTCACGGCGATCACCGGTGCGGTGAGCGAGCTGCTGGCCGAGATCCCCCCCAACCTGGCCGAGGACGTCGTGCGGGGCAAGATCCGCCTGGCCGGCGGCGGCGCGCAGCTGCCCGGCCTGGCCCGGCGCATCGAGGCCGCCGCCGACATCGCGGCCTACGTCGTGGACGACCCGATGCAGTGCGTGATCCGCGGCGCCACCCGCATCCTGCGCGACGGCTACGCCACGGCGGGACGCCGGCCGGCCGGGCACCCGGCCGCCGCCGCGCGCGCCGCGGCCGGGTAAGCCGCCGCCGCGCCCGCCTTGACGCCGAAGTAGTCGCCGCCCTTGTGGCGGGGGTTGTCGGTGCCCCAGTGCCGGACCCGGGACTGCGGCACGAGCAGCGGGATGTGCTTGGAGCAGTGAATGTAGGCCTCGGTGACCTGGACCAGCACCCACTGCACCGGGCGCCGGCCGGGCCCGGCCGCCTCCGGCTGGCCCAGGTCCAGGCCCAGGTCCAGCTCCCGCATCCGGGCGTCGGGCACGATGCTGGCCTCGCCGTTGACGTGCAGGCCGATGAGGTCGCGGGTGAAGTCGACGAGGAAGATCCCGATGTGCGGGTTGACCAGCATGTTGCCCAGGCTGGCCATGACCCCGTTGCCGCGGTACTCCGGGTAGGCGATGGTGGCGTCGTCGAGGACCCGGATGAAGCCCGCCGGGCCGGCCCGGAAGCTGCAGTCGCACTCGCCGCCGGCGTCGCTGGTCGCGATGAAGGCCATCTCCATCCGCCCGATGAACTCCTTCATGACCGGCGTCAGCTCCCGGACCAGCTGGCCGCGGTAGAACTGCCCGGCGCGCTGGGCGGTGCCGAGCCGCTCCTGGAGCTCGCGCTCGCCCGCGGACCCGGGGCGGCGGGGGTGATCATCGCGCGGGCGCAGCGCCCGGGCCACTCGCTTCAGCACGGTCATCACCTCTCGCAGCGCACGCCACCGGTCACTGACCTGGCATCAGCGTGCGCCGCGACCCCGGACGGCTTCGTTGCACTCCCGTTGACGTCCGGCTTGCACCGCAGGTCACGGCGTTTTACGCCGCGCGCCGCCCGGCCGCCGGCCCGCCCGCGGCCCGGCCGCCGCCCGGCGCGCGGAGCAGCGGCCGCAGGAACCGCCCCGTGTGCGACGCGCCCACCGCGGCGACATCCTCCGGCGTCCCCGCGGCCACGATCCGCCCGCCGCCGGGCCCGCCCTCGGGCCCGAGGTCGATGACCCAGTCCGCCGTCTTGATGACGTCCAGGCTGTGCTCGATCACGACCACGGTGTTGCCCCGGTCGACCAGCGCGTGCAGCACGGCCAGCAGCTTGCGCACGTCCTCGGGGTGCAGGCCGGCGGTCGGCTCGTCGAGGACGTAGACCGTCGCGCCGCTCGAGCGCTTCTGCAGCTCCGCGGCCAGCTTGACCCGCTGCGCCTCGCCGCCCGACAGCGTGGTGGCCGGCTGGCCGAGCCGCACGTACCCCAGCCCGACGTCGGCCAGCGCGCGCAGGTGGCGCGCGATCCGCTCGACCGGCGCGAAGAACTCCGCCGCCTCCTCCACCGGCAGGTCCAGGACCTCGGCGATCGTCTTGCCCTTGTAGTGCACCTCGAGCGTGTCCCGGTTGTAGCGCGCCCCGTGGCACACCTCGCACGGCACGTACACGTCGGGCAGGAAGCTCATCTCGATCCGGATCGTGCCCTCGCCCGCGCAGTGCTCGCACCGCCCGCCCTTGACGTTGAACGAGAACCGGCCCGGCTGGTAGCCGCGCACCTTGGCCTCGGCCGTCTGCGCGAACAGCCGCCGGATGTGGTCGAACACGCCGGTGTAGGTGGCCGGGTTGGACCGCGGGGTCCGCCCGATCGGGGCCTGGTCGACACCGACTACCTGGTCGACGTGCTCCAGGCCGGTGACCCGGGTGTGCCGCCCGGCGGGCCGCCGGGCGCCGTTGAGCGCGGTGGCCAGCGCCGGGTACAGGGTGTCGCTGACCAGCGACGACTTGCCCGACCCGGAGACCCCGGTGACGGCGGTGAACCGGCCCAGCGGGAACGCGGCGGTCACGTCGCGCAGGTTGTGCTCGCGGGCGCCCTCGACGACCAGCTCGCGCCCGGCCTGCGGCGGCCGGCGCCGGGCGGGCACCTCGATGGCCCGGCGCCCGGACAGGTACGCGCCGGTCAGCGACTCCGGCGCCGCCCGCAGCTCGTCGACGGTGCCGCTCACGACGATCTGCCCGCCGCGGCTCCCGGCCTCGGGCCCGATGTCGACGACCCAGTCCGCGGCCGCGATCGTTTCCTCGTCGTGCTCGACCACCAGCAGCGTGTTGCCCAGGTCCCGCAGCCGCAGCAGCGTGCCGATGAGCTGCCGGTTGTCCCGCGGGTGCAGCCCGGCCGACGGCTCGTCCAGCACGTACAGCACCCCAGCCAGCCCTGAGCCGAGCTGGGTGGCCAGCCGGATCCGCTGCGCCTCGCCGCCGGCCAGCGTGGCCGCGGCCCGGTCCAGCGGCAGGTAGCCCAGCCCGACATCGGCCAGGAAGCCCAGCCGGGCCTGCGCCTCGCGCAGCACCCGCTCGCCGATCAGCCGTTCCCGCTCGGTCAGCTCCAGAGCCGCCAGCCAGCCCGCGAGCTCGGTCACCGGCAGCGCCGCGACCGCCGCGATCGAGCGGCCGCCCACGGTCACGGCCAGGATCTCGGGCCGCAGCCGGGCGCCGCCGCACGCCGGGCACGGCGCCTCGCGCATGAAGCCCTCGCAGGCCTCGCGCGCGCCGTCCGACTCGGCCTCGGCGTGGCGCCGCCTGAGCCACGGCAGCACGCCCTCGAAGGTGACGAAGTACGACCGGTCCCGCCCCGCCCGGGTCTGGTAGCTGACGTGCACCCGCTCGCCGGTGCCGTCCAGCACCGCCGCCCGCGCCGCGGCCGGCAGCTCGTCCCACGGGGTATCGGTGCCGAAGCCGCCCGCGGCCGCCGCGGCCGCCAGCAGCCGCTGGAAGTAGTCGCGCTCCTGCCACCCGGCCCACGGCGCGATCGCGCCCTGCGCCAGCGACCGGCTCCCGTCCGGGACGACCAGCTCGGGGTCCACCTCCCGGCGCACCCCGAGGCCGCCGCACGCCGGGCACGCGCCGAACGGCGAGTTGAACGAGAACGACCGCGGCTCGATCTCGCCGGTGGCCAGCGGGTGGCCGTTCGGGCAGGACAGCACCTCGGCGAAACGGGGCCGCCGGGCCGGATCGTCCCCGGGGAGGTCGACCAGGTCCAGGGCCAGCACCCCGCCCGCCAGGCGCAGCGCCGTCTCGACCGAGTCCGTGATCCGCGGCCGGCTCGAGGTCCGTGCCACCAGCCGGTCGACGACCACCTCGACGCGGTGCTGGCCGGCCTGCTCCAGCTGCGGCGCCTCGGCCAGCGGGTACACGGTGCCGTCGACCTGGACCCGGGCAAAGCCCCTGACCCGGAGGTCCTCGAACAGCTGGGCGTAGTCGCCGCCGGCGCCGCGCCCGACCGGCGCGAGCACGTGCAGCCGGGTGCCCTCGGGCAGCTCCAGGATGGCGTCCACGATCTGCTGCGGCGTATAGCCGCGGACCGGCTCGCCGCACACGGGACAGTGCGGGCGGCCGATGCGCGCCCACAGCAGCCGCAGGTCGTCGTAAATCTCGGTGATCGTGCCGACCGTCGAGCGGGGGTTGCGCGAGGCCGACTTCTGGTCGATGGCCACGGCCGGCGACAGGCCCTCGATGGCATCGACGTCGGGCTTGGCCAGCTGGCCCAGGAACTGCCGCGCGTAGGCCGACAGCGACTCGACGTACCGGCGCTGGCCCTCGGCGAAGATCGTGTCAAAGGCCAGGCTCGACTTGCCCGAGCCGGACAGCCCGGTAAAAACGATCATGGCGTCACGCGGCAGGTCCAGATCAACGTTACGCAGGTTGTGCTCACGCGCACCACGGACAATCAAACGGTTCTTCACAAGCAGCTTTCTGACGGGTGGTGGCGGCTCCACCTCGACCCTTTTAGAACACTTTCCCCGGCCTGTTCCTTCCCGGCCGGCCGGTGCTCCAGACGGTTGCTGTAGCTGGTCAGCGGCGCGAGGACACCAGCGTCGCGAACACCACGGTGCTGCTCACGTAATGGCCGGTGTTGAAGTCGAATGCGCCACCGCAGGTAATGAGATGCAGCGCCGCGTAACGGGACCCGCCGTAAATGGTTTTGGTCGGGAAATCGTCCTTGGTGTACTCGCGTACCCCGGTCACCCGGAAAACGGCCGTCACCCCGTCGGCCAATGTGACGTCGATGCTGTTTCCCGGCCGCAGCGCGCCGAGACGGAAAAACACCGCCGGTCCCTTCAGGGTGTCGACGTGCCCTTCAATGACCGACGAGCCGATCTCCCCGGGGGTCACCGAGTACTTGTACCAGGCCGCTTCCATGGGCCGGTTGTAGACCGACGGAACCTGAATGGTGCCGTCACCGTTCAGGCCCAGGTGCAGCAGGCTGGACCGCACGCCAATGGCCGGGATGCTGACCGCCACCGGCTCCGAGCGCGGCAGCCGGGGGCCACGGGCGCTGGCCGCGGTCGACCCGGCCGCACCCCGGCCGGGCTGCGGCGCGTGCACCTGGGACAGCGCGGCCACCCCGAAGGCGGCCGCCCCGCCCACAATCAGCAGCACGGCCGCCACTCCGGCCAGCCGGGCCCGCCAGTTGACCGGCGGCCGCGGCGGCAGCGAGAAGCCGGGGCCGGAGGTAAAGACGACACGAAACCCGGCTATGCGCCGCCACTCGGGCTCCGCCAATGCCGTCCCTCCCGCCGTCTTCCCCAAAAGGTCCTGCTCGCGTAGCCTAATATTCCAGTGGAAAATAGGCCATTGCGCACCCGTGCCGCCCACCCGGCTTCCTATTTTGCCGGGGGCGCTTTTGCAGTGCTGCTCGCGGTCCGGTCCGGCCGCCGTTACGCTTGCCTCGCCGTTTCTTCAGCGAATGCCGGTTTGTTTAAAGCCAGGATGGGGAACAGCCCATCATCGCGCGGATAATCCGGGGTAATCGGGAGGTTTCATGCGGATCCCAGCGAGGCTGGCCGCCGTGTTGTGCAGCACCGTGACGGTGTTCGCCGCGCTGGCCACCTCGGCCTGCACCGGGTCCACAGGATCGCCGAACGCCAACGGTTCGGGGTCGGCCACGTTCTTCACGGCCAACGCCCCGGGCTCCGGCGCCGCCAGCGGGGGCTCCGGCTCCGGCTCGGGCTCCGCCCTGCCGGCCACCCCCACTCCCACCCCCACCCCCACCCTGACCGTGGTGCCCTCAGCCTCCCCGTCCCCGTCACCCAGCCCGTCGGCGGTGGCCCCGATCGGCGCCCCGTCCACCGGTGGCGGCGGCACGGCCGGCCTGCAGCACGTGACGCTGTTCGGACTTGGCGTGCTGGCCGTGCTGGCCGGCCTGGCCAGCCTCATCTACCGCCGCCGCGCCCTCCGCCGGTAGCTTGAGCTCCCACCAGACCACGCCGTCCGGGCTGCCCCGGGCTCGCTCGATCGGGATTCCGTTCGACGGGGATCCCGGGCTGAACAACGCGATCACCGACGTGGCCGGGGTCGAGGTCGGCTACGTCACGCTGGTCGAGGGGTCGGGCCCGATGCGGGTGGGGGAGGGGCCGGTGCGGACCGGGGTCACCGCGATCCTGGCCCGCGGCCGGGACGGCTGGGGCACCGGCTGCACGGCCGGGTTTCACTCCTTCAACGGCAACGGTGAGCTGACCGCTTCGCACTGGCTGGCCGAGACCGGCATCTTGTCCTCGGCCGCGCTGATCACCAACACCTACGCGGTCGGGACCGCCCACCGCGGGGTGGTCGACTGGATCAACCAGAACCGGCCCGGCCAGCTGCCGTGGGAGTTCCCGGTCATCGCCGAGACCTACGACGGCTACCTCAACGACGTCAGCGGCGCCCACGTCACCCCGGAGCACGCGGTCACCGCCATCGACCGGGCCGCGGGCGGCCCCATCGACGAGGGTTCGGTGGGCGGCGGCACCGGCATGTGCTGCTACGGCTACAAGGGCGGCAGCGGCACCGCCTCCCGGCTGGTGCAGATCGGCTCGGGCACCTGGACCGTGGGCGCGTTCGTGCAGGCCAACTTCGGCCGCCGCCGGCAGCTGACCATCGCCGGGCACCCGGTCGGGAAGGACCTGCTGGAGGACAACCCGCTCGAGGAGACCGACTGGTTCCTGCCCGCTGGGTCCGGCTCGGTCATCGCGGTGGTGGCCACCGACGCACCGCTGCTGCCGCACCAGTGCTCGGCCCTGGCCCGCCGCTGCACGCTGGGCATCGGCCGGACCGGGACCAGCGGGTCACACAGTTCCGGCGACATCTTCCTGGCCTTCTCCACCGCCAACCCGGGCCAGCTGAGCAGTGCGGTGGGCCCGGACTCACCCCAGCCGGGCCAGCCGCGCCAGCTGGACTTCCTGGGCTGGGACGACATCGACGGGCTGTTCGAGGCCACCGTGCAGTCGGTCGAGGAGGCGGTCCTCAACGCGCTGGTGGCCAACACCGAGATGACCGGCCGCGACGACCACCGGATGCCCGCGCTGCCCCGCGACCGGGTCACGGCCCTGCTCGGCTAGGCCCCGATTGGTCACGCGGCCGCGGCCGCCGCGGGCAGGGTCACGCCGGTCAGCTTTTCGGCCTCGGCCCACAGCCGCGCGGCGGTGGCGGCGTCACGGGCCCGGCGCGGTGGCCGCACGAGGACTGTCGGGCCGACCAGCCCACCCCGGCCCCCCGGCCCGTAGTAGCCCCCGTTGACCGCGTCCGGGCTGGTCGCCGCGTACAGCATTGGCTCGGCGCCGGTCTGCACCTCTTGCGACAGCAGCCGGGTGCCGAGCTGCAACGGTGACCACCGGGCTTCGTCCCGGCCCAGGTTCGGCCCGCTGGTCTGCAGGTTGGTCCGGGTGAAGCCGGGGTGCGCGGCGGTGCTCAGCAGGTCCCAGTCCCGCTCGAAGGCCAGCGCGGCCAGGTGCTGGGTCAGCATCAGGTCGGCCAGCTTGGACTGGCAGTAGGCGGGCCAGGCGCGGTACCGGCGGCTCCACTGCAGGTCATCGAAGTGAATCCGGCCCACGTTGGCCATCCCGCTGCTCATCGTGGCCACCCGGGGCGCGGGCCCGTCCAGCAGCAGCGGCAGCAGCCGTACGGTCAGCGCAAACGGCCCGAGGAAGTTGCTGCCGAACTGCAGCTCGAACCCGTCGGCGGTGGCCGTCCGGTCCGGCACCGCCATCACGCCCGCGTTGTTGATGAGCACGTCCACCGGCCGGCCGTCGGCGATCAGCCCGTCGGCGAACTCGGCCACCGAGGCGAGGTCGGCCAGGTCGGCCCGGCGCACCTCCAGCCGGGCCCCGGGGTACTCGGCGAGGATGCCGGCCCGGGCCTGCTCGCCCTTGGCCACCGTGCGGACGGCCATGATCACGTGTGCCCCGGCCGCGCCCAGCCGCCGGGCGGCCTCCCGGCCGGTGCCGCTGTTGGCCCCGGTGATGACGACCAGCTTGCCGGCCTGGTCCGGAACTGAGTACATGACCGCCTCCGCCACCCTCTATAAGACCATCGGTCTTTTACGTTCCCGAAGTTAGCAGACCGATGGTCTCTACACAAGGGACCGTCGGTCTGTAAAATGCCGGGCATGACCGTGTTCCAGCGGGCCCGCAGCGCCGAGCAACGGGAGGTGCGCCGCCGCGCCATCCTCGACACCGCGGCCGCCATGCTGGCCGAGATGCCGGTGGCCGACGTCACGCTGAACGAGCTCAGCCGCCGCGTCGGCCTGGCCAAGTCCAACGTGCTGCGCTACTTCGAGTCCCGCGAGGCCGTGCTGCTCGAACTGCTCGGCGCCGCCTGGCAGGACTGGCTGGCCACCCTGGCCGGTGACCTGGACCGGGCGGTGGAGGCGTCCGCTCCGGTCGCGACCCGGGGCGACCAGGTGGCGGCCGCGGTGACCGGATCGCTGGCGGCCCGCCCCGTGCTGTGCGATCTGGTCAGTGCCCAGGCCACCGTGCTCGAACGCAACGTCTCCCCGCAGGTCGCCGCTACCTACAAGCGCGCCACCATCGCCGGCCTGGCCGACCTGGGGGCCCTGTTCCGCGGCCACCTCCCCGAACTCGGCGAGCCGGAAGGCTTCCGCCTGGCCGGCGCCACCCTGGTCAGCACCGGTGCGCTGTGGCCGCAGTGCCAGCCGTCCGCGGCCATGCTGGCCGCCTACGCGGCGGACCCCAGCCTGGCTGCCCTCCGTCTCGACTTCGCCGCCACCCTCCGCGAGATGCTCGAAACCCTCATCTCCGGCGTGCTGGCCCGGGCCGGCCGGTGACCCCGGCTCCCGGCATTCGGGAAAAATAGCAGCCCGGGCCACGCCATCCGGTCACCCTGTTCAGGCGTCACATTCACAGCCGGGCGTCGCGGACGCCCTGGCGGGCGCTCTGGGGGCACGGTGAGCAGAATTCCTATGGCCTGGCTGCTGTGCGCGGCCGGTCTGGCCGGTGTGGCCGGCTGCGGCAGTTCAGGCAGTTCAGGTGGTGGCCAGGCCAGCGCCAGCGCGTCATCGGGCAGCCAGCGGCCCAGTGCCGGGGCCAGCTCCCCGGCCCGCCCGGGCCGTTCCGCGGCCGAAGCCATGGCCGGCACGATGAACAGCCCACCCGGGACCGCGCCGGTGGTGACGTTCAAGGCCACCGGGTTGTTCTCGGCGACCGGAACGGTCACCCTGAAGCGGTGCAGCCTGTCCAACCACTACCGCTGTATCGCCGACCCCGACCTGGCCCTCGGCCACGACGTGCTGCACCTGAGGTACGGCCGGAGCACGTTCACGCAGTTCCAGGAGGCCAGTTCCTGCAACGGCTCGTACGCGAACCGGATGCCGTACACGATCACCGGCGGCACCGGCGCCTACGCGGGCGCCTCCGGGCACGGCACCGCCGAGATCGAGTTCGTCGGGACGTTCCACAAGGTCAACGGCAAGTGCGACTTCGCCGGCCAGGCCAAGCCGATCACCGGCAGCGCCCGGTTGTCCTACGGCGCCCACGGGCCGGTCACCTTGCCCCCCGTGGCCAGCGCGAGTTCCGGGGCGTGAGGCGGACGTGAGCGAGCAGGACCAGCCCCGCCCCGACCTCCCGGCCGACCTTCCGGCCGGGGCCGAAGTCGCCGGCTACCGGGTCGAGGAGCAGATTGGCCACGGCGGCATGGCCGTCATCTACCGGGCCCGCGATGACCGGCTGGAGCGGGACGTCGCGCTGAAGATCCTGGCTCCGCGCTACGCCCGGGACGACGCGTTCCAGCGCCGGTTCATCCGGGAGTCCCGGGCCGCGGCCGCCGTCGACCACCCGCACATCATCCCGATCTTCGCGGCCGGTGAGTCCGGCGGCGTCCTGTTCATCGCCATGCGCTACGTGCCCGGCGGCGACGTGCGCACGCTCATGGCCGAAGAGGGCCTGCTGGCCCCGGCCCGGGCCGACCGCATCCTGACCCAGGTGGCGTCGGCCCTGGACGCGGCCCACCAGCACGGGCTGGTCCACCGCGACATCAAGCCCAGCAACATGCTGCTCGACCTGACCGCGGGCCGCGACGAACTGCACGTGTACCTGGCCGACTTCGGGCTCAGCAAGCGGGTCCTGTCGGTCACCGGGATCACCGCCGCCGGGCAGTTCCTCGGCACGCCGTCCTACATGGCGCCCGAGCAGATCCAGGGCGGCACCGTGGACGGCCGGGCCGACCAGTACGCGCTGGCTTGCACGGTCTTCGAGATGCTGGCCGGCGCCCCGCCGTTCGACCGCGACGACGACATGGCCGTCGTGTGGGCCCACCTGTCCGACCCGCCGCCGTCGGTGTCGGCCCGGCGGCCCGACCTGCCCGCCGCGGCCGACGCGGTGCTGGCCCGGGCGCTGGCCAAGGCCCCGGAGGACCGCTTCCCGAGCTGCCTGGCCTTCGCCGGGGCGCTGCGGGACGCGCTCGGCCTGGGGCGCGCCCCGGCCCGGCCGGCCAGCCCGCCCACCCGGCAGGAGGCCGCGGTCCCGGTCGGGCCGGTCACCGAGACCATGGCTCAGCTGTCCGGTGATCAGCTCGGTCTCCCGCCCGCCGCGACCATGCCGGAACCTTCGGTCCGGCGCGGCCCGGCCCGGTCCCGGCCCTGGTGGCGCTCGCCCGCCGCGCTGATCGTGGCCGCCTGCCTGGTCGCCGGGGGCGCGGCCGGGGGAGTGGTGGCCGCGCTGAGCGGCGGGGGTGGCGGCAGCCCGGAAAAGACCGCTGACGCCGCCAACGGCGTGGCCGCCCCCACCGTCCCCGGCTGCAGCACGGCGGTGGCCAAGGCCAAGAACCTGACCGGCGTCAAGAGCACGCTGACCACCACCGGCGGCCAGCCGTTCGGCGTGGTCACCACGTCCGACGGCGACTTCTCGTTCGCCGCCCTGGGCAACTCGGTCGCGGTGCTCAGCAACAGCGGCTCGGCGCAGAGCCCCAAGGTGCTGCACACGTTCACGGTCAGCGGGGCCCAGAAGGGCCTGGCCCTGACCCACGACGGGCTGCTGCTGCTCGCGGCCACCAACACCGGAGCCGCCGTGATCAACGTGGCCGCCGCCGAGCAGGGCAACCCCAACCCGGTGGTTGGCACCCTGACCAGCACCTTCGGTGAGCAGGCGGTCGAGGTGGCGATCTCCGCGGACGACAAGTTCGCGTTCGTCACCCTGCAGGCCGGCGCGGGCATAGTCGTGTTCGACCTGCACAAGGCGCTGGCCACCCAGACGTTCGGATCGTCCGACGTGGTCGGCAAGGTGCCGCTCGGCCAGCAGCCGGTCGGGATGGCCATGTCCCCGGACGGCAAATCTCTCTACGTGACCAGCATGACCAGCAAGGTGTTCGCCAACCTGGACACCGCGACCGGCGCGGGCACCCTCAGCCTGGTCGACGTGCACAAGGCCGAGACCGATCCGGCCCACGCCGTGCTGGCCACCACCGCGGCCGGCTGCAACCCGGTCCGGGTCGTGCTCTCGGCCAACGGCCGCCAGCTGTGGGTCACCAGCCGGGAGAGCGACGCGCTGCTCGGGTTCTCGGCCGCCGCCCTGCGCTCGCACGCGGCCCACCCGCTGAACGCGCGGGTTGCGGTGGGCGCGGCCCCGATCGGCCTGGCCCTGGTCAAGAACGGCAGCCAGATCCTGGTCGCCAACTCCAGCCTGCACACGAACCCGCCCGGCACCGGCGCCACCGTGGCCGTGATCGGCACGTCAGCCGCCCTGAGCAACAGCGGTCACGCCCTGATCGGCACCTTCGCCACCGGCCTCGGCCGCGAGTTCGCCCTGTCCCCGGACGGCCGCACCATCTTGATGCCCGACAACACCGACGGCCGCGTCCGGGCCATCGACGTCACCACCCTGCCCTGACGCACCCGCCGATAAATCTCCCGAGTCGCCATTGTGGTATTCACCCAGAATGTCCGTCTCTATCCAGCGGGAACGCTGATTCGGCTGCCACGCCACCGAAACCACAGGAAATTACCGTCTCGGCCGCGTCATCCGGTTCCGGGTATTAGGCGTCATATTGACAGCTAATCTCCGGAGCGGCCGAGCCGGTCTCAATGCTCGTCGCCCCGTCTTTAACCAACACTGACCAGGCTTGTTTGGCATGCCCGCGTCCAGTCATTGGGGGGAACAATGACCGACACCACTTCACCGGAAACCTCCGCCACCGATCACGGCGGCGATGATGAGCCACCTTCCGCGGCCCCACACACCCGGCGCTTTCCCAGGCGTGCGGGAAGTGCTGCGCTGGCGGTGGTGGTTTTGCTCGTGGGTGTGCTGATCGGCGCCAGCGCCAACAATAAATCGGGCGAACTGGCGTCGGCTAAAACAGCGAATGCATCGCTGCGCACCCAAGTGAACAAGCTCAACGGCCAGGTGTCTACGCTGCGCGGCCAGATGCAGGGTCTGCACGGCCAGGTGGCCACCGCCCAGTCGCAAGCCCGGAACGCCACCTCGGCGGCCAGCACCAAGGCGGCGCAGGCCTACGCGGCCCGCAACGCCGCCCTGACCCAGCAGTCGTCGGCGCTCAAGCGACAGCAGACGGCGCTGTCCAGGCAACAGCAGCAGGTCAAGAAGCAGCTGGGTGACATCCAGGCGTCGCAGATCAGCGGCGACGGCGTGTACGTGGTCGGCCAGGACATCAAGCCGGGCGTTTACCACACCAACGGCAGCGGCGACCCCGGTGCCAATGACTGCTACTTCGCCACTCTGAACAGCACTGACACCAGCAATATCGCGGACAACAACAACTTCGACGGCCCGGAGACCGTGGACGTGTCGTCGGCCTACGCCTTCGAAATCAACGGTCCCTGCACCTGGTCCCGGGTCGGCGGCTGAGCCCGACCGGGCAGCGGCGGCCGGGACGGATCAGGGGCTGCTGCCCATGCGGTCCATCAGGGCGCTGCGGGACAGGCCATGCTGGGTGCAGAACTGGTCTAGCTCGGCGGTGGTGACGGGATCGGGGAGGGTCCGAGCGGCCGCCTGGGCCGCGTCCGGCATGCCAGCGCGACGGAGAAGCCTGACGAATTCGTGCTTGGTAAGGTCCATTGGGGACCTCCTCGCTACGGAAAGCGGCCCCGGACGCCGATTGGCCGGAGCCCGCCGTCACCCAGCACAACCCCAGAGCGGACGCAGAAAGTCCCGCTATTCGCGGTTGATTTCCCGGACCAGGTCCAGGGTCTGGCCCAAGGTCTCCAGCCGTTCACCCAGCGAGCCGCGGAGCTTGACCGACAGCGTGTTCACCCCGGCGGCCCGGTACCGCCGCAGCCGCGCGCGGACCACCTCCGGCGGGCCGAGCAGGTTGGTCCGAGCCCCAAGCTCGCGCGGCACCGCCCGGGCCGCCTCGTCCCGGCGCCCGGCCTGCCACAGTTCCTGCACGGCCCGCACCTGGTCGCCGAACCCCTGCCGCGCGAAGGCCTCGTTGTAGAAGTTGGCCGAGCCCGAGCCCATCGCGCCGATGGTGAAGGCGTAGCCCGCGGCGTGCCGGGCTTCGGCTTCGCCGACGTCGTCGGTGAATTCGACCGCCACCGGCACCTGCAGGTCCAGGTCGGCCAGGGTCCGGCCCGCCCGGGCGGCGCCGGCCCGCAGTTCGTCAAGGAACACCGCCGCGGTCTCCGGCATGAACGTGTTGCCCAGCCAGCCATCGGCCAGCTCGCCGCACAGCCGCAGGTTGGCCGGCCCGATCGCGGCCAGGTAGATGGGCACCGGCACCGGGGGCGCGGCGGGCCGGAGGGCCCGGCCCGGCCCGCCGGGCAGCGGCAGCTGGTAGATCTGCCCCCGATAGGCGAGCCGGTCGCCGCGGCTGACCATCCGGATGATCTCGATGGTCTCGCGGGTCAGCTGGACCGGCCGCCGGAATGGGACACCGTGCCAGCCCTCCATGACCTGCGGGCCGCTGACCCCGATGCCGAGCCGGAACCGGCCGCCG
>DASYBB010000193.1:0-62402 GCA_036501025.1 Streptosporangiaceae bacterium
GCGGCCGGATTCGGCGACCTGGCCGCGCAGCTGGGCGTGCGTGACCTGATGGACGCGGGGGACCCGGTCGCGCGGGTTCACGGGGTGCTGGCGGCCTGGCCGGGGGACTGGCTGCTGGTCTTCGACAACGCGCCCGATCCGGCGGCGGTGGCGGCGGTCCTGCCGCCCGCCGGGCGGGGGCGGGTGCTGATTACCAGCCGGGATCCCTTCTGGCCGGTCGGCGAGGTGCTGGACGTGCCGGTGCTCGAGACCGACGTCGCCGCGGGATTCCTGCTGAAGCGCACCGGCAGCGCCGATCTGGACGCCGCGCGCGAGCTGGCCGGGGAGCTGGGCGGGCTGCCGCTGGCGCTGGAGCAGGCCGCCGCCTACATGGCCGACCGGGACCGGGACATGGCCACCTACCTGGCCATGTTCCGGCAGCAGCGGATGGACCTGCTCGCGCGCGGAGAGCCCGCCGGCTACGCCCAGCCGGTCAGCGCGACCTGGGCCCTGGCCTTCGAGCAGCTTGAGCAGGCCCGCCCGCCGGCGGCTGGCCTGCTGCGCCTGCTGGCCTGCTGCGCACCCGACGCGATACCGCTCCGCCTGCTGTTGCAGGCCCGGCCTGGGCTGACCCGGTCGCTGCATCCCGACGTGGCGGCGCTAGTGGAGCCGCTGCTCGAAGACCCGCTGGCCGCCGACGACGCCATCGCCGCGCTGCGCCGGTACTCGCTGATCAGCTCGCCCCGGGGCGGCGCGGTGTCGGTGCACCGGCTCGTGCAGGCCGTGACCCTCGGCCAGCTGGCGGCCGAACTGGCGGACGCCTGGCGGCAGGCCGCGGGATCCCTGATCGAGGCCGCGCTGCCGGGGGAGCGGCACGGTCCGGGCGCCCGGCCGGTCTACTGCGTGCTGGCCGACCCGGCGCGGCAGCCGCCGGACGCCTGGCCGGTGTTCGCCGCGCTCCTTCCCCACGTCCAGGCCGCGCTCGCGGCTGGCAGCGACGGCATGGCCAGCATCGCCAGCTACCTGCGCGAGAGCGGTAACTACACCGCGGCGCGCCGCCTGCAGCAGGAGGTCGTCAGCGCCCGGGAGCGAGAGCTGGGCGCCGACGATCCCGCCACCCTGGCCGCGCGCGCCGACCTGGCGGAGGACACGGGCTTCGAGGGCGACGCGGCGGCGGCGGCCGAGCAGTACGCCGGGCTGGTGCCGGCCATGGAGCGGATCCACGGCCCCGAGCACCGGCACACCCTGATCGCCCGCTCCGGCCGAGCGGCCTGGAGGTCAGCATCCGATCCGGCCGGCTGCCGCGACCAGTACGCGGCGCTGCTGCCGGTGATGGAGCGGGTGCTGGGGGCCGAGGATCCCGCAACGCTGCTGGCCCGCGCCATTGCCATCGAGCCCACCGCCGGCGCGGCAGATCCGGCCGCCTGCCGGGACCGGTTCGCCGCGCTGCGGCCCGTGGCGGAGCGCGTGCTGGGGTCCGAGCACCCCGCCGCCCTGGCCGTCCGGGAACACGCGGCCCGCTGGACGGGCGAGGCCGGGGACCCGGCGGCGGCGCGTGACCGGTACGCCGGCCTGCTCCCCGTGATGGAGCGAGTGCTCGGCGCCGAGCACCCCAACACATTGAACACCCGCGCCAATCTCGCCCGCTGGACAGGGGAGGCCCACGCGGCGGACGGCGGCGACCCGTCCGGGCTGAGTCCCTCGGCGGCCAGGGCCATGTACGCCGAGCTGGTCCCCGTGATGGAGCGTGTCCTGGGCGCCGAGCACCGTGACACGCTGCTGGTCCGGGCTCACCTCGCCCGCTGGACCGGGAATGCGTGGCACGCGGAAAGCATGACCGAGGCGCGCGACCACTATGCCGAGCTGGTGCCGGCCATGGAGCGGGTCTTCGGAGCCGAGCATCCGGAGACCCTCTACGCGCGCGGCCATCTCGCCCGCTGGACGGGCCTGGCGGGGGATGCGGCGGCGGCCCGCGACCTGTTCGCCGCCCTGGTGCCGGTCCTGGAGCAGGCGCTGGGCGCCGAGCACCCGGAGACTCTCGACGGCCGGGGCCAGCTGGCCCGGCACACCGGCCAGGCCGGGGACCCGGCGGCGGCGCGCGACCAGTACGCCGCCCTCCTGGCTATCCGGGAGCGGGTTTCCGGGCCCGGGCACCCCGACACCGCCAGCGTGCGGTCCGGCCTCGCCCGCTTTACCGGGATGGCCGGAGACGCCGTCGGAGCCCGGAACCAGTTCGCCGTGCTGGTCCCGGCCCTCGAGCGAGAACTCGGCGGCCAGCATTTCCAGACCTTGCTCGCTCGCGGCGGCCTGCGGGTCTGGGCGAAGGAGGCCGCAGACGCCGCGGCCGCCGTGGACGTGTACGCACGCCTGCTCCGCGACTATGAGCAGCTGCGCGGGCCCGAACACCCCGACACCCTGGACGTGCGCGCTGACCTGGCCCGCTGGACGGGCGAGGCCGGCGACGCGGCGGCGGCCCGCGACCAGTACGCGGCCGTGCTCCCCATCCGGGAGAGGGTGGCCGGGCCAGAGGCCTCCGCCACCCTCGAGGTGCGCTCTAACCTGGCCTTCTGGACCGGCGAGGCCGGGGACGCGGCCCACGCCCGCGACCAGTACGCGACCCTGCTGACGGTCTACGAGCGGGTCCGCGGGGCCGGGCACTCCGAGACGCTGGTCGCGCGCGGCAACGTGGCGCGCTGGACGGGCGAGGCCGGGGAGCCGGCCGCGGCCCGCGACCAGCTCGCGGAGCTGCTCCCGGTCCGGGAGAGCATGTCGGGACCCTTGAGCCTGCTCACCCTCACGGTGCGGGCCAACCTGGCGTACTACACCGAGATGGCCGGAGACCCGGCCGCGGCCCGCGATCAGTTCGCCGAGCTCGTCCCGCTGCACGAGCGGGGCGCGGGACCTGAGCACCCGCAGACGCTGGCGGTGCGCTCGAACCTGGCCCGCGCGAGCGCCAATGCCGGAGACGCGGCGGCGGCCCGCGACCAGTACGCCGCGCTGCTCCCCGTCCGCGAGCGGGTCTCCGGTGCCGAGCACCCCGAGACCCTGATGGTGCGGTCCAGCCTCGCCTTCGCCACCGGCCTGGCCGGGGACCCGGCCGGGGCACGCGACCAGTACGCGGCCGTGCTCCCCGTGCTGGAGCGGGTTTCCGGGCCCGGGCACCGGGAGACCCTGCGTGCCCGCGCCGGCCTGGCCCGCTTCACGGCCGAGGCCGGGGACCGGGCCCAGCCGTCAGCTGGATAGCGCGAGCAGCTCCGTGACGGCCTGCTCCTGGCCGGGCGCGCCGATCCGGCTGATGGCGATGATGGGCGCGATCGCGCGGCTCCACGCGTGCAGCCGGCCCGGCTCCAGGCCGGCCGCCGCGGCCAGGGCGTCGCAGCGGGCGCCAACGCCGTCGCGGCCCGCGCCGTCCAGCACGTAGTCCACCGCGTCGAAGCACGGGTCGCCGGTGCATGCCCGCGGGTCGATGGCGACCAGGCCGCGGGCCGGTCCGCCGTCGAGCACGTTGCCCGGGTGCAGGTCGCCGTGCAGCAGCACCGGCGCCGGCGCCGTGGCCAGCAGCGCCCCGTACCGCCGGGCGCCGCGGTCCAGGTCGGCCGGGCGGAGGCGCGCGGCGATCGGGGGCTCGGCCAGGCGGCGGCCGATCCGGGCGAAGAACTCGTCGCACCGGCCGCGCAGGTCACGCGGGTAGCCGGGCGGCGCGGCGGCGCAGTGCAGCGCCCGGATCAGGGCGCCCCATTCCTGCGCGGTCGGCGGGTCCGGCAGCTCGTCGGCTCCCGTGCCGGGCTCTACGGCCTCCAGCAGGACGGCCCCGGCGCGCGCGTCGGCGGCCAGCACGGCCGGGACCCGGCCGCCCGGCGCGAACAGGCGCAGCGCCTCGGCCTGGCCGGCCAGGAACGGCGGGTCGGGGCTGAGCTTGAGCACGGCGGGCGTGCCGTCGCGCTGCCGGGCGCGCAGGGCCACCGAGCTGGCCCCGTCCGGGTACGCCTCGCCCCGGACAAGCCCCCACCGGCCGGCCAGCTCGTCGGCCAGCGCGGGGACCGCGGCACACCAGCCCGCGACGGCGGGCCCGAACCGGAGCGACAGGCGTTCGGTAATGGAGGTGACCAGGTCTGCGTCGTTCACGGCGCCGTTCTACCGGGCCTCGGGGCGGCGCAGCGAGTTCTCCTCCAGGTCGAGCTCGTGCTGCAGGACGCGCAGGCTGGCGTCGGGCAGCCGGCCGGCGTCCCGCCACCGCAGCAGCTCCTCGCGCTGCGCCTCGATGACCGCGCGGCGGGCCTCGATGGCGGCCAGGTAGCCCGGCGGCAGCGCCACGTCGCCGTCCTCGTCCTCGGCCTGGTCCAGCTGGTCCAGCCGCTGCCGGTAGCGGGTCGCCCGGCGCTCCAGGCCCGCGCGCAGCTCGGCGATCACCTCGGGGCTGACGTCGCGGGTGTCACTGTCCTCGTCGTCCCCGCCGGCCAGCTCGCCGAGCCGGCGCAGCGCGGCGGTGACCGCGGCGGTGCGGGCCTCGTTCCGGGTCCGGGCCTGGTCGGCGAAGTCGGCGCGCAGGCCCAGGGCGCGGGCCAGCACGGCGAACGTCAGGCCCTGGCCGAGCAGCGTGACGAGCACGACCAGGTAGGTGCAGAAGATCAGCAGGTCCCGGTCGGGGAAGGGCCGGCCCGCCTCGGTGGCCAGGGGGAGGCTGAAGATCGCCGCCAGGCTGATGACGCCGCGGGTCCCGGCCCAGCTCAGCACGGTGATCTCGGGCGCGCTGAGCCGGCGCTGGTCGTCGCGGTCCCGCGCCCCGAGCCGCAGCCGCAGCCGGCGCGGCAGGGCCTGGGTCCCGATCAGCCAGGCGGGCCGCAGCACCAGGACGATGCCGACGGTGAGGCACCCGGCGGCCAGGATCGTCGTGGTCGGGTAGTCGCGCAGGCCGCGGATGACCGCGGGGAGCTGCTGGCCGATCAGCAGGAACACGAAGCCCTCGAGCAGGAAGTCGGCCAGCCGCCACACCGCCGCGGTCTGCAGCCGGCTGGCCCCCGAGGACCGGCGCGGGGTGTCGTGGCCGACGATCAGCCCGGTGACCACGACGGCCAGGACGCCGGACACGTGCGCCTCCTGGCCGAGCAGGTAGGCCGCGAACGGGGTGGCCAGGGAGAGGCTGTTGAGCACGATGGGGCCGTGCACGAAGCGGCGCAGGAGGCGGACCGCGCCGGCGGTGACGGCACCGACGGCGATGCCGCCCGCCGCGGCCAGGACGAACCGGGCCACGGCGCCGCCAGGCGAGAAGTTGCCGCTGGTGGCCGCGACCGCCGCCACCGTGAACAGGGTCAGCGCGGTGGCGTCGTTCAGCAGGCCCTCGCCCTCGATGAGGGTGATCAGGCGCGGCGGCAGGCCGGCCCGGCGGCCGATGGCCAGCGCCGCCACCGGGTCCGGCGGGGCGACCGCGGCGCCCAGCGCCGTCCCGGCGGCCAGCGTCACGCCGGGGATCAGCAGGTCGGTGCCGACGCCGACGACCAGGGCCGTGACCAGCACCAGGACGACCGACAGGCTGATCACCGGGCGCAGGTTGCGCCGGATGGCCAGGAGCGAGGAGTTCAGCGCGGCGCTGTAGAGCAGCGGCGGCAGGATGAAGGTCAGGATGAACTCGGGGTTCAGGGCCAGGTTGGGGCCGGGCAGCAGCGCGTAGCACAGCCCGGCGATCGTGAGCAGCGCCGCGGCGGGGAGCCGGCTCTTCTCGGCCAGCACCTCGACCAGGCTGATGACCGCCACGGCGGCGAGGATGAACGCGAGCTCGGGCAACATGGGCTGTCCTCCCCGCGGAACCGTCCAGGGCTCCCATGCTAAGGGCAGCGCACCGGACGGCCGGGGTGTCGAACACACTGTCGGCAGAAGCCGGCATAATGGCAGCAGCACCGCCGAGCCGAGGGAAGGCAGACATGCGCTCGCCACGCGCGCACCCGGACCGCTACGCTCGCGGCCGTGGGTAAGCCAAGCCGGCCCGGGCTGAGCCCGCACCAGGACAAGGCCAGCGCGCCGGGCCCGGCCCGATGACGGCCGGCTACGCATCCTGGCCGCGGGCCGCCGCGGCGATGGCCGCGGCGGTCGACGCCGCCGTGTCGGGGGCACGGGCGGGCGATGCCGCGGCGTTCGCGGAGGCGGCCGGCGAGCTCAGCCGGGTCGAGCCCGAGCAGCTGGCCGTCCTGCTCGGGACCGTGACCCGGGACCTGCTCGAGCGCTCGCACCCGGACGGACTGGACGCCGATGACGTGCACCACGTGCTGGGCAGCACGCTGAAGCTGGCCGCGGGCTGGTACGACGGGCTCGACGGCGACGCGGTCGTCCTGGCGCTGACCGGCGCGCTGGGCATCTTCGCCGAGCCGGAGCCCGACGAGCGGCCCCGGCCCGCCGGGGCGGCCGTGGTGGCGCACGGCCTGCTGCTGATCGCCGATCAGCTCCGGGTGCTGGCCCAGCCGGCGGCGCCGTTCCTCAACGCCGCCCTGAGCGAGCTGCTGCGGGCGCAGACCGTCGAGCTGCCCTGACGGGCGCACGAGCGCCCGCCCGGCGCGGGCCCGTCTGGCCCGTCGCCCGCACGGTCACGTCGTGGCGGCGGGCGCTCCTGGCGGGGCGGACGGGACGGCGGCGCGGTAGGCGGCCGCGATCAGGTCCGCGCAGTGGTCCAGCGGCAGCGCGGTGCTGTCGAGGTGCAGGTGGAACAGGCCCGGGTCGTCGATGTCGGCCCGGTACAGCCGGCGGACGTACTGCGCGCGGGCGCGGTCCACCTCGGGCAGCCGCCGCCGGGCGGTCGCCTCGTCGACGCTCTCGATCCGGGCCGCCTGCGCGATGCGCGCCTCGGCCGGGCCGAACAGCCGCACCCGCAGCACGCCCGGCTCGGCCTTGAACGCGGCCGCGCCCGCGCGGCCGAGAATGACCGCGCCGGAGGCCAGCGCGGCCCGCATGATGGCCTCGGCCCGGTCCCGGAACGCGCCGCCCTCGTTGGGCTCGGCCAGGTCACGCGGCGCGGCGTCGGTGTTGACGGCGAGCACGCCCGCGGCCAGCGGGGCCAGGATCTCCAGGAAGGACCGGCGGACGGCGCCGCCCTCGGCCTCCTCGACGGAGACGCGCAGCTGGGCGGCGACCCGCGAGCTGATCGCCCGGTCCAGCAGCGGCAGCCCGAGCAGCCGGGCCACGTGCGGGGCGATGATGCTGCCGCCCGCGCCGTAGCCCCCCGAGATCGTGACACCGGGCATCTGCGCCGCCTCCTGTGCTCGGGCCGCCGGGTGGGCCGGGAGTGCCAGAATGCCGGAATCTCCGCCCGGGCGGAAGTGATCGGGAAAGGCGGCAGCGCCTAGGGTCGTGTCATGAGCTCAGTGCAAGCCGGCGAGGAGATGGTCAGCGGAGCGGCCCCGGCCGGGGCCGGGGTGCTGGTCGAGGCGCTGAGCCGGGTCCTGCCCGGCGACCGCATCGTCACCGACCCGGACGTGCTGGCCGCGCTGTCGCACGACGAGGCCGAGTGGGCGCCCGCCGGGGCGGCGGCCGCCGCCGTGCGCGCCCGGTCCGAGGCCGAGGTGCAGCACGTCGTGCGCACGTGCGCTGAGCTGGGCGCCGCCATCGTGGCGCGCGGCGCGGGCACCGGGCTGTCGGGCGGCGCCAACGCCGTGGCCGGCGGCGTGATCCTCGACCTGTCGGCGATGAGCAAGGTCCTGGAGATCGACCCCGACAACCTGCTGGCCGTGGTGCAGCCGGGCGCGGTCAACAACGACGTCAAGGCGGCCGTCGCGGAGCACGGCCTGTGGTACCCGCCCGACCCGGCCAGCGCCCCGTGGTCCACGATCGGCGGCAACGTGGCCACCAACGCGGGCGGCCTGTGCTGCCTGAAGTACGGCGTCACCCGCGACTACGTGCTGGGCCTGCGCGCCGTAGTCGGCGGCCCGGTGGCCTACGGCGAGGCGGTGCGCCTCGGGCGGCGGACCACCAAGGGCGTCGCCGGGCTCGACCTGGTCGGGCTGTTCGTCGGCTCCGAGGGCACCCTCGGGGTGGTGACCGAGGTGACGCTGCGGCTGCGGCCGGCCCTGGCCGGCACCCCGCGGACGGTGGTGGCCGCCTTCGGCGACCTCGTCTCGGCGGGCCGGGCCGTGGCCGAGATCACCCGGCGCGGGCTCACCCCGGCCGTCCTGGAGCTGCTGGACCGGGCCTGCCTGGACGCGGTCGAGCAGTGGAAGCACCTCGGCATCGAGACCGGGGCGGCGGCCATGCTGCTGGCCCGGGTGGACACGCCGGGGGACTCCGGCGCGGCCGAGGCGGCGGCCATCGCCGCGACCATGACCGGCACCGGGGCGCTGTGGGCCGAGCAGTCGACCGACGACACCGAGGCCGAGGCGCTGTTCGAGGCGCGGCGGCTGGCCTACCCGGCCTTCGAGCGGCTCGGCCCGGTCCTGACCGAGGACGTCTGCGTGCCGCGCTCCGCGGTGCCCGCCATGCTGGCCCAGATCAGCGCGATCGGGGAGCGGCACGGCGTGCAGATCGCGACGATCGCCCACGCCGGCGACGGGAACCTGCACCCGCTCATCATCACCCCCGCGGGCGACGCCGCCGCCCGGGCCGCGGCCCAGGCCGCGTTCGACGAGGTGCTCGACGCGGCCATCGCGGCCGGCGGCACGGTCACCGGGGAGCACGGCGTCGGGCTGCTCAAGCGCGACGGCATGCGCCGCGAGCTCGACCCCGGCGCCCTCGCCATGCAGGACGCGGTGCGCGGCGCGCTGGACCCGCGCGGGGTGTTCAACCCCGGGAAGGGCTGAGCCGCCCGGGAGCTGGATCCTCCCGGGCGGCCCTGTTACTCCTGGTGGCCGGTTCCCGGCCGGGCTTACTTCGGGGGGTGGCTGTAGCCGTCGAAGGGGACCCCGAGGTAGGGGAAGTGGTCGAGGAACGGGATCCCCAGGTCGGCCGGGGTCAGGCCGTCGGTCAGGATGTTCGCGGCGGCGACCTGCGCGTTATTCAATCGCCCGGCTTTCCGCGCGCATTATTGGCAAAGCGGCCGATTGTCCGGCCGGGCGTCATGACGGGAAACCGCGGCTGCCGTTGCGGCCGGCCCAGCCCGCGGCTCCGGCCGGGCGTGCCGGCCCGCGGCGGCAGGCAGGACGGCGGGCAGGCCGGCGGGCAGCGGGGAGCGGGGCGACGGGCGGTTGTTTGAGGGGCTGCGTGGGGGTACGTCGGGGCAGGCGCGGGAGCCGCGCCCGTCAGCTAGCTCTTAGGAGCCCTCCGTGATTGTTCTCGGCCTCATCCTTCTCATCGTCGGCTTCATCGCCCACATCGCCATTGCCTGGACCATCGGCATCATCGTGCTCCTGATCGGCGTCATCCTGGCCCTGCTCGGCAGCCTCGGGCACGCGGTCGGCGGCCGCCGCCATTACTTCTAGCCACTCCGCGGCCACTCTCCCCCGGGCATCGGTCCCACGCCTGATGCGTGTGGGATCAGCGCGACGCGAGGGGCCTCGCACCGGTCGGCGCCGGGTTGCTTGCCGATGATCGTGACCGATTCTCCCGGAAACTCCCGCGGGATATCGGTCACGATCATGAAATGCGGCTCTGGGCGCGGGCGGGTCACGGGGCGCGGAGCAGGTTGGCCTTGAGGGTGTTGAACTCGGCGCGGGCGAGGAGGCCGGCCTCCAGCATGGCGGCGAGGCGCGCCAGGTTCTCGGCCGGCGGCCTCCTGGCGGGCCCGGTCGGGGACCGCGCGCTCGGCGAGCACCGCCCTGGCCCCGGCGGCGCGGTCCGGGTACAGCCGGGCCAGCACGTCCCAGGCCTGCGCCCAGCCTTCCTGCGTCAGCGGGATGGCCTCCCGGAGCTTGTCCGAGCCCGACAGGGTGCGGGTGATCAGCCCGAAGGCCCTGCCGCCCTTCTTGTCGGCCCGCCACTGCCAGCCGAGGGTGGGGCTCGCGCCGTCCTGCAGCGGGCACGGGGCGCCGAGGTTCTGCTCGTAGCTGCGGATCAGGGGCATGGCGGGAGTCGCCGCGACGCCGTCGGCGCCGTCGTCCCAGCGCGGCCCGGCGCCTGGGTCCACTAAGTCACCCATGCCCTCATTATCCCCGCCGGGCGCCGTTCCCTGGTCCGGCCCGGTGCGCGGCCGGCCGGTGTCTTCTACATCACGTAGAAGTTCTACGTTACGTAGAAATAGACTCGAGCCGAGGCTTCCGGCGGGCGTCCGGGGGCAGTCGGGAGGGTCTGGTGGTTACCTCCGCGCTGGTGGTCGCGGCGGCCCGGACGGCGGATCCGGTCGCGGCGCGATCGCAGATGGGGTTCTCCCTGGGCTGGCACATCGTGGTGGCCAGCCTGGGCGTGGGCATGCCGATGCTGGTGCTGTTCGCGGAGTGGCGCGGGCACCGGACCGGCGACGTGTTCTACCAGCTGCTGGCGCGGCGGTGGGCGCGGGCGCTCGGGGTGCTGTTCGCGGTCGGGGCGGTGTCGGGCACGATCGTCTCGTTCGAGATGGGCGTGCTGTGGTCGGGGCTGATGGACCGGTACGGCGCGGTCATCGGGCTGCCGTTCGCCATCGAGGGCTTCGCGTTCTTCATCGAGGCGATCTTCCTCGGGATCTACCTGTACGGATGGGACCGGCTGCCGCCGCGGGCGCACCTGCTGTCGGGGGTGCCGATCGTGGCCTCCGGCATCGCGTCGGCCTTCTTCGTCGTGTGCGCCAACGCGTGGATGAACGACCCGCGCGGGTTCGCCATCCGTCACGGGCGGCTGACCGGCGTGGATCCGTGGGCGGCGATGTTCAACCCGGCCACCGGGCCGGAGACGACGCACATGATCCTGTCGGCCTTCCTGATCACCGGGTTCGCGATGGCCAGCGTCTACGCCGTGGCCATGCTGCGCGGCCGCCGGGACCGCTACCACCGCCTGGGGCTGCTCATCCCGCTCACGTTCGCGGCGGCGGTGACGCCGGCGCAGATCGGGGTGGGGGACTGGGCGGCCCGGTTCGTGGCCGCCAGCCAGCCGGTCAAGCTGGCCGCGATGGAGGGGCTGGTCCGCACGCAGGCGCACGCGCCGGAGGCCGTGGGCGGGCTGTTCTACGGGGGACGGCTGCACGGGGCGCTGAAGATCCCCGACGGGCTGTCGCTGCTGGTGCACCTGAATCCGGCGGGCCGGGTGACCGGGCTGAGCTCGGTGCCGGCCGCCGACCGGCCGCCGGTCGCGATCGTGCACTTCGCGTTCGACACGATGGTGGGCATCGGGTTCGCGCTGCTGGCCCTGGGCGCCTGGCTGGCCTGGTCGTGGTGGCGGCGGCGGGCGGTGCCGGGCAGCCGCTGGTTCCTGCGCGCGGTGGCGGCGTCGGGGGCCGCGGCGGCGGTGGCCACCGAGGCGGGCTGGGTCACCACGGAGGTGGGCCGGCAGCCGTGGATCGTGTACGGGGTGCTGCGGGTGTCCCGCGCGGTCAACCCGGCGCCGGGGCTGGCGCAGGGCGTCTGGCCGGTGATCGCGGTGTACGCGGTCCTGACCGTGGCCACCGTCTACGTGCTGCGGCGGCTGGCGCGCAGCGCGCCGGTGCCCGCCGCGCCGCAGGAGTCCGACGTCCGCGCCAGCGTGGTGGCCTGAGATGGGCGACGCGCTGGCCATCCTGGCCGTCATGTGGGCGGCGGTGACCGCCTACGCCCTGCTCGGCGGGGCCGACTTCGGCGCCGGCATCTGGGACCTGCTGGCCGGCGGCCGGGCCGCCGGGGCGCCGCGCCGGGCGCTGATCTCCCGCGCGATCGGCCCGGTGTGGGAGGCCAACCACGTCTGGCTGATCTTCGTCCTGGTGCTGATGTGGACGGCGTTCCCGGCCGCGTTCGCGGCGGTGTCCTCGACCCTGTACGTGCCGCTCACCGCGATCGCGCTGGGCGTGATCGCCCGCGGCGCGGCGTTCGCGTTCCGCAAGGCCATCGACGCGCCGTGGGCGCAGCGGGCGTTCGGGGCGGCGTTCGCGTTCTCCTCGGTCGTCACCCCGTGGTTCCTGGGCGCGGCGGCGGGCGGCGTGGCGGCGGGGCGGGTTCCGCGGGGACTGGCGCGCGGCTCCGCGGTCGGCAGCTGGCTGAACCCGGTGTCGGCCGTCACGGGCACCTTCGCGGTGGCCGCCTGCGCGTTCCTGGCCGCGAGCTACCTGGCCGCGGACGCCCGGCGGGCGGGCGACCCGGCGCTGATGTCCTGGTTCCGGCGGCGGGCGGTGGCCAGCGGGCTGGTGGTCGGGGCGTGCTCGGTGGCCGGGCTGGTGGTGCTGCACTCAAGCGCGCCGGGTGCTTACGGGCGGCTCACGGGGCACGCGCTGCCGCTGGTCGTGGCGGCGGCCGCGGCCGGGGTCACGGCGCTCGCGCTGGCCGGGAAGGGCTGGCTGGTGCCGCTGCGGCTGGCGGCGGCCGCGGCGGTGGCGGCGGTGCTGTGGGGGTGGGGCGCGGCGCAGTACCCGTATCTGCTGCCGCCGGGACGGCTGGGGCACGGGGGCGGGGGATTGAGCGTGGGCGCGGCCGCGGCGCCGGGGGCGACGCTGAGCGCGACGGTGATCTGCGTGGTGATCGGCGGGGTGCTGGTGCTGCCGTCGCTGGGGTGGCTGCTGGTCCTGGCCCAGCGTCCGGCGCGGGGTGCCGGACCGGGCAGCGCCGCGCCGGGGTAGGCGGCCCAGCTCGGGGCCGCGGATGTCCGGGGGGCCTCATCAGCATCACGGGCCTCGCGGTCCCGGGCTGCCCCGGGGCAGCGCCGTCTCAGGGCAGGTGGTCTGCGGGGGAGCGGCCCTGCGCCGTGCGCCGAGGCAGTCGCGCCGGGGGCGGGAAGCTGCCGCCGAACGTGCAGTGGGCCGCGTGGCGCGGGGCCGGGGCGGCGGTCAGGATGGAGGCGTGGCCAGGCGGGACAGGCGGCCGGTGACCCGGCGGGAGCCGGGCAGGCTGACGCCCGGCGACGGCGCCGCGTCGGCCGGACTGGCCGGGCTTGGCCAGGGCGGCTCGGAACCAGGCCGGGCTCGGACTGGTCGGGCTCCGTCGGGCTGACGTGGGACTGGCCGGGCCGGGCTGAGACGACTAGGCCTCGGCTGGGACCAGGCGCTGGGAGTCCGCGCCGTGGCCGGTGCGGCCCAGGAGCAGGAGCTGCCTGGTCTCCTCGTCGGTCATGGTGAGGCCGAGGGCCAGCTGGCGCAGCGTGGTCGCGCGCGGGCGCACGACGTGCCCGCGCTCGATGTCGCTGATGGTGCGGACGCTGACCCCGCACCGGGCGGCCAGCTCCTCCTGGGTCAGTCCCGTGCTCCACCGTGCCTGCCGAAGGACACCCTGGATACTCCGCGGACGATCGGTCATCGGCTGCCTTCTCCTTCGAGCGTGCTGCGCACGGCGGCCCCCCCGTGCGCAGACTCGTGCGGTATTTTGCTTGATCAGCCTGGCGTGCCGCCCTAGCACGGCAGTAGCACGGCGTTAGCACGCCTGGTCAAAGCCCCTTTTTTCCGGCGCGGGGGAGGGCCCAGGGACCTTCGGCCCTAGGCCCGGCAACTGTCAGTGGGTAACTTGTGTCACATGTGCGCCGGGTCTCGCGCACGCCGCTACGGGGGAGGCAGCATCGAGACGGCAGAATTCACACAGTCACGTCCGCATGACGGCGAGTTCCAGGTCCTGTTCGCCGAGCCCGAGCCCGGCCCGGGCCCGGCCGCCCAGACGGTGCTGGACCGGCTCGCCGACCGGGGCGTGCGCGTCGTCACCGCCCGGAGCCGGGAAAGCCTGCGGTCCACGATCGCGGTACAGGGCGAGGCGGCCGCGCCGGCGTCGGCCCGCCCGATCCCGATCGGCGCCGCCCTGCTCAGCTGGGAGCTCTTCGACTCGCCGCGCGAGCTGGCCATGGTGATCGACCAGCTGCAGCGGCTGAGCGCGCCGCCGCCGGTCGTGGTGGTCTCCGAGCAGTCCCGCGAGCAGGACCTGCCGTCGGGGCTGGCGGGGCGGACGGCGGGCACGTTCTGGCTGCATGCCGATTCCCCGCATTTCGTCGCTGACCAGATTGAATGGCTGGTCAAGACCTACGCGCTGCGGTCCCAGGTGCTCGGCGCGCTGGCCGCCGGGAACGCGGCCACCGAGCTGCAGACCGGTCACTAGCGTGCCGACGACGCCGGCTGCCGCCCCGGCCCCGGCCCCGGCCGCTGCCGCCCGGGACCCGAAGGTAGGCGTCTTCCTGCTCGACGACCACGAGATCGTCCGGCGGGGCGTCCGCGAGCTGCTGGAGGCCGAGCCCGACATCGAGGTCGTGGGCGAGGCCAGCACCGCCGAGGCGGCCCTGGCCCGGGTGCCGGCCCTGCGCCCCGACGTCGCCGTCCTGGACGTGCGGCTGCCGGACGGCGACGGCGTCAGCGTGTGCCGCGCCCTCCGCTCGCAAACGCCCGAAACGGGCTGCCTCATGCTGACCTCATTCGGCGACGACGAGGCCCTGCTGGACGCGGTCATGGCCGGCGCCGCCGGCTACGTGCTCAAGCAGATCCGCGGCACCGACCTGGTCGGCGCGGTGCGGGCGGTCGCGGCGGGCGAGTCGATGATCCCGCGGGAGACGGCCGCGCGGCTGCTGGACCGGGCCGGGGAGCAGGCCCGGGCGGCCGGCCCGCTGGCCCGGCTCACCGGGCAGGAGCGCCGCATCCTCGAGCTCATCGGGTCCGGGCTGACCAACCGCCAGATCGGCGAGGAGCTGGGCCTGGCCGAGAAGACGGTCAAGAACTACGTCTCGGGCCTGTTCGCCAAGCTGGGCATGGAGCGCCGGACCCAGGCGGCCGCGTACGCGGCCCGGGTGCTGCCCTGAGCTGATGGCGCCCCGGTCAGGGCAGCTGCGCGCCGGCCAGCGGGACGCGCCATTCCAGGCGGGTGCCGCCGCCCTCGGCGGGCTCGACGAGCATGCCGCCGCCGAGTTCCGCGGCGCGCCCGGTCAGGTTGGCCAGGCCGCTCCAGGCCCGGTCGGCGGTGATCCCCGTCCCGTCGTCGGCGATCACGATCACGAGGTCGGCACTGGCCGTGACCACGATGTCGGCCTGGCTGGCCTTGGCGTGCCGCGCGACGTTGGACAGTCCCTCCCGGACCACGGCCAGGATGTCCTCGGTCATCTGGGCCGGCGCCCGCGCGTCGAGCTGGCCGTCGATGCGCAGCCAGGGCGCGAACCCGAGGGCGTCGGTCATCTCCTGGACCACGGCCAGGATCCGCGCGTGGATCTCGGGCTGGTGCGGCTCGTCCCGGGCCTGCAGGGTGTAGATCGTCGACCGGATGTCCCGGATGGTCCCGTCCAGCTCGTCGACCGCGCGCCGGACCCGGTCGGCCCCCTCGCCGTCGGGCAGCAGCGGCATGCCGCCCTCCAGCGACATCCCGGTCGCGAACAGCCGCTGGATGACCAGGTCGTGCAGGTCCCGGGCAATCCGGTCGCGGTCGGCCAGCAGCGCGATCTGCTGGGTGTCGCGCCGGTGCTCGGCCAGCTTGAGCCCGATGCCGGCCTGGACGGCGAACGTCGTGACCATGTCGACCGCGGCCGGCGACAGCGGCTGCGCGCCCGCCTTGCGGGCCACCATCATCACGCCCCGCACGTCGCCGGGCACGCCCAGCGGCACCACGACGCCGGGGCCGAGCTCCCCGAGCTGCCGCACCGGCCAGGCGACCCGCTCGTCCGCCCCGAAGTCGATCCCGGACTCCCGCCGGCCGGTGGTCATGACCTCTCCGGCGAGCGAGAGCTCGATCGGGACGGTCATGCCGACCAGCCGCCCCGCGTGATAGCCGGTCGCGCTGGTGATCGTGATGTGGTCGCCGGCCGGGTTGGGCAGCGCCAGGGCGATGGCGTCGGCGCCGGAGATCTCCAGCGCGTGCTGGGCGACGACGGCCAGGACGTCGCGGGGCTCGTCGGCGGCCAGCAGCTGCTGGGCGACCTCGGCCGTGGCCCGCTGCCACTGCTCGTGCCGGCGGGCCTCGCCCCGCAGCCGGGCGTTCTCTACCGCCAGGCCGGCCGCCCCGGCCAGCGCCACCAGCTGTTCCTCGTCCTCGGCGGTGAAGTCCTCGCCGCCCCGCTTGTCGGTCAGGTACAGGTTCCCGAACAGCTCGCCCCGGACGATGACCGGCGCCCCCAGGAACGAGCGCATCGGCGGGTGCCCTGCCGGGAACCCGGCCGAGCTGGGGTGGGCGGCCAGGTCGTGCAGCCGCAGCGGGCCCGGGTGCAGGACCAGCTCGCCGAGCAGGCCGCGGCCCTGCGGCCAGTGCCCGATCGCGGCGATCTGGCCGGAGTCCATCCCGACCGGGATGAATCCGGACAGCGTGCCGGCGTCGCCGATGAGCCCGAGCGCGCCGTAGCGGGCGCCGGTCAGGTCCGCGGCGGCCGCGACGACAGCCCGCAGCGCGGCCGAGGGCTCCAGCTGGCTGCCGATCCCCGCTACGGCCGCCAGCACCCTGGCCTGGACAGATTCCCGGCCTTCCAACCTCAGCACCGCCCCCAGCCCCGCCCCCGCGAGTCACCCGGCCGCCAGGGCCAGCATACGGCCGGCCGCTGAGCGGCCCGTTCGCCCCGGCCCGGCGATTTGCCTAGCGGAATAGTAGCTAAACCGGCCCCGTTGGAAGAATATGGCCATGCCTGGCTAGCGCGAGGAGACGCCGTGACCGAAGC
Source organism: Streptosporangiaceae bacterium (assembly GCA_036501025.1). GTDB lineage: Bacteria > Actinomycetota > Actinomycetes > Streptosporangiales > Streptosporangiaceae > DASUBV01. The sequence goes on from DASYBB010000193.1 coordinate 16,585, forward strand.
CGACCGCCCGCCGCTGCACCTGGCTGTCGCCCTGGACGGGGGCGGCTGGCACCCGGCCGCCTGGCGCGAGCCGCTGGCCCGGCCCGGCGACCTGCTGACCGCCGGGTACTGGGCCGGCCTGGTGACCGAGGCCGAGGCCGGCCTGCTCGACTTCGTCACCTTCGAGGACTCGCTCAGCCTCCAGTCGATGCGCCGCCTGGAGCCGGACGGCGCGACCGACCAGGTGCGCGGCCGGCTGGACGCGGTGCTGGTCGCCGCCCGGGTCGCGCCGCTGACCCGCCACATCGGGCTGATCCCGACCGTGGTCGTGACGCATACCGAGCCGTTCCACATCTCCAAGGCCATCGCCACCCTGGACTACGTCAGCGGCGGCCGGGCCGGGGTCCGGGTCCGGGTGTCGTCGCGCCCGGACGAGGCCGCCCACTTCGGCCGCCGCGCGGTCGCGGTCACCGAGCCCCGCGACGCGGCGTCGCTGGACACGGTGAGCGGGCTGTTCGACGAGGCCGCCGACTACGTCGAGGTGATCCGGCGGCTGTGGGACAGCTGGGAGGACGACGCCGAGATCCGCGACGTCGCCACCGGGCGGTTCGTGGACCGCGGCAAGCTGCACTACATCGACTTCGAGGGCCGCTGGTTCTCGGTCCGCGGCCCCTCGATCACGCCGCGGCCGCCCCAGGGCCAGCCGCCGGTCGCCGCGCTCGCCCACTCCGCCGTGCCCTACCAGCTGGTGGCCCGCAGCGCCGACCTCGGCTTCGTGACCCCGCACGACGCCGGGCAGGCGGCGCAGATCGTCGCCGAGATCCGGGCGGCGGAGGCGGACGCCGGCCGCCCCGGCACCGCGTCCGGCGGCAGCGGCTGGCCGGGCGGCCCGCTGGAGCCCCGGCCCGGCGCGGCGGTGCTGGCCGACCTGCTGGTCTACCTCGACGAGGGGGCCGGCGTGGCGGCCGCGCGCCGGGACCGCCTGGACGAGCGGTGGGGCCGGGCCTACCGCAGCGACGCGGAGATCTTCGCCGGCACCCCCGGCCAGCTGGCTGACCTGATGCTCGACTGGCAGTCGGCGGGACTGGCCGGGTACCGGCTGCGGCCCGCCGCGCTGCCGCACGACCTGACCCAGATCACCCGGGGCCTGGTGCCCGAGCTCCAGCGCCGGGATGCCTTCCGCCGCGGCTACGAGGGGAGCACCCTCCGGCAGCTGCTCCGGCTGGCCCGCCCGGCCAGCCGCTACGCCGCCCGATGAACGGAGCCGTGACCATGACCAAGCAGGTGCACCTGGCCGCGCACTTCCCCGGCGTGAACAACACCACGGTGTGGAGCGACCCGCGGTCGGGCAGCCACATCGACTTCAGCTCGTTCGCGCACCTGGCCCAGACCGCGGAGCGGGCCAAGATGGACTTCCTGTTCCTGGCCGAGGGGCTGCGGCTGCGCGAGCAGAACGGGCTGATCTACGACCTGGACGTGGTCGGCCGGCCGGACACCTTCACGGTCCTGGCCGCGCTGGCCGCGGTGACCAGCCACCTGGGCCTGGCCGGCACGATCAACTCGACGTTCAACGAGCCGTACGAGGTGGCCCGCCAGTTCGCCAGCCTCGATCACCTGTCCGGCGGCCGGGCCGCGTGGAACGTGGTCACCTCGTGGGACGCGTTCACCGGCGAGAACTTCCGCCGCGGCGGCTTCCTGGCCCAGGAGGACCGGTACGAGCGGGCCCGGACGTTCCTGGCCACGGCCAGCGAGCTGTTCGACTCCTGGCGCGGCGACGAGATCGTGGCCGACCGGGAGAGCGGCCGGTTCCTGGCCGACCCGCAGGCGGGCCGCTTCGCCCGCCACGACGCGCACTTCGACATCAGCGGCCAGTTCGACGTGCCGCGCAGCCCGCAGGGCCGGCCGGTGATCTTCCAGGCCGGGGACTCCGACGCGGGCCGGGAGTTCGCGGCCGAGTGCGCCGACGCGATCTTCAGCCGGCACGGCACCCGGGCCGAGGGCCAGGCCTTCTACGCGGACGTGAAGGGGCGGCTGGCCCGGCACGGCCGGGTCCCCGGCCAGCTGCTGATCCTGCCGGCGGCCACGTTCATCCTCGGCGACACCGATGCCGATGCCGCCGAGGAGGCGCGCGTGGTCCGCCGCCAGCAGGTCAGCGGCCAGACCGCGATCAAGCTGGCCGAGCAGCTGTGGAACCGGGACCTGTCGGCCTATGACCCGGACGGGCCGCTGCCGGAGATCGACCCCGACCCCGGCGAGAACACCATCGCCCGCGGCCGGGCCAGCGTGCGCATGCACCGCGACCCGGTGGCCGTCGCGCGCCAGTGGCGCGAGCGCGCCGCGGCCGGGAACCTGTCCATGCGCGAGGTGATCATCGAGATGACGGGCCGGCAGTCGTTCATCGGGTCGGCCGCGACCATTGCCGAGTCGATCAACGCGCTGGTCCAGGCCGACGCCAGCGACGGCTTCATCCTGGTCCCGCACATCACGCCGGGCGGCCTGGACGCCTTCGCCGACCGGGTCGTGCCGCTGCTGCAGGAGCGCGGCGTCTACCGCACCGAGTACACCGGGGCCACGCTGCGCGACCACCTCGGGCTCGCGCCGCATCCCGCGGGCCGCGCCCCCGCCGCCCGCTGAGCCCCGCCGCCCGCTGAGCCCGCCGCCCGCTGAAGGGGACCGCCGCCATGACGAACACGCCGCTCGCCGTTCTCGACCTCGTCCCGATCCCGTCCGGCTCGAGCGCGGCCGAGGCGCTGCGCAACAGCATCGACCTGGCCCGGCAGGCCGAGCGGCTCGGCTACGCCCGGTACTGGTTCGCCGAGCATCACCTCAACCCGGGGGTCGCGAGCACCTCGCCCGCGGTCGTGCTCGCGCTGACCGCGGCGGCGACGACGTCGATCCGGATCGGGTCCGGCGCGGTCCAGATGGGGCACCGCACGGCGCTGGCCACAGTCGAGGAGTTCGGGCTGATCGACGCGCTGCACCCCGGGCGGCTGGACCTCGGGCTGGGCCGGTCGGCCGGCCGGGGCCGGCGCCCGCGCCGGGAGCCGGCGCTAGCCGGCGCGGCGCCTGCGCCCCCGCCCGCGCCGGCACCGGCACCGGCACCGAGCGGCCGCCGGACGGAGAACGGGCTGCTCATCCCGCCGCGGTTCCCGATCGAGCGGGTCCTGCGGTCGCCGCGGGCGGGGATGCAGCGCAAGCTGCTGACGCTGCCGGGCGCCGAGCCGCAGGACTACACCGAGCAGGTCGGTGACGTGCTGGCCCTGCTGCGCGGCAGCTACGTGACGCCCGACGGCGTCGAGGCCCATGTCGTGCCGGGGGAGGGCGCGGACCTGCAGGTGTGGATCCTCGGCAGCAGCGGCGGCGAGAGCGCCCGGGTGGCCGGGTCGAACGGCCTCCGGTTCGCCGCGAACTACCACGTCAGCCCGGCCACCGTGCTGGAGGCGGCGGACGGGTACCGGGCCGAGTTCCGGCCCTCGGCCGAGCTGGACGCGCCCTATGTCAGCGTCTCGGCCGACGTGGTGGTGGCCGACGACGAGGCGGCCGCGCGGGAGCTGGCGGCCGGCTACGGCCTGTGGGTGCACAGCATCCGCAGCGGCGCGGGCGCGATCCAGTTCCCGACCCCGGAGCAGGCCCGGGCGCACGCCTGGACCGACGACGAGCGGGCGCTGGTCGCCGACCGGGTCGCGACCCAGTTCGCCGGCTCCCCGGCCCAGGTCGCCGACCAGCTCGAGATCCTGCGCGACGCCACGGGCGCCGACGAGCTGATCATCACCACGATCACCCACGACCACGCCGACCGGGTCCGGTCCTACGAGCTGCTGGCCCGGGAGTGGGGCCGGCGCTCAGGCTAGTCCGGCTCGCCCTTATCCGGCCGTCCGTCTTCTGTCAGGTTTTGACCCAAAATGTCCTCCGGCCGCTGCGGCGTCCCGCTGCCCGCCGGGGTCCCCTTCGGGCGGTCATTGAACGTCACGTGCACCATCTGCTCCGCGCGGCGCTGGTTCTGCAGCGCCTGCAGCGCCATGCTCACCCGGTCGGCCTCGGTGAGCGGCGGCTGCACCACCGACCGCGGCCACAGCCGCCGGTCCAGCACCACGTTGATCTCGGCCGCGTACACCGTGAGCTCGACGGCGAGATAGACCCACGCCAGCAGCCCGAGCACGGTGGCGAACACGCCGTAGACGGCGGCGGTGTTCAGGGCGTGCCGGACCAGGTAGGTCCCGGCGACCTGGAGCACGGTCCACGCCACCCCGCCGGCGACGGCGCCGGGCACGAGCTGGCGCCACGAGATCCCGGCCGGGGTCAGCACCCGGAAGGCGATCAGGTACATGCCGATGTTGACCAGCATGGCCATCGCCTCGGACACGATGATGAACGGCAGCGAGTGCCGCCCGAACGTGTCCAGCGCGGCCAGCGCGGTGGTGGCGATGACGCCGAGCCCGAGCACGCCCAGGAACGTGGCCGACCGGCCCAGCCGCGGGACGTAGCCCGGCCGCTCCGGGCCGGGCAGGTTCCAGATCTGCTCCATGGTGAAGATGCCGGCCTGGGCCAGCCGGCTGGTGCCCCACACCAGCACGGCCAGGCCCACGATCAGGCCGATGATGCTGGACTGGCGCAGCTCGTGCACGTTCCCGGTGAGCTGCTGGCCGATCAGCGGGACCTGGGTGGCCACCGCGTTCAGGGCGTCCTGGCGCAGGCCCGGGTCGGCCGAGGCGATCAGGCCGAGGACGGTGACCAGGATGAGCAGCAGCGGGAACAGCGACACGAAGCCGCAGTAGGCCAGGTTGCTGACCAGGACGCCGCCGTTGTCGTCGCCGAACTTCTTGATCACGCCGAAGACGAACCCCGCCGCGGTGTGCCGCTGCTGAGCCTGATCGGCCCGGCGGATCACCGCCTCGATCGGGTTCATGGTGCCCCCCAGTGCCCTGCCCCCCGCGTGCCCGGCGCGGGCCGTTTCAAACCGGGCCGGCCCTTTTCGGGCCCGGCCTGAAACGGTGTCGTAACACGGCCCCTGAAGTGCCGTGACGGGCTCGGGATAGAGTCGGATAGTGGCAACGAGCAGGAAGGCCCGCGTTTCGGGAGAGGACGAAGACGGCCAGATGGCTCCGGGGGACTACAGCTTCGTAGTGGTCGCCAACCGGCTGCCGGTGGACCGCGGCCGGGGCCCGGACGGCGAGACGGAGTGGCTCGCCAGCCCCGGCGGGCTGGTCGCGGCCCTGGAGCCGGTGGTCCGGGACGCCAAGGGCGCCTGGGTGGGGTGGCCGGGCGACGCGGGGCCGGCGCCGGAGGAATTCGACTCCGGCGGCATGCACCTGGCCGGGGTCGGCCTGTCCGCGGCCGAGATGCGGCATTTCTACGAGGGCTTCTGCAATGCCACGCTGTGGCCGCTGTATCACGACGTGATCGCCCCGCCGGAATTCCACCGCACCTGGTGGGAGGCGTACGTGACGGTCAACCGGCGGTTCGCCCGGGCCGCCGCCCGCCAGGCCGCGCCGGGCGCCACCATCTGGGTCCACGACTACCAGCTGCAGCTGGTGCCGGGGATGCTCCGCGGGCTGCGCCACGACGTCCGGATCGGGTTCTTCAACCACATCCCGTTCCCCGGCTACGAGATCTTCGCCCAGCTGCCCTGGCGGCGGCAGATCATCGACGGCCTGACCGGCGCCGACCTGCTCGGCTTCCAGCGGCAGCAGGACGCGACCAACTTCATGCGGGCCTGCCGCCGGGCCGCCGGGCTGAGCACCCGCGGCGCGCTGATCCGCGTGCCCGACCCGCGGCCGGCCGAGGGCGAGCCGGGGCACGAGAGCTCCGGGCCCCCGGTCCAGGGGGCCGGCGACCCGCCGCGGTCGGACTCCGACGAGTCCCGGCAGCGGCGCTGGGAGGCGGCCGGCACGGGCAGCCGGGAGGTGCGCGCGGCGGCCTTCCCGATCTCGATCGACACCGCCGCCTACGAGAAGCTGGCCGGGCGCCCCGACGTCCGCGCCCGGGCGCACGAGATCCGCGCGGCGCTCGGCGAGCCCAGCATCGTGCTGCTGGGCGTGGACCGGCTCGACTACACCAAGGGCATCCTGCACCGGCTGCGCGCCTACAGCGAGATCCTGGACGAGGGCTCGCTGACCGTGCCCGAGGCGGTGCTGGTGCTGGTGGCCAGCCCCAGCCGGGAGCGCGTGGAGCACTACCGGCTGCTGCGCGACGAGGTCGAGGTCACCGTCGGCCGGATGAACGGCAAGTTCGGCGAGCTCGGCAACCCGCCGGTGCAGTACCTGCACCAGTCCTATCCCCGCGAGGAGATGGTCGCGCTCTACCTGGCCGCCGACGTCATGCTCGTGACGTCGCTGCGGGACGGCATGAACCTGGTGGCCAAGGAGTACGTGGCCTGCCGCCTGGATGACACCGGGGCGCTGGTGCTGAGCGAGTTCACCGGGGCGGCCGACGAGCTGAACGGCGCGTTCCTGGTCAACCCGCACGACATCCGGGGGATGAAGGACACCATCGTGCGGGCCGCGCGGGTCGCCCCGGCCGAGGCGCGGCGGCGGATGCGCTCGATGCGGCGCCGGGTCCGCGAGCACGACGTGGCCTACTGGGCGGCCAGCTTCCTCAGCGCGCTGGAGAAGCCGCCGCCCGGCGCCGGGTCCCCCGAGGCCGCGCCCGAGCCGGCGTCCGGGCCGCCCGCGGCCGGGTCCTAGCCGATCCAGTAGCGGCGCTTGGGCGGGTGCCCCGCCGCGGTGGCGACGAGGTTCTCCAGCCGGCCGCCGTTGGCCTCGATGACGGCCGCCGAGCCGGCGTTGTCGTCGTCGCAGGTGACCAGCACCCGGCCGATGCCGAGGCGCGCGGCGATGACGACGCTCTGCCGCAGGATCTCGGTCGCGTAGCCGCGGCGGCGGTGCAGCGGCAGGACGCCGTAGCCGATGTGCCCGCCCTGCCGGAGCAGGAAGTCGTTCAGCTCGTGCCGGATCGACACCCGCCCCACGATCTCGCCCGCCGCCTCGGCGGCCAGGAACGTGCCCGGCACGAACCGCTCCGGCAGGTTCCGCCCTTCCCGGTGGTCGGCCAGCGCGCGCAGGTAGGCCTCAAAGTCCAGGCCGGGGTCGAAGCCCAGCCCGAAGACGAACCCGTCCGCGGCCATGGCCGCGTGCGCGGCCCGGAACTCCGCCTCGTCGCCGGCCCGCAGCGGACGCAGCACGAGTCCCGCCGCCGGCCCGCTCGTCTCGCTCACGCGCCGCAGGCTAGCCACGCCGGCCCGGCCGGCGCTATCCATTTACCGCCGCGCGGCGCGCTAGGGTCGCTGATCATGGCGAACGAAAGTCGCCCGCCGCTGGCGCAGCGGCTGGACCTGCAGCCCCACCCCGAGGGCGGCTGGTTCCGGCAGACCTGGCGCTCGCCGGTGTCGTTCGAGCCCGCGGGCTACGGCGGCCCGCGCCGCGCCGCGACCGCGATCTACTTCCTGCTGCACCCCGGCGAGCGGTCCCGCTGGCACGTGGTGCGCTCGGACGAGCTGTGGCTGTGGCACAGCGGCGGCCCGCTGGAGCTGCGCACCGGCGGCAGCGGCACCGCGCCGTCGGCCGGGGAGCCGCTGCTGCTCGGCGCGGACCTGACCGCGGGCCAGCAGCCCCAGGTGCTCATCCCCGGCGGCACCTGGCAGTGCGCCGAGCCGGCCGGCCAGCAGCCCGTCCTGGTCAGCTGCGTCGTGGCCCCCGGCTTCGAGTTCGAGGACTTCCGCCTGGCCGACGTCCCCAGCCCGGCTGACCCGCCGCCAGCCTGAACGCGGCCGCCGCGAAGTCGGCCGCCAGCCGGTGCCAGCCCCGCGCATGCGCGAGCATGGCGTGCTCGCCGCCCGGCACGCTGACCGTCGTCACCTGCGTGACGGCCCGGGCCAGTTCCGCGAAGGCCCACGTCTCCGCCGGGCTGGTGACCCGGTCCCGGTCGCCGTGGGCCAGCAGCACCGCCCGGCCGGCCAGCTGGGCCACGGGCTCGCCGGGCGGCAGCCAGGGCGCCAGGCCCGCCACGGCCACCACCCGCGGGTGCCCCGCCGCCCGCAGCGCAGCGCGCGCGCCCATGGAGTGGCCGATCAGCACGACCGGCCCGGCGGCCGCGTCCAGCCAGTTGGTCACGTCGGCGACGGGGGAGGCGTAGGGGCCGTTCCAGCCGCGCATGCTGAACCGCGGGCGGCGGACCTCGACCCCGGCCGGGCCGACTGCCCGGCGGACCGCCCGCGCGACCGGGATCATCCGCAGCACGGCCAGCTGCGCCGGCGAGGTCGGCGCGGTGGAGAGGGACTGCCCGCCGTGCAGGACCAGGACGGTTCCGGCGGGCGGGCGGGCGGCGCTCGTGCGGCTCACCGGTTCCCTCCTGGTCGCGGCGGCCGGGCGCGCGCCCGCAATGCGAGAATGATAGGACGGCGGAAGGCGAGAACCACGTGAGTGATCAGGTCAGGGACAAGCCGGGCGAGTTCACCCGCGATCAGCGCTACATCGCGACCCGGATCACGCGAGACGGGCGGGACGGCTACCCGGTCGAGCCCGGCCGGTACCGGCTCATCGTGGCCCGGGCCTGCCCGTGGGCCAACCGGGCCGTCATCGTCCGGCGCCTGCTCGGCCTGGAGGACGTGCTGTCGATGGGCATCTGCGGGCCGGTGCACGACGCGCGGAGCTGGACCTTCGACCTCGACCCCGGCGGCCGGGACCCGGTGCTGGGCATCGAGCGGCTGCAGGAGGCCTACTTCGCCCGCTTCCCCGGCTACGACCGCGGCATCACCGTCCCGGCCATGGTCGACATCCCGGCCGGCCAGGTCGTCACCAACGACTTCGCCCAGATCACCCTGGACCTGTCCACGCAGTGGACGGCGTTCCACCGCGCGGGCGCCCCGGACCTGTACCCGCAGGACCGCCGCGAGGAGATCGGCCATGTCGCGCTCAAGGTGTTCCAGGACGTGAACAACGGCGTCTACCAGTGCGGGTTCGCGTCCAGCCAGCGGGCCTACGACTCGGCCTACCGGCGGCTGTGGGCGCGGCTGGACTGGCTCACCGAGCGGCTGGCCGGCCAGCGCTACCTGGTCGGCGACACGATCACCGAGGCCGACGTCCGGCTGTTCACCACGCTGGCCCGCTTCGACGCGGTCTACTACGGGCACTTCAAGTGCAACCGGCAGAAGCTGGCCGAGCTGCCGGTGCTGTGGGCCTACGCCCGCGACCTGTTCCAGACGCCCGGCTTCGGCGACACGATCGACTTCGACCACATCAAGCGGCACTACTACCAGGTGCACCGCAACCTCAACCCGTCGGGCATCGTGCCGCTCGGCCCCGCGGACTCCGGCTGGCTGGCCCCGCACGACCGGGCCGCCCTCGGCGGCCGCCCCTTCGGCGACGGCACGCCGCCGGGCCCGCCCCGGCCCGCCGAGACCGTCCCGCCGGGCCACTCCCCGCTCTACCCCGCGTCGGCCTGACTAGCCCGGCGCGATGCGCTCGCCGAAGGCGAGCCGGTGCCCGCCGGGCAGCTCGACCACGAAGTCGCGCAGGCCCCACGGATGGTCGGTCAGGCCCATGGTCACCGCCGCCCCGTGCGCCACGCACCGCGCGTGCAGCTCGTCCACCCCGGTGACCCCGACGTACGCCGCCGTCGTCTCGTTGACGGCCGGGTTCGGCGTGCGCACCACGGCCAGCCCCACGCTGTCGCGGTGCAGCAGGACCAGCCCGTAGTCGGGCTCGTCGGTATCCACCACGAACCCCAGGACTTCCCGGAGGAACTGGGCCGTCGGGGCCAGGTCGCGCACCTCGAGGTTGGGCCGGCAGCTGAGAAGTTCCGTCATGGCCGGCACGCTACGCCAGGGCGGCGGCGTCGTAGGCGGACCGGGCCGCCTCGATCTCCTCCATGTGCTGCTCGGCCCACGCCTTGACGGCGCTGACCGCGACCTGCAGGCCGGCGCCCAGCGGGGTGAGCTCGTAGTCCACCCGGACGGGCACCTGCGGGGTGACCGAGCGCGCCACCAGCCCGTCGCGCTCCAGCGCGCGCAGCGTCTGGGTCAGCATCTTCTGGCTGATGCCGGCGATGACGCGGCCCAGCTCGCTGTACCGCCGCGGGCCGCCCGAAAGGGCCGCGAGGATCAGCGTCACCCACTTGTCGCTGATCCGGTCGAGCAGCTGGCGGGACGGGCACGCCGCGAGGAACGCGTCGTAGGCGGCCCTGGCTGCGCCCCGCTGCGGACAAGATCGTGGGAAGATCTCTCACACCCTGAGGTGAGCGATCTTCCCACGATCATGAAATTCCGGCTGGGGGCGGCTCCTACGACCGCCGGCCGGCCAGGTCGGCCGTCGTGCTGGCCCGCTCGGCGGTCGTGCCGGCCCGCCCGGCCGTCCCGCCTCCCCGCCCGGCCAGGGCGCCGGGCTGGTCCAGGCTGCCCGGGCGCGAGGTAACGCCGGCCCCCGCCTCCGCCGCGCCGGCCAGGCGGGCGCGGGCGGGCAGGAACAGCAGCGTGGCCAGGGCGGCGGCCGCGGTGGCGCCGGCCGCGACGAACGAGCCGGCGTGCAGGCCGTCCATGAACGCCAGCCGGGTGGCGGCCGCCGCCGCCGCGCGCAGGTCGGGCGGGAGGTGGGCGGCGGTCCCGAGGCCCGCGACGACCGACTGCTTCGCCGCCGCGGCCGCGGCGGCCGGGGCGCCGAGCCGGGCCAGCGCCGACCCGACGTGGCTGGCGTAGACCGAGCTCATGGCCGAGCCGACGATGGCCACGCCCAGCGTGCCGCCCAGCTCGCGGGTCGTGTCGTTCACCGCCGAGCCCGCGCCCGCCTTGTCCCGCGGCAGCGCGCCCATGATCGCCTCGGTGGCCGGGCTGGAGGTCAGGGCCAGGCCGGCCGCCATCAGCACCATAGAGGTGATGATCCTGCCCCAGTAGTCGGACGACACGGCCGTCCCGGCGGCGACCACGAAGCCCGAGCTCATCAGCAGCAGCCCCGCCGTCACGATGATCTTGGTGCCGAACCGCTTCATCAAGATGATGGCGGCCGGCGACAGGGCCCCGGTGACGATGGCGAACGGCAGGGTGGCCAGGCCCGCCTTCAGCGGGTCGTAGCCCCGCACGACCTGGAAGTACTGGGTGATCAGGAAGATGAACCCGAAGAGCCCGAAGAAGGCCAGCGCGATGGCGCCGCTCGCGGCCGAGAACCGCGGGTTGCGGAACAGCCGCACGTCCAGCAGCGGGTCCGGCCGGCGCAGCTGCCACCAGGCGAACCCGGCCAGGATGACCGCCGCCCCGGCGAAGCCGCCGATCGTCGCGGCCGTCAGCCAGCCGTGCCGCGGGGCCTCGATGATGGTCCAGACCAGCAGGCCGATCCCGGCCACCGACCCGATCGCGCCGAGCGGGTCGAACCGGCCCGCCCGCGGGTCGCGCGACTCGGGCAGCAGCCGCCACCCGGCGACCAGCGCGATGATCACGACCGGGACGTTGATGTAGAACACCGAGCTCCACGAGAAATGCCGCAGCAGCAGCCCGCCGGCCACCGGCCCGATCGCCACCGCCAGGCCCGACACCCCCGCCCAGATCCCGATGGCGGTGGCGCGCTCCCTGGCGCTGGTGAACGCCGAGTTGAGCAGCGCCAGCGTGGCCGGGTAGATGAGCGCCGCCGCGATGCCCATGGCCGCCCGGCCGGCGATCAGCTCGCCGGTCGTGCGCGACAGCGCCGCGCCCACCGAGGTGACCGCGAACAGGGCCAGCCCGGCCTGCAGCATGCGGCGCCGCCCGATCCGGTCGCCCAGGTTGCCGCCGACCAGCAGCAGCCCGGCGAAGACCAGCGTGTAGGCGTCCACGATCCACTGCAGGCTCTGCGTCGAGGCGGCCAGGTCGCGGCTCATGGTCGGGAGCGCCACGTTGACGATCGTGTTGTCGATCACGACCAGCAGCACGCTGAGGCACAGCACGGCCAGGATCCACCAGCGCCGGCGCTCGGCCGCCGCCCCCGGAGTCGCACTCGTCATCATCACAGCCTCCTGTAGAACGTTGTACTATAACTATGTAACGACGTTCTACAGATGTCAACCGGCGAGCCCGGATAGGCGATGATGGCCACCATGACTCCTGCGCAGCCCGCCGCCGGACGGCGGCGGACGCCCAGCACCGACATCGAGCGGGAGCTGATCGGCGCCGCCGAGGAGGTGCTGGTCCGGGACGGGCCGGGCGGGCTGACCGTCCGGGCCGTGGCCGCCCAGGCCGGCATCGCGCCGATGGGCGTCTACAACCGGCTGGGCGGCAAGGACGGGCTGGTCGACGCCCTGCTGATCCGCGGCTTCGACATGCTGCGGGCCGCCGTGGCGGGCGGCGGCGAGCCGGACCTGCTTGACCGGCTATGGGCGTGCGGGCTGCGCTACCGCGAGTTCGCCCTGGCCAACCGGCACTTCTACGCGATCATGTTCGAGGGCGCCATCCCGCACGAGTTCAGCTCGGCGGAGGTCGGCGAGCACGCCGCGGCCGCGTTCGGCGCGCTGGTCCACAACGTGGACCTGGCCGCCGCGGCCGGCCAGGTCCAGGTCGCCGACCCGCGCGAGGCGGCCCAGCAGATCTGGAGCACCGTGCACGGCGCCGTCGCCCTGGAGATGAAGGGCCTGATCCTGACGCCCGACCCGGAGGCCACCTACCGGGCCACCCTGGGCATGGTGCTGCGCGGCCTGGCCCCCGGCAGCTAGGCCGCCAGCCCGGCCAGGAAGCCGAGCTGGGCCAGGAAATGCCGGGTCTCGCCCGCCTCGTGCCCGCCGAACGGGTAGACGGCGATGTCCTTGGGCCCCGCGCAGTGGCGGAACGCCGCGAACACGGTCGACGGCGGCGTGACCGCGTCCGACAGCCCGGCCGAGAACAGCGCCGGGGCGGTGACCCGCTTGGCGTGGTTGACCACGTCCAGGTAGGACAGCGTCGCGAACATCTGCTCCACCCGCTCGGGGTAGACCCGGCCGTAGTCGGCCAGCTCCGCGTACGGGTAGGCGTCGGTGATGTCCGCGGCCCGGCGGAAGTGGGCCAGGAACGGCACCTCGGGCAGCACCGCCGCGATGCCGTCGCCCAGGTGGGCCGCGGCGATCGACAGCCCGCCGCCCTGGCTGCGGCCGGTGGTGACCACCGGCAGGCCGGCCGCCGCCGGGTGGCGCCGCGCCGCGTCGGTGGCCCGGGCCGCGTCGATGAACAGCCGCGTGTAGTAGTGCCCGTGCGGGTCGCCGATCCCGCGGGTCATGAATCCCTTGGCGGCGGGCGCCCCGGCGTCGCTCAGGTCCGGGGTGTCGCCGCCGGCCCAGCCGCCGCCCTGCCCGCGGGTGTCCATGACCAGGTGCGGGTAGCCCGCGGCGCTCCACCGCAGCCAGTCGAACGGGTTGCCCCGGCCGCCGCCGTAGCCGATGAACTCCACCACCATGACCGCGCCCGGCGCGACCGCGCGGGGGACCAGCAGCCAGCCGCGGACCGGCTCCCCGCCGTAGCCGGGGAACGTCACGTCGAACACCTCGGCGTGCCGCACCGGGGTGTCGGCCGCGACGAAGGCCGGCTCGGCCGCGTAGGCCCGGGCGGCGGCCAGCTCGGCGGCCCAGAACTCGTCGAAGTCGGCCGGCTCGGCCACCTCCGGCCGGTACTGCCGCAGCTCGGCGAGGCTCAGGTCAGCCAGCATGCGTGCCTCCGGCGGAAACGACCCCGTCCACCCGGCGCGGCAGCTGCCACGGGTTGGCGTCGCGCAGCCCCTCGGGGACCAGCTCGTCGGGCAGGTCCTGGTAGCAGACCGGGCGCAGCCAGCGGCGGATGGCGGTGGCGCCGACCGACGTGTGGCCCGCGCTGGTCGTCGCCGGCCACGGGCCGCCGTGGTTCATGGACCAGGTCACCGCCACCCCGGTGGGCCACCCGTTCCAGATGACCCGGCCGGCGATCTCGCGCAGCCGGGCCAGCACCGCGGCCAGGTCGAACCCGTCGCCCGGCTCGGCGTGCACCGTGGCCGTCAGCGAGCCCTCGACCGTGGCCAGCGCGGCCAGCAGGTCGCCGGCGCCGGCGTACTCGACCACGACCGAGGCCGGCCCGAAGTGCTCGGCCGTGACGCTGGCCGGGTCGGCCGCGACGGCGGCGGCGGTGGTGCGGAACAGCTCCGGCGCGGCCCACGACCCCGCCGCGGGGACCGCCGCGCCGCCCTCCAGCTCCTCGACGTCATCTCGGGCCGCTAGTTCCGCCAGGCCGGCGCTGAGCTGGCCGCGGATCCGCTCGGACAGCAGCGGGGCCGGCCCGACCGCGCCGACCGCGGCGCGCAGCGCGCCGTCCAGCCCGTGCCCGGCGGGCAGGAACAGCAGGCCCGGCTTGGTGCAGAACTGCCCGGTGCCCATGGTCATCGAGCCGGCGAACCCGGCGGCGATCTCCGCGCCGCGCGCGGCCACCGCGGCCGGGGTGATGACCGCCGGGTTGATGCTGCCCAGCTCGCCGTAGAACGGGATCGGCGCCGGCCGGCTGGCCGCGATGTCGAACAGGAACCGCCCGCCCGCGGTCGAGCCGGTGAACCCGGCCGCCCTGACCCGCGGGTCGCGCAGCGCGTCGACGCCCGGCTGGTCGCCGACGACCATGCCGAACACCCCCGGCGGCAGCCCGGCGTCCGCGACCGCCCGGCGGGCCAGCCGGTCCAGCCGCGCCGACAGCCCCGGGTGCGAGGGGTGCGCCTTGACCAGCACCGGGCAGCCGCTGGCCAGGGCCGAGGCGGTGTCCCCGCCGAGCACGCTGAACGCGAACGGGAAGTTGCTCGCGCCGAAGATCAGCACCGGCCCGAGCGGCTCCAGCCAGCGCCGCAGCGCCGGCCGGGGCGGGGCCGCGGCCGGTTCGGCGGAGTCGGTGATGACCTCCAGGTAGCCGCCGTCGGCCACGACCGAGGCGAACAGCCGGAGCTGGCCGCTGGTGCGGGCCACCTCGCCGGTCAGCCGGGGCAGCGGCAGCCCGGACTCGGCCGCGGCCAGCTCGCTCAGCGCGGTCACCTGCTCGTCGAGCCGGTCGGCCAGCGCGTTCAGCAGCGCGATCCGGGCCGCCGGCGGGCTGCCGCCGTAGGGCGCTGCCGCCGCGGCGGCCGCGGCCAGCATCTCCGCCAGCTGCGCAGCGGTGGTCTCGGGCACCGGCTCGCCGACTTTCTCGCCGGAACGCGGGTTGACCCCCTGGACCGTCCTGTCCTGCTGCTCGGCCATGCCCGCCCTCCGGTATGTCACATAGCGCCTATGCCGCACCGTATCTAGCAGCACGTTATCCCGCCGACACGGGCCCGTTGCCCGGCCCGGCGGCCCGGCATACGCTGCCGTGGGGCCAGGGAAGCCAGCGGAGTGCGCTGGGACGCAGCATCTGCAGCAGGGGCGAGGACGATGGCGTTGCTCGACGGGGCCGACTGGGCCGGCCAGATCTACAGCAGCGGGTGGACCGCCGCGCAGGGCGGCACCCTGCAGACCTTCGAGCCGGCCACCGGCGAGGTGCTGGCCGAGGTCGGCCGGGCCAACAAGGGCGACGTCGCGCAGGCGGCCCGGGCCGCCTCCGCCGCCCAGCCGGCCTGGGCCGCCCGGACCGGCCCCGAGCGCGCGGCCCTGATCCGGCAGGCCGCCCGCGTCCTGGAGGACAACCACGAGGAGTTCGAGACGTGGCTGGTCCGCGAGGGCGGCGCGGTGCCGGGCAAGGCGGCCTTCGAGGTCCAGCTGGTCCTGGGCGAGCTGTGGGAGGCGGCCGCGCTGCCGACCCAGCCGTGGGGCCACCTGCTCCCGACCAGCGAGCCGGGCCGCGAGTCGATCGCCCGCCGGGTTCCCCTCGGCGTGGTCGGGGTCATCAGCCCGTGGAACTTCCCGCAGATCCTGTCGGTCCGGGCCGTGGCCCCGGCGCTGGCCCTCGGCAACGCCGTCATCCTCAAGCCCGACGTGCAGACGCCGGTGTCGGGCGGCATCCTGGTCGCCCGGCTGTTCGAGGCGGCCGGGCTGCCCGAGGGCCTGCTGCACGTCCTGCCCGGCGACGGCGAGGCGGGGTCGGCGCTGACCGAGGACCCGAACGTCGCGATGATCGCCTTCACCGGCTCGACCGCCGTCGGCCGCAAGGTCGGGGAGGCCGCGGGGCGGTCGCTGAAGCGAGTGTCGCTGGAGCTGGGCGGTAACAACGCGCTTATCGTTCTGGATGATGCGGACCTGGAGGTGGCCAGCTCGGCCGGGGCGTGGAGCGCCTTCCTGCACCAGGGCCAGGTCTGCATGACCGCCGGGCGGCACATCGTGATGGCGGGCGTGGCCGAGGAGTACCTGGAGCGGCTCGCGGCCCGGGCGGCCGGCCTGCCGGTCGGCGACCCCAACGTGGAGCAGGTCGCGCTCGGCCCGCTGATCAACGAGCGGCAGCTGGCCAACGTCGACCGGATCGTGACCCAGACCGTGGAGGCCGGCGCCGTGGTCCGGGCCGGCGGCACCCACGACAAGCTGTTCTACCAGCCGACCGTCCTGGCGGGCGTGACGACCAAGATGCCCGCGTTCCGGGAGGAGATCTTCGGCCCGGTGGCGCCGGTGGTCGTCGTGCAGGACGAGGCGGAGGCCATCGCGGTGGCCAACGACACCGAGTACGGGCTGGTCGCGGCGATCCAGACCGGGTCGCGCGACCGCGGCCGCGCCGTCGCCGACCAGCTGCGGACGGGCATCGTGCACGTCAACGACCAGACGCTCAACAACGACGCGTACGCGCCGTTCGGCGGCACCGGGGCGTCGGGCAACGGCTCGCGGTTCGGGTCGCAGAGCAGCTGGGATGGGTTCACCCAGTGGCAGTGGCTGACCCTGCGCGACCAGCCGCACGCCTTTCCCTTCTGACGGCGCTGTCCGTTCTGAGCCGGCGGAGCATCCGCGGGTCCTCGAACCCGGCGGCCCGGGCCGCGGAGGCCACCGTGGCGCCGTGCCCGATCAGGTGCTCGGCGTGCTCGGCCCGCAGCAGCTGCTGGTAGCGCAGCGGCGTCATCCCGGTGGCCTGCCCGAACAGGCGGGTCAGGGTCCGCTGGCTCACCCCGGATGACGCCGCCAGCTGCGCCAGCGGCAGCCGCTCGGTGAACCGCGCGTCGATCAGGTCCTGGGCGCGGTGCACGGTGTCGCTGAGGTGCGCCCGGTGCCGGAGCATGGCGCTGGCCTGCGGCTCGCTGCCGTTGCGGCGGGCGTAGACGACCATCTCGCGGGCCACCCGGGCCGCGGCGCCGGGGCCGTGCGCGGTGGCGACCAGGTGCAGCGCCAGGTCGATGCCGCTGGCGATGCCGGCTGACGTCACCACCCGGCCGTCCAGCACGTACAGGACGTCGCGGACGACGCACGCCCGCGGGTACCGGCGGGCCAGGTCGTCGTGCAGGTCATGGTGGGTGGTGCAGCGGCGGCCGTCGAGCAGCCCGGCCTGGCCGAGCGCGTCGGCGCCCGCGCACACGCTGGCCACCGTCCCGCCGCGCGCGTGGTGGGCGGCCAGCGCCGCGGCGGCCGCCGGGCTCAGCAGCGTGCCGCGCCCCCGCGTGTACCCGTCCCAGCCGGGCACCACGATGAGGTCACGGGGCTCCAGCGCCGGCCAGTCCACGCGAGCCCGGACCGGGAGGCCCTGCGCGGTGGCGACCTCGGCCTGCTCCGCCACGTAGTGCAGCTCATAGGGGTGCCCGAGCTCGTCCGCGGTGTGGAACACCTGGGCCGGCCCGGCCAGGTCCAGCAGGTGCACGCCGGGCACCAGCAGGAAGGCGACCCTGGTCATGATCAGCGGGCCGCCGTCACCCTGGCCGGCCCGGCGGCCCCCGCCGCCAGGTCGGCCAGGGCGGCGATGGTCGCGAACCGGCCCGCCAGCGCGTACTCGGTCCGGGTGATGATGTCGGCGGTCTGCAGCGTGCGCGGGTCGGCCAGGATCTCGGCCACGCTCCGCCCGGCCGGGAAGTCCCGGTGCGGGATCGGGGTGGTCGCGGTGGCGTCGGTGACGAACGTGACGCTGAAGCCGAGGTCGGCGGCGAGCCGGGCCGTCGTCTCGCAGCACTGCTCGGTGCGGATGCCGCAGATGACCAGGTCCCGGATGCCCCGGGCGGTCAGGATCTGCTGCAGGCTGGTCGTGGTGAAGGCGTTGTGCGCGGACTTGGTCAGCACCGGCTCGCCCGGCTCCGCGGCCAGCCCGTCCATGAGCGCCACGTGCCCGCGGGCCGGGTCGAAGGCGCCGCCCGAGCCCGGCTCGGCGTGCAGTACCCAGATGACCAGGTCGCCGCGGCCGCGGGCGGCACGGACCAGCCGGCCGACCCGGCCGGCGATGCCGGGATTGGAGCTGGCCGCCCAGAGCGGCAGCTGCAGGAACGATTCCTGGACATCGATCACAATCAGCGCGCTGGTCATGCCCCTAGCCTGGCCTGGGCGCGGGCGCGCGGGAAGAGGGCATCACGCCGGGATGCGGACGGATCTGGTCACGGCGGCCGCGATAAATGGCTAACCGGCCGGCCCGGCCCGGTGGCAGGATGCTGGCCGTGGATGCGGGCGAGCGGGACCGGCTGCGCGCCACCTTCGATTCCGCCGCCGACCGCTACCACCAGGCCCGGCCCGGTTACCCGCCCGCGCTGTACGACGCGCTGGCCCGCGCCACCGGCCTCAGCCCGGCGGACCGGCTGCTGGAGATCGGCTGCGCCACCGGCATCGCGACCGTCCCGCTGGCCCGCCGCGGCCTGGCCATCACCTGCCTGGAGCCCGGCCCGGAGCTGGCCGCCGCGGCCTGGCGCAACCTGGCCCCCTTCCCGGCCGTCAGCGTCGTCACCACCGACTTCGAGACCTGGGCCGCGCCGCCGGGGGAGAGGTTCGACCTGGTCTACGCCGCGACCGCGTGGCACTGGATCGACCCCGCGGCCGGCTTCCGCCGGGCCTGGGAGCTGCTGGCGCCCCGCGGCCACCTGGCCATCTGGGCCCAGGGTCACGTCTTCCCCGACGGCGGCGACCCGATCTTCGCCGAGATTCAGCCGGTGTACGAGGAGATCGGCGAGGGCATGCCGCCCGGCCAGGTCCGCTCCCGGCCCGGCGAGCTGCCCGACGAGCTGTCCGCCGCGATCGAGGCCAGCGGCCTGTTCGGCGACGTCGTCGTGGAGCAGTTCGACTGGGAGGTCCGCTACGACGCGGACGGCTACCTGGCCCTGCTGGACACGTTCTCGGGGCACATCGCCATGGCGCCGTGGCAGCGGGACCGGCTGTACGGGGAGATCCGCCGCCGCCTGGCGCAGCGCCCCGGGGGACAATTGCGCCGGCACTGGGGCGCTATCCTGCACATCGCGCGCCGCCGCGACGACGCCCGGTCCTGAGTGCCGCCGAGCGGCGCGCAGTCGGGAGAGCGAACATGGACCTTGAACTGGCCGGGCGCGTCGCGCTCGTCAACGGCGCCAGCCGGGGCATCGGCCGGGCCATCGCGGCGGCCCTGGCCGCCGAGGGCGCGGCCGTGGTCATCTCGGCCCGGGACGAGGCCGACGTCATGACTGCCGCCGCCCGGATCGCCGCGGCGTCCGGCGTCCAGGTGGTCGGCGTCGCCGCCGACGTGAGCCTGCCGGGCACCGCCGAGCGCCTGGTCGGCACGGCCGTCGAGCGGTTCGGCGGGCTGGACATCCTGGTCAACAACAGCGGCGGCCCGCCGCTCGGCCACTTCGCCGACTTCGCCGACGACGCCTGGCAGGACGCCTTCGACCTGCTGCTGCTGAGCGTGGTCCGGATGGTGCGGGCCGCGCGGCCGCACCTGCGGGCCAGCGGCCGGGGCCGGATCATCAACATCGAGTCCACGTCGGTGAAGCAGCCCATCCCTGGCCTGATCCTGTCCAACAGCCTGCGGGCCGGCGTCGCGGGCCTGGCCCGCACGCTGGCCGACGAGCTGGCCCCCGACCAGATCACCGTCAACAACGTGCTGCCCGGCAGCATCCTCACCGACCGGCTCCGGGCGGGCGCCGCCGCGCGGGCCGAGCAGGCCGGCCTGCCCGTGGACGACCTGATCCGGGCCGAGGTGGGCCAGCGCGTCCCGCTCGGCCGGGTCGGCGAGCCGGAGGACCTGGCCGCCATGGTCGCCCACCTGTGCTCGGCGGCCGCGGCGTATGTGACGGGCCAGACCATCGCCGTCGACGGCGGCGTGCTCCGCGCCATCTTCTAGGTTCCGGCGGCAGCGCCGCGCCCTCCCCGCGCGAGCACGCCCCGGCCCTCCACCGGCCGGAGCGGCGGGACCGCCGTCAGCGCCGGCTGAGAACCTCCCGCAGGGCCGCCGCAGACGGCAGCCCGCCGGCCCCGCCCGGGTACAGCCGGCACGACAGGCTCGCGGCCTCGCCGGGCCGAGCGAACGGGTCCGCGCCGTCGACCAGCAGCGTCGGCGAGCCGTGCATGCCCGCCGCGGCCGCCTCGCGCGCGCTGGCGATCACCCGGCGGTGCGGCACCGCGCCCGGGTGGCCGGCCAGGGCGGCCGCGAGCCGCTCCTCGAACGCGGCCGCGTGCGGGCAGCCGGCCACCGTGAGCAGCGTCAGTTCCATGGCCCGCCTGCCCCGCTCCGGCCCGCGCGGCGGAGTACCGTGACGGTCATGCGCTTCCGACATTGATCCATCCGGGGTCCTCCTCCCCGGCTCGCCCGTGTCCGAATTCGTGACCAGCCGAGCCGGCGAGGAGTCTTGTCATGCTTTCCTATCAGCAGATCCTGCATTTCCGCACGTTCGGGTACGTGAAGCTGAGCGGCCTGCTCAGCCGGGCCGAGGCGGACACGCTCCGCCAGGAAGTGACCGCGGCGCTGGCCGATGCCATCAGCCCGGCCGCCGCCGAGGCCGCCGGCCAGGGCGGTGGCATCAGCGGCAGCTACCTGCCCATTGCCGCCCGCCGGGCGCCGTTCAGCCTGTCGCTCATCGCCGATGACGAGCGGACGTTCCTGACCTCGGCCGAGCTGCTCGGCCGCCCGACCGTGCCGACGGCCGGGGTCGCCACCCGGTTCACCGGCGACTCCGGCTGGCATGCCCGCCAGGGACCCGACATCGGCGGCGTCACCCTGTGGGCCGACCTCGAGCCCCGCACCGCCGGCACCGGCGCGCTGCGGCTGATCCCCGGCTCGCACCTGCCCGGCTTCGAGCGCCAGCTGTGCGAGTACAGCGCCGCCGAGCCCGCCGCCTCCGGGTTCGGGGACTGGGAGTGGCCGCATGTCGTGGTGGAGACCGGGCCGGGCGACGTGGTCGCCTTCCACGCTCACCTGCTGAACCGGGCGCACGGCGGCGCGCCGCGCCTGACGTGGACCATCGACTACCTCCCGTGGCCCGGCCTGGGCCGCCCGGACCAGCTGGAGGTCGTCCGGGACCTGGTCGTCGACGCGGGCGAGTTCGACCACGAGGACTACGACCGGGACCGCTGGCCGGTCTGGCGGGACTGGGCCGCCGGCGCCGCCCAGATTCCGTCCCGCGCTATCGCGCTGGAGCGCCTGCGGCTGCTCGGCGTCCTGGCCGACGGGGACCGCTGAGCGCCCGGCGCTGCGGGCGCGGTCAGCGCGTGGCACCGGCCGCGCCCGTTCCGGGCCGCGCGTCACGGCCGGCCTCGACGCTCTGCAGGTCGGGTGCTCGGCCGTGCCCATGTCACAGACCGCCGGGGCTGTCTCGTCTCGGGGGGTGAGAGTCAAGCCAGAAAGAGGGAAGGGGAACGTCATGCGAGTGTTCCTGGCCGGAGGGACGGGGGCTGTCGGGCGGCGGCTGGTGCCGCAGCTGGTGGCCCGCGGTCATCAGGTGACGGCGACGACGACACGGCCGGCCGGGCTGGGCATGCTGGAGCAGCTCGGCGCCGCGGCGGTGGTGATGGACGGGCTGGACGGGGCGTCGGTCGGGGAGGCGGTGGCGGCGGCGGGGCCGGACGTGGTCGTGCACCAGATGACCGCGCTGTCCGCCGCGCACGCCGGCCGGCCCGACCTGCGCCACCCCGACCGGTTCTTCGCCCTGACCAACCGGCTGCGCACCGACGGCACCGACCACCTCCTGGCGGCGGCGCAGGCGGCCGGCGTCCCGCACGTGGTGGCGCAGAGCGCCGCCATCTGGACCGGCCGCGACCGGGGCCGGCTGGTGACCGAGCAGGACCCGCTGCAGCTGGACGACCTGCCCAACGGCGGCGCGGGGGCGGCGGCGATCCGGTACCTGGAGGACACGGTCGCCGCGGCCGGCGGCGCGGTGCTGCGGTACGGCCCGCTGTACGGGCCGGGCGCCACCGACGACCAGGTCGAGCTCGTCCGCAAGGGGAGGTTCCCGCTGGTCGGAGGTGGCACCGGGTGCACCTCGTGGCTGCACCTGGACGACGCGGCGGGCGCTACCGTGCTGGCCGTCGAGCAGAAGGCGCAGGGAGTGTTCAACATCGTCGACGACGACCCGGCCCCGGTGCGGGAGTGGCTGCCCTACCTGGCCGCGTGCGCCGGGGCGCGGCGGCCGATGCGGATCCCGGCGTGGCTGGCCCGGCTGGTGGCCGGGGAGATGGCGGTGAAGCTGATGACCCAGAGCCGCGGCTTCTCCAACGCCAAGGCCAAGCGCGAGCTCGGCTGGCAGCCGCGCTACCCGTCCTGGCGGCAGGGGTTCCGGGCGGAGCTGGGGTGAGCCGGGACCGGGAGTTCGAGGAGCTGCGGCCGCTGCTGTTCTCGATCGCCTACCGGATCCTGGGCAGCGCGGCCGAGGCCGAGGACGCGGTCCAGGAGGCGTGGCTGCGCTACGCCGACGCCCCGTCGCAGCCCGTGTCGGTCCGGTCCTACCTGGCCGCCACGGTCACCCGGATCTCGATCGACGTGCTGCGCTCGGCCCGGGTCCGGCGCGAGGCCTACGTCGGGCCGTGGTTCCCCGAGCCGGTGCTGACCGACCCGTACCAGGACCCGGAGCGGGCGGCCGAGCTGGCCGACTCGCTGTCCATGGCGGCGCTGCTGCTGCTCGAGCGGCTCAGCCCGCTCGAGCGGGCGGTCTTCGTGCTGCGGGAGGTGTTCGGGTTCAGCTACGGCGAGGTCGCGCCGGCGGTGGGCCGCTCGGCGGCGGCGTGCCGCCAGCTGGCGGTGCGGGCGCGGCGCCACATGGACGCGGGCCGGCCGCGGTTCGAGGCCGGCCGGCAGGAGCGCGAGGAGCTGGCCGGGCGGTTCTTCGGCGCGTTCGCCGAGGGCGACGTGGACGGGCTGCAGGAGCTGCTGGCCGCCGACGTCCAGCTGGTCGGGGACGGCGGCGGCAAGGCCCCGCAGCTGGCCCGGGCCGTCACCGGCGCGGAGAAGGTTTCCCGGCTGCTGGCCGCGATCCTCCCGCTGGTCACCGGGGTCGGCGGCATCGTCGAGCCGCGCGCGGTGAACGGCCAGCCGGGCGCGATCTTCCGCGACCGGGACGGCCGGGTCCTGGCCGCCATGGCGCTGGACATCAGCGCCGGGCAGGTCCAGGCGATCCGCTCGGTCAGCAACCCCGACAAGCTCAGCCACGTCGGCCCGGTCGGGGATGTCCGGGCCACCGCCCGCGAGGCGACCGAGGCGCGCCGCGCGGCGGGCCGGTAACGATGCCACCCCGGGACGGTTCCGCGGTCTCACCCCCGCGCCGGGCACTACGCGGGCACCGTGCGGCGCGGGAGCTGGAGCTACGGGGCTTGGAGGGGTCGGTGAGGCGGGCGCTCCCGGCCCGGGGCGGGCTACTGGTCGGTGACGATGATGCCGATGCTGTCGGCCAGCAGGGGGGCCAGCTCCAGGAGCTGGGCGGTGCTCACGATGGCGCCGCCCAGCGCGGCGGGGTCGACGGTGAGGCCCAGCTCCTCGGCGCCGCGCAGGTCGACCTGCTTCAGGGTGACCTTGACCAGCGTGGTCGACGCCAGCCGGGAGCCGCCGAACGTGACCCGGGTCAGCCGCGCGGAGCTGAAGTCGACGTCGCGCAGCACGCAGTTGTCGAAGGTCACGTCGGTGAGGTCGCAGTCGCGGAAGTTCACCGAGTCCAGCTTGCACCGGTCGAACCGGACGCGGCGCAGCAGCGACCCGAAGGCCTCCGCGCCGGCGATGACCGCGCCGGTGACGGTGACGTCGCGCCAGCTGGTCCGGGCCAGGCCGGTGCCGATGAGCCGGACCTCGCTCAGCCACACGTCGGACAGCCGGGCCTGGGTCAGCGCGCCGCCGGTCAGGGTCAGCCGGGTCAGGGCGCACTCCAGGAACTGGCTGCCCGACGCGTCGGGCTCTTCCAGCTCGGCCTCGTCGAAGTGCACGCCGTCGTACTGCTCGCCGGCCGCCAGGGCGGCCGGCCCGCGGGTCAGCGCGGCCGCGAACGGCAGGTCGGCGAGCTGCTCCCAGGACGCGGCGGCCCAGGACCCAGCGGTCCAGGACGCGGCGGGCCGGCCCGCGGCGGGCCGGCGGGCGGCGGGCCGGCGGGCGGCGGGCGGGCTCATGACGGCCCGCCGGCGAAAACCAGCGCCTCGCGGGCCAGCGGCACCCAGTCCAGGTCGCACTCCGGGTCGAGGCTGAGCCACTCCCGCATGGGCGTGCCCTTGTTGGCGTCGAACGGGACGCCCGCGCCGGCCGCGACCAGCGCGCCGACCCGGGTCTCGGGCAGCTTCAGCACGAGCCGGCCGCGGACCAGCATGGCGAAGATCTTCCGCCGGAACCGGAGCGCCGAGCGCCCGAAGCCGGCGCCGCCCGCGGGCGGCGCCACCCCGTCGATGCCGATCAGCTCGTCCACCAGGTCAGCAAACCGGCCAGCCGGGTCAGCAGCAGTCACCGCGCCAGCATAGGTTCCGCCGGCGACATTCCGGGGTAGGGGAGCGCCACGATGAAGGCACTGGTGAGTTGGGAAGACGAGACCGGCGCGACGCACCGCTGGGACCTGGAGTACGACGAGCACGACCCGGAGGCGCGGCACTTCCTGGAGGCGCTCCAGCTCCATGTCCGGTTCAAGCTGGACTCGTTCGACGAGGACACCGCCGACGGGCAGGCGGCCGGCGCGGCCGGCGGGGGCACGGCGCCCGCGGGGTGACCCGGATGAACCGGTACGGCCCCGTCTCGTAACCGGGCGGGCACTACGGTTTAAATACGATTCCGCTCCGTATTGTATGTGCCAATTCCGAGACGTGTTTGTCTTGAAATTGCGGGGGAAAATCCCAGCTAGAAGGCCCTGGCTGTGCTGGCGACGAGGTCGGCGGCGCAGTCGCGGAGCTTGCGGTGGGTGGCCTGGGAGAGCCGGGTCAGAAGCTCGAAGGCGTACTCGGGGGTGCAGTGCTGCTGGGCGATCAGGATGCCCTTGGCCTGCTCGATGACGGCACGGGTCTCCATGGCCCGGCGCATGTTCTCGGCCAGGGTGGCGGTGGTCTGGTACAGCCGCGCATTGGCGATGGCCACGGCGGCGTACCCGGCAAACGTCTGCGCCAGCTCCACGGACGCCTCGTCGAAGGCGCCGGGCACGGTGGCGTAGATGTTGAGGGCGCCGATCACGGCCTCCTGCAGGGGCAGTGCCACCGACAGCGAGGACGCGATGCCGCCGGCCAGGGCCCGGCGGGCGAAGCCGGGGTAGCGGGTCTCGGCCGCCATGTCCGGGATCATGACCGTGCCCGAGGCCTGGGCCACCTCCAGGCAGGGGCCGTGGCCGTCGGCGTACTGGGTCTCGTCCAGGTCCAGGGCGAGCTGGCCGGTGAACGCGACGGTGTAGGCGCGGTCAGCCTCGACCAGGGTGACCGAGGCGCCGTGGGCGGCCGGCAGCGCCCGGCGGGCCAGGGCGGCGACCCGGGCCAGCACTTCAGCCAGGTCACCCTCGTCCAGCTTGAGCGCGGCGAGGTCGGCGAAGGCCGCATGAGGTTCTGGGGGGATTTCGGCGATAGCAGGCTCCAGGGCTCCGGGTCCGCCAGGATCCGCGATCAGCGCGCGGCGGTCACGGAGTCAGAGCCCGGCCCGGCGGCGGCAGATTCCCACCCTAGCGGCGCCCGGGGCGCGAGCCGGGCCGGGGCACGCCTTGGATATTCTGAGACCGGGCCAACAGCGCGCCCGGCCAGTCAGCCATGGCTACGGGAGGTGCTATGACTCAGGCCGCGCGTCAGGACCCCGCGCGCGCACCGGTCCCGCTGCCGCCACCGGGTACCGTCCCCGGCTGGGCGGTGATCTCGGCCGGCATCTCGCCGGTCCTGCTCGTCATCGCCTGGGCCTGGGCGGGCGCGGTGCAGCCTGCCTCCTACAGCCCGATGCGGCAGACCGTCAGCGTCATGGCCGGGCTGGGCGGGACCGACCGGTGGATCATGACGACGGCGCTGCTCGTGGTGGGCGCCTGCCACCTGATCACGGCCGCGGGCCTGGACGTGCTGCGGCGGCCGGCCCGGATCCTGCTGGTCGTCGCGGGCCTGTCCTCGGCCGGCATCGCCCTGTTCCCCGAGCCGATCACCGGCTCCACCCCGGCCCACCTGGCCTTCACCGCGCTCGGCGCGGCCGCCATCGCCATCTGGCCGGGCTTCACCATCGCGCGCACGCTCCCGCGGCCCGTGGTCGTCTCCGAGGTGGGCGCGGCGATCGTGACGGCGGTGTTCCTCATCCTGCTCGCCTGGCTCGTCTCCGAGACGCAGGGCGGCAGCGACCTGGGCCTGGCCGAGCGCCTGAGCTCGTCGGTGGAGACCTGCTGGCCGTTCGTCGTGGCGGTCGCCCTGTGGAACGCGGGCCGCGCGCGGGGGGCGGGCGGCGGGCCGGGCCTGGCCGCCGACGGCGAGATGGCGTGCCCCGGATCTTTCCGCTGACCGAACCTGCTTTTAGAATTACATTCTAGGGTAAAGGGCGCGGACGCCGGCTGCTGACAGGCACGCGGGCGGGCCGTAGCATCCGTGTGTACGTGATCGGCCTGGAGGTAGCTGTGGCGTGGGATTTCTCGACGGAGCCGGAGTTCCAGGAGCAACTCGACTGGGTGGAGGAATTCTGCCGCACTGAGGTAGAGCCGCTCGATCTTGTGTTCCCCGGTGCGGCCTACTCCCGCGACCCGCGGGCCAGGGCGCTGGCGGACCCGCTGCGGCAGCAGGTCAAGGACAAGGGCCTGTGGGCCCTGTTCCTGGACCGCGAGCTCGGCGGGCCGGGCTTCGGCCAGCTGAAGCTGGCCCTGCTCAACGAGATCCTGGGCCGGTACCGGACGGCGCCGGTCATCTTCGGCACGGCCGCCCCCGACACCGGCAACATGGAGATGCTGGCCGCCTACGGCACCGCCGAGCAGAAGGCGCAGTGGCTGCAGCCGCTGATCGACCAGCAGATGTTCTCGGCCTACTCGATGACCGAGCCGCAGGGCGGCTCGGACCCGACCCAGTTCGTGACCCGGGCCACCCGGGACGGCGACGAGTGGGTCATCAACGGGGAGAAGTGGTTTACCAGCGCCGGGGCGCGGGCCGACATCATCTTCGTGATGTGCGTGAACGGCATGTACGTGGTGCCGCGGGACACGCCGGGGGTGGAGATCCAGCCCTACCCGCAGCTGCACAACCACATCCGCTACAACAACGTCCGGGTGCCGCTGGGCAACCTGCTCGGCCCCGAGGACGGGGCGCGGGTACTGGCCCAGCGGCGGCTCGGCGGCGGCCGGATCCATCACGCCATGCGCACCGTGGCGCAGGTCAAGCTGGCCTTCGACATGATGTGCGAGCGGGCGCTGAGCCGGACCTCGCACGGCAAGACGATCTCCGACCACCAGATGGTGCAGGAGGCCATCGCCGACTCCTACGCCGAGATCAACATGCTCCGGCTCCTGGTGCTGTGGACGGCGTGGACCATCGACAACTCCAGCACCCAGGCGTCCCGGACCCAGATCGCGACGTGCAAGTACACCTGCGCCAAGGTGCTGCGCGACGTGAGCTACCGGGCGCTGCACATCATGGGGTCGCTGGGCACCACCAACCTGACGCCGCTGCAGCAGATGTGGGCGGGCGCGCCGACGATGGCCATCGCCGACGGGGTCGACGAGGTGCACAAGGTGACCGTGGCCCGCAACGTGCTCAAGGGCTACGAGCCGCACCCGGGCCTGTGGCCGACCGAGTACTACCCGGCCAAGCGCGAGGAGGCCCGCAAGAAGTACGCGAGCCTGCTGGAGTCCGACCCGTTCCTGGCCAAGTGGGCTGACCGCGCCGCGGACATGAGCCACTGATGGCTCAGGTAATCGGCAAGGTCGCTGTTGTCACCGGCGGCGCGAGCGGCATCGGCGCCGCGCTGGCGGTGGCCCTGGCGAACGCCGGCGCCGCCGGGGTGGTCGTGGCCGACCTGGACGGCGAGGGCGCCGGGAAGGTGGCGGCGCAGATCGAGGCGGCCGGGCACCGGGCGCTGGCGGTCACCGCCGACCTCGCGCGGGAGGTCGACGCCCGCGACCTGGTGGCCCGGGCCGAGGCGGAGCTCGGCCCGGTCGACCTGTTCTTCTCCAACGCCGGCATCATCGTCGGCGGCGGGGTCGAGGTGCCCGACGAGGCCTGGGCGCGGATCTGGGCGGTGAACGTGCAGAGCCACGTCTACGTGACCCGGGCCGTGCTGCCGTCCATGCTGGCCCGCGGCGGCGGGTACCTGATCTTCACCGCGTCGGCCGCCGGGCTGCTCACCCAGCTCGGCTCGGCGCCGTACTCGGTGACCAAGCACGCGCTGGTGGCGCTGGCCGAGTGGCTGTCGATCACGCACGGCGAGCAGGGCATCAAGGTGTCGGCCCTGTGCCCGCAGGCGGTCGCGACCAACCTCGGGGCCACCAGCCGCGCCCAGGTGGCCACGGGCGCGGCGCGGCTGCCGGGCAGCGTGTCGTCGGCCGCGGTGGACGGGGTACTGTCGCCCGAGCAGGTCGCCGAGGTGGTCCTGGCCGGCGTCGCGGACGAGCGGTTCCTGATCCTGCCGCACCCGGAGGTCGCGACCTACGAGCAGCGGCGCGCGACCGACCGGGAGCGCTGGCTGAGCGGCATGCGCCGCCTGCAGGCCCGGCTCAGTGGAGGGGCAGGCAGATGACCACCGTGGACAGTGCCTCGGCCGGCGTGACCGGCATCAACGGCGAGCGGGTGCCGGACTGGCTGGAGCGCAGCATCCCGGGCGTGCGCGGCCCGTTCAGCTTCGAGCTCATCGCCGGGGGCCGGTCGAACATGACCTTCGAGGTGACCGACGCGGCCGGGCGCAAGCTCGTGCTGCGCCGGCCGCCGATGAGCCACGTGCTGGCGTCGGCCCACGACATGGGCCGCGAGCACCGGATCATCTCGGCGCTGCAGGACACGCCGGTGCCGGTGCCGGCGACGCTGGGCTACTGCGAGGACGACTCGGTCAACGAGCGGCCGTTCTACGTCATGGACTTCGTCGACGGGCTCATCCTGCGCAGCAAGGACGACACCGCGGCCCGGTTCGACGAGGCGGGCCGCCGGGGGATCGGCGAGAACCTGGTGGACGTCCTGGCCGCCATCCACGCGGTCGACGTGGACGCCGTCGGGCTGGGCACGCTGGCCCGCAAGGAGGGCTACATCACCCGCCAGCTCAAGCGGTGGAACGGCCAGTTCCAGCAGTCGCAGGAGCAGGAGCGCGAGGCCGGCGGCGGGGTCTACCGGGACGTCCCGCTGGTCAGCGAGGTACACGCGCTGCTGTCCAGCCGGGTCCCCGAGCAGCACGGCGCCGCGATCGTGCACGGCGACTACCGGCTCGACAACACCATCCTGTCGGCCGACGGGCACGTCAAGGCGGTCCTGGACTGGGAGCTGTGCACCCTCGGCGACCCGCTGGCCGATGTGGGCACGCTGCTCATGTACTGGTCGCAGGGCACCAGCAGCGCCCAGCCGGTCACGGCGATGCCGGGCTTCCCGACCCGCGCCGAGCTGGCCGAGCGCTACGCGGCCGCCTCCGGCCGGGACGTGTCGCAGATCGGCTTCTACGTGGCGTTCGCGTACTGGAAGCTGGCCTGCATCATGGAGGGCGTCTACGTCCGCTACGCGACCCACGCGATGGGCGGCGGCGCCGAGGAGGCCGAGCCGCTCGGCGCGCGGGTCCAGGAGAGCGCCAGGCAGGCCATGGCCATCCTGGAGAGCTAGGGAGCACGTGAAAGGGGCCGGATCCGCCTGATGGCCGGTCCGGCCCCTTCTTACGGCAACGGCGGGGCGGCGGGCGGTGTCTGGGGCCGCCCGCTGCCCGCCGGGTCAGCTAGCCGACATCTTGGCCAGCTCCGCCTTCACCAGGTTCTCGTGCTCCTGCTGGTCGCGCTTCGCGTCCGAGGTCTTCCAGCGGCCCTTGAGCAGCGGGACGACCAGGGCAAAGAACAGCAGGCCGCCGACGCAGATCCAGTACCAGGTCTTCCACTGGCTCGGAGCCTGCTTGGAGGCGGTGGCCACCGCGGTGCCGTGCGCCTTGAGGTAGGCCAGCGCCGCGGGCGGAACCTTGGACAGGGCCGTCAGCTGGGCGCTGAACGGCGCGATCTTCTGCAGGTCGGCCGCGTACGGGGCGACCTTCTGCAGCGCCGGGCCGACGGCGATGACGCCGTTGATGGCCGCCTTGTTGGCCTGGATCGTCGTCAGGACGCCGATGCCCTTGGCCCCGCCGCCGGCCGCGGCGATGGCCTGCCCCAGCAGCGCGGGCGGGATCTTGGCCGGGTCGGTGAACGTGGCCAGCTTGGTGAACAGCGCCGGGTTGGCCTGGATGACGGCCAGCTCCGGCGCGAACTTCTGCGCGTTGGCCAGCTGGACGGAGTCCTGCGTGGCCGTGGCGATCACCGCGGGCGGGATCTTCTGGGCCGTGGCCACGATGTCGGCGTGGGTCTGCGCGAAGGCCAGCTCGGTCTTGTACTGAGTCGCGTAGATGCCGACCTGGCCGCCGTAGGTGACCAGCGGGTTCGTCGAGGAGATGATCGCCGGGGCGATCAGGAACGTGGCGAACACGACGACCCGCAGGACCCAGCCGTAGATGGCCAGCCCGGTGGCGATGAGCGCCGGGTTGCGGGCCTCCAGGGTCTCCGTGAAGCTGGCCAGCCAGGGTGCGTAGGCCACGCCCAGGAAGAATTCGATCCCCGCCATCATCAGCGCGAGCGCGTAGTAGCCGGGGTGGTGGCCGATCTGCAGCAGGAAGACGACCAGCGCCACCGCGGACAGCACCGCGCCGATCACCATGAACGGCTTGCGCACCATGAACTTGTCCGACAGGTAGCCGACCAGGATCAGGGCGATGACGTTCGCGCCCCAGGCCCAGTCGAACAGGCCGTTGGCGTTCTTGGTGGTCTCGCCGAAGATCACCGACAGGTAGATGACGCCGAACCCGACCAGGGTGTAGTAGATCAGCAGCAGGACCCCGACGGCGACGGACGAGATGACCACGTCCGCCTTGAGCATCTGCCGCCACGGGTGCCTCAGCGCGGCCTGGACGTCGACGCCCTTGGCCTTGGCCTCGATCAGCACGCGATCCCGCATGGTCACCATCAGCTGGTCACGCAGGTGCGGGGACAGCTCGCGCAGGCCGAGGAACGCGATCACGAACGCGACCAGGCCGACGATGCCGGCGATCCGGAACTCGTGCGTCCAGAAGTGCACGCTCGGGATGACGGCCGGGATCGTGTTGGTGCCCACGACGGCCACGATGAGGCTGCCGACCACCGGGCCGGTCGTCCAGAAGCCCATGGCCGAGGCGCGGCTGGCCTGCGGCGAGAAGTCGCGGATCAGGGCCGGGGTGGCGACCAGGCAGATCCCCTCGACCACGCCGACCACGAAGGTCTCGATGACGAACGGCCACTTGCTCGACGCCTCGGGGATGACGAACGCCGTGAAGATCCCGGTGAACAGCAGCCCGATCACGATCAGGTTCGTCCGGCCGATCCGGTCAGACAGGCCGGCGAACAGGGCGCCGAAGGCGCCGATCACGTTCCCGAAGGCCAGGGCGTACAGGTAGAACGTGAACGTCATGTGCAGGGCGGGCAGCAGGATCGTGGACACCGACCCGCCGACGTACGATTCGTAGTAAAGCGTGATCGTGGCCAGCACCGTGATCGCCAGGTACAGGTACCGGGGACCCGTCGACGGGTAGGTGTCGAGCTGGCGTCGCCACAGGGTGGAGGACCACCCCTGGGTTTTTGCTGGTTCAGTTACGGTCGCACTCAATGCGGCCCCCTCGAGGGTCAGGCGGGGATAAGGCGTGGGCAAAATGGGCGATCCAGCCGTGGGGTCAATTTAACGCCCACGTAACGCCAGATCAATGGTTTCGCCGGTCTTATCCCGTACAAACCTGCCCCAACTACCTCCTTCGCCCGTGCGCGCCCACCCAGCTCAGCCGGGGTGAAGCCGGACAAAATCCCGCGGCCGGAAGCGCCGTGTCCGGCGCCGGAACGTGAACGTGAAGCCGGGCCACAGGGTCAGGTTCCGGCCCGCCGCATCCAGGTACCAGCTCGAGCAGCCCGACCCCCAGACCGTGCCGGGCAGCTTGCGCTGCAGCCGCCGGTTCCACGCGGCGGCGACGTCGGGCCGCACGTCGCGGGGGGTGCCGTCGCCGGTGGCGCGGACGGCGTCGACGACGAAGGCCAGCTGGCTCTCGATCATGTAGATCATCGAGGAGTGCCCGAGGCCGGTGTTGGCCCCGGCCAGCTGGAAGAAGTTGGGGAAGCCGGGCACGACGGTGCCCAGGTAGGTCTGGCCGAAGGCGGCGGCCAGGGTCTGGCCGCCGCGGCCGGCGATCCGCTCGTGCACCGGGTTGTCGGTCACCTTGAAGCCGGTGGCCAGGATGATGGTGTCGGCCTCGTGGCGGGTGCCGCCGGCGGTCACCACGGCGTCGGCGGTGACCTCGGCGATCGCGTCGGTGACCAGGGCGGCGCGGGGCGCGGTGAGGGCCGGGTAGAAGTCGTTGGACAGCAGCACGCGCTTGCAGCCGAGCCGGTAGCGCGGCGTGAGCCGCTCGCGCAGCCCCGGGTCGGCGACCGCGGCCTCCAGGTGACGGCGCCACAGGCCCTCGGCGCGGCGCAGGATGCCCGGCCGCAGCACGAAGCCCAGGACCAGGATCTCGCGGCTCCAGTAGGCCGCGACCCGCAGCGCCGACTGGGTGAGCGGCAGCCGCCGGTACAGGAGCCGGGCGCGGCGGGTGACGGGCCGGTTGCCGTGCGGCATGACGTAGGCGGGGGTGCGCTGGAACAGGGTCAGCGACCGGACCTGGTCGACCAGGGCCGGGACGATCTGGATGGCCGAGGAGCCGGTGCCGATCACCGCGACCCGCTGCCCGTCCGCCGACCAGGCCGGGTCCCACTGCGCCGAGTGCATGACCGTCCCGGCGAAGCGGTCCAGGCCGGGGATGGCCGGCCGGGACGGCTCGGCCAGCGCGCCGGTCGCGGCGATCAGGTACCGGGCGCGGAACTCGCCCTGGCTGGTGGTGATCAGCCAGCGCTGCGCCTCGCCGTCCCAGCGGGCGGCGGTGACGTCGTGGCCGAACCGGATGTCGGGCCGCAGCCCGTACCGGGCCGCGATGTCGCGCAGGTAGTCGCGCAGCTCCGGCTGGGAGGGGTAGGTCTGGGTCCAGTCCGGGTTGGGCGCGAACGAGAACGAGTACAGGTTGGACTGCACGTCGCAGCGGCAGCCGGGGTAGGTGTTATCGCGCCACGTGCCGCCGACGTCGGCGGCACGCTCCAGCAGGACCAGGTCCCGGTACCCGGCCCGGCGCAGGGCGATGGCCGCGCCGAGGCCGCCGAAGCCGGTCCCGATGATCGCGAAGGTGATGTCCGTGGCCATGCCCGTTCATAACATAAACAGTTGCGGCCCGGGAGGCGGGCGTGATCACCTGGCTGGCCATGACTGACCCGCAGCTGCCCCTGGCCGAGATCCGTGCCGCCTACGACGCCCAGGTCCGCCGGTCGGCCGAGCCCGACGAGCCGGGCGCGGTGGTCGAGGCGGCCGGACCGGTGGTGCGCACGCTGGCGCCCGCGGGCCAGGGGCCCTCGCGGGTGAGCTGGTCGGGCCTGGACGCCGCCACCGCCGACGCCGTCATCGCCGGGCAGGTGGCGTTCTTCGCCGCCCGGGGCGAGGCGTTCGAGTGGAAGCTGCACGACTACGACGAGCCC
The DNA here is from genome assembly GCA_036501025.1 of Streptosporangiaceae bacterium. Lineage (GTDB taxonomy): Bacteria > Actinomycetota > Actinomycetes > Streptosporangiales > Streptosporangiaceae > DASUBV01. The sequence goes on from DASYBB010000193.1 coordinate 50,496, forward strand.
GCTGACCTGGGCGCGCGGCTGGCCGCCGCCGGGCTGGTCCCCGGCGAGGAGGAACTGGTCATGGCCGCGCCGACGGCGCACGTCGCGGCGCTGACCGCGGGGCCGACGCCGGCCGGGGTGCGGGTCGAGCAGGTGCACGGGGCGGCCGGCGTCGAGGTCGTCACCCAGGTCGCGGAGCAGGCGTTCGGGGCGGACAAGGCGCAGCTGCGCGAGAGCCTGCTGGCCGGCCAGGCGGCCTGGCCGGACGCCGTCGCGCTGGTGGTGGCGTTCGCCGGGGACCGGCCGGTCAGCGCGGCCCGGGCCGAGTTCCTGCCGGGCCGCGACTTCGCGGGCCTGTGGGGCGGCGGTACGCTGCCGGACTGGCGCGGCCGCGGCCTGTACCGGGCGCTGATCGGCGCCCGGGCGGCCCTGGCCGCCGAGCGCGGCTACCGTTACCTGCAGGTCGACGCGCTGCCGACGAGCCAGCCGATCCTGGCCCGGCTCGGCTTCGCGGCGCTGGCCACCACCACGCCCTACACCTGGGAGCCCTGATAGCACGTGGTCGAGCTGAAGTCACCGGCGGAGATCGAGGCCATGCGCGGCGCGGGCCGGGTCGTGGCCGCGGCGCTGGCCGCGTGCCGGGCGGCCGCGGCCGTCGGGGTCCGGCTGTCGGACCTGGATCAGGTGGCCCGCGAGGTGCTGGCCGCGGCGGGCGCGACGTCGCCGTTCCTGAACTACCAGCCGAGCTTCGCGCACTCCCCGTTCCCGGCCGTGATCTGCGCGTCGGTCAACGACGCCGCGCTGCACGGGATCCCCGACGGGCGCAGGCTCCGGGACGGGGACCTGCTCAGCGTGGACTTCGGCGCCACCCTGGACGGCTGGACCGGCGACGCCGCGATCTCGTTCACCGTCGGCCGGCCGCGCCCCTCGGACACCAGGCTGATCGAGACCGCGCAGGCGGCCCTGGCGGCCGGCATCGCGGCCGCCGTGCCGGGCGGCCGGCTGGGCGACATCTCGGCCGCGATCGGCGCCAAGGCCCGCGCGGCCGGCTTCGGCCTGCACACCGACTACGGCGGGCACGGGGTCGGGCACACCATGCACGAGTCGCCGTCGGTGCCCAACGACGGGAAGGCGCGGCGGGGCCTGAAGCTGGCCGCCGGGCTGGTCATCGCCATCGAGCCGTGGTTCATGGCGGGCGGCCGCGACAGCTACCGCGTCGACGCCGACGGCTGGACGATCCGCTCGGCCGACGGCAGCCGCGCCGCGCACGTCGAGCACACGGTCGCGATCACCGACGACGGGCCCGAGATACTGACGCGGCCATGAGCACCCGCCTGCCGTGGGAGCAGGTCCCGGCGCCGCTGCGGGCCGCCGCCGAGCAGCGCCTGGGCGCCGCGGTCACCGCGGCGCGCACCCAGCCGGGCGGCTACTCGCCCGGCGCCGCCGCCCGGCTCGAGCTGGCGGGCGGCGGCCGGGCGTTCGCCAAGGCGGTCGGCCCCGAGCTGAACCCCGACTCGCCGGGGATCTACCGCGCCGAGGCGCGGATCGCCGCCGCGCTGCCGCCCGCTGTCCCGGCGCCGGAGTTCCTCGGCGTGATCGAGGACGGCGGCTGGGTGCTGCTGCTGTTCGAGGACATCGACGGCACGACGCCGGCGCTGCCGTGGCGTCCGCCCGAGCTGGCCCGGGTGCTGGCCGCCATGACCGACCTGGCCGCGGCGCTGACCCCCGCCCCGGTGGCCGCGCCCGAGGTTGCCGAGATGCACGGCCGCAGCTTCACCGGCTGGCGCGAGCTGGCGACGGGCGACCTGGCCGGCCTCGACCCCTGGGCCCGCGCGCACCTGGATGCCCTGGCCGGGCTGGAGGCGGGCTGGGAGGCCGCGGCGCAGGGCACCTCGCTGGCCCATTCCGACGTGCGCAGCGACAACATCCTGCTGACCGCCGACCGGGTCGTGTTCGTGGACTGGCCGTGGGCGTGCCGGGCCGCGCCCTGGTTCGACCTGGTCGCCATGCTGCCCAGCGTGGCGCTGGAGGGCGGCCCGCCGCCTGCCGAGATCCTGGCCGCCCACCCGGCCGCCCGCGGCGCCGACCCGGCGGCGATCACGGCGGTCGTCGCCGCCCTGGCCGGGTACTTCGTCTGCCGGTCCCGCCTGCCGCCGCCGCCCGGCCTGCCGACGCTGCGCGCGTTCCAGGCCGACCAGGGCGAGGTGACGCTCGACTGGCTCCGGGCTCGCACCGGCTGGCGCTAGCGGCTATACCGGACCTATGAGCGATAACGCGCTGGCCGGGCAGATGGCGACCCTGGCCGCGGAGCTGCTGGGGACGCTGACCGGCGGGCAGCGGGCCGCTGCCGCCTACCCGTTCGACGATGACGCCGCGCGGCGCTGGCTGGAGTACCGGCCCGAGCCCCGGCCCGGCCTGTGCCTGGCGGACACCAGCCCGGCCGCCTGGAAGGCCGCGCACCGGCTGCTGTCCAGCGGCCTGAGCGATCACGCCTTCGCCCAGGCGATGGCCATCACCTCGCTGGAGGAGGTGCTGGACCGGCGCGAGCGGGGCGTGCGCGCGCGGCACAGTGGCGACTACTGGGTGGCCGTGTTCGGCGATCCCGAGGGCGCCGCGCCGTGGTCGTGGCGGTTCGAGGGCCACCACGTCTCGGTCACCATGACGATCGCCGGCGGCCAGGTCTCGCCCGCCCCGCTGTTCCTGGGCGCGAACCCGGCCCGGGTGACCTACGCCGGGCGGCTGGTATCGCGGCCGCTCGGCCCGGAGGAGGACCTGGCCCTGGCCCTGCTGGACGCTCTCAGCCCGGCCGCCCGGGCCGCCGCCGTGGTCGCGGACAGGGCGCCGGAGGACATCGAGTCGGCCCGCGACGCGACCACGGGCCCCATCGAGCCGGCCGGGGTGGCCGCCTCGGACCTCGGCCCCGGCGCGCGCGCGGCGCTGACCCAGCTGGTCGCCGCCTACCTGGACCGGCTGCCGCCGGCCCTGGCGGAGGCCGAGGCCGGCCGGGCGGGCGCGGCGGAGCTGCACTTCGCCTGGGCCGGGCCGGCCGCGCCGGGCACCCGCCACTACTACCGGGTGCAGGGCGATGACCTGCTCATCGAGTACGACCACACCGAGCCCGACGGCAATCACGCGCACACCGTGCTGCGCCGGCCGCGCAGCGACTTCGGCGCCGACGTGCTCGCCGCCCACCGGCGCGACGCGCACCAGCTCAGCTAGGCGCGGCCGTCGCTTCCGGCGCCAGGGCACAGGCATCCGAAACGGGGTCCTGCTCGTTGACGCGCTCCGCCAGCCGTGCCAGCAGCTCGCGGAAGGCCTTCCGGTCGCCCTCGGCGGGAAGGCCCCCGAGCACGCCGTCCTCGGCCGCGCGCAGCCGCTCGTCCAGGTCGCCCAGCAGCGCGGTGCCCCGGCCGGTGGCCGCGATCCGGCGCGCCCGCCGGTCGGCCGGGTCGGGGCGCCGCTCGATGAGCCCGGCCCGCTCCAGGTCATCGAGCAGGTAGGTCATGACCGTGCGGTCGACGCCGAGGCGGCTGGCCAGCTCCTGCTGGCTGCCCGGCCGGCTGCGGGCCGCCGACGTGAGCACCTGGTACCCGCGCGGCCCGCCGGGGACGTCGGTGAACGCGGCGCTGGCCGCCTTGGCGTAGGCGCGGAACACGACGCCGAGCGCCCAGCCCAGGTCGTCGCGGAGCACCTCGGCACAGCCGCTCGGCACCGGATCGGCGTTCATGAAGGAGAGTCTACCCGGAATGATCCGTTCGGAATATGATCTGTTTGACAGATGTTCTGTGGCAGATACGATCTGGACGACAGAGTGTCCCCCTGGCGCGAGTGACTGGAGTTACTGAACATGACTGTGCCCGAGGTAAGGCGGCCCACCGTCGTGGTGGCCGGCGGCGGCTACGCCGGCGTGAACGTGGCCAAGGCCCTGGACGACGTCGCGGACGTGGTGCTGGTCGAGCCCAAGGACGCGTTCCAGCACAACGTGGCCGCGCTCCGGGCCGTGGCCGACCCGGCGTGGGTGCCGCGCATCTTCCTGCCGTATGACCGGCTGCTGGACCGCGGCCGGGTGGTCGCGGACCGGGTCGCCAAGGCCGAGCCGGGTGCGGTGACGCTGGCCTCGGGCGAGGTGCTGGCCGCCGACTACGTGGTGCTGGCCACCGGCTCGACCTACCCGTTCCCGGCCAAGAGCAGCGAGGCGGCGGCGAGCACCGCCCACGAGCGGTACCGGGCGGCGCACGAGGCGCTGGCCACGGCGGGCCGCGTGCTGCTGGTCGGGGCCGGCCCGACCGGCATCGAGCTGGCCGGCGAGATCGCGGCGGTCTGGCCGGGCAAGCGGGTCACGCTGCTGGACGCGGCCGATGACCTGCTGGGCGCCCGGTTCCGGCCCGACCTCAAGGCCGAGCTGCGCCGCCAGCTGGCCGACGCGGGCGTGGAGGTGCTGCTGTCCAGCCCGCTGCGGGCGCTGCCGGCCACGCCCGCGGGCGAGCTCGGGGAGTTCACCGTGGTCACCGAGGCGGGGCGCGAGATCACCGCGGACCTGTGGTTCCGGTGCTTCGGGGTCAGCCCGGCGAGCGACTACCTGGCCGGCGAGCTGGCGGGCGCCCGCGGCGCCGACGGCTTCATCGCCGTCACGCCGTTCCTGCAGGTCACCGGCCAGGAGCGGGTGTACGCGCTGGGCGACGTGGCCGACGCCGACCACAAGATGGCCGGGATCGCCGGGCGGCAGGCCCAGGTCGTCGCGGGCAACATCCGGGCGCAGATCACCGGCGGGGAGCTGACCGCCTATGAGCCGCGCCCGGCGACGATCATCGTCCCGGTCGGGCCGGCCGGCGGCTCGGGGCAGCTGGCCGGCCAGGACGAGCTGATCAGCTCCGCGAAGGTTTCTGAGCTGAAGGGCCGCGACCTGCTCATCGGCCGGTACGCGGAGCTGTTCGGCCAGTCGCCGGGCCAGTGACCGCGGTCAGCTCTCGCCGTCGCCCGGCCGCGGCGTCGGGACGGTCCCGGCGCGCTGCCGGGCGGCGGCAGTGAGCTGGTCCAGGCCGCCCAGCACGCGGGCCACCTCGACGTGGTCAGCGTAGTCGCGGGACTCGACGATCTGCCCGTCGCGGACCCGGATCACGAAGATGCTGGGCATGACGAACGGCCCGCCGGTGGCCGGGTCCGTGCCCCGGTACTCGAACTCGCCGATGACGACCTCCGGGTCGGCGGTCTGGTGCACGGTGACCGCCGCCGCGGTGAAGCGGACGTCGCCCAGCGTCTTCGCCCCGCGCGCGAAGTGCTCGCGCAGCTCGTCGCGGGTCAGCAGGGCCGGGGACCGGAAGGGGTCCAGGGGGTGCACGACGTGCGTGCGCGGCGCGTACAGGGCGGGCAGGTCGTCCCACCGCTGCTCGCAGACGCCGCTGAGCAGGCGGGTGAACACTTCGGCCGGGGTGGCGGGCATGACGGCTCCTCGGGTCGGCTGCGGGTAGTATCCGGAGTGATGACTCCGACTCTGGCTGACTATACGAAGTGTCGACTCCGTTTGGCAACCCGGCGGCGGCCGTGAGCCCGCCCGCGCGGGCGCAGCGGGCCGACGCGGCCTCCAACCGGGTGCGCATCCTGGACGCCGCCGACGAGGTGTTCGGCCGGGGCGGCGCGGCCGCGTCGACCGAGGAGGTGGCGCGGCTGGCCGGGGTCGGCATCGCCACGGTGTTCCGGCACTTCCCGGCCAAGGCCGACCTGCTGGACGAGGTGCTGGCCCGCCGCTTCGAGCGGCTCCGCGAGCGGGCCGGGGAGCTGGCCGGGCCGCCCGCGGAGCCGGGCCCGGCCCTGTTCGGCATGTTCACCGAGATGGTCGGCGACGCGCCGGGCAAGATCGCCATCGCGGACGCCCTGGTCGACGCGGGCGGCGAGACCGGGGACAGCAGCCGGGTCGCGCAGGCGGCGGGGGAGCTGAGGCAGGCGGTGGGCGTCCTGCTGGCCCGGGCGCAGGCGGCCGGCGCCGTCCGGGCCGACGTCGAGCTGCCCGAGCTGTACGCGCTGCTGGCCGGGATGTCCCGCGCGGCCGCCCACGGGCCGCGCGACCCGGGTGTCTGGGGCCGGGCGCTGGACGTCGTGTTCGACGGCCTGCGCGGGCCGGGCTAGAGCGCGCGCTCGAAGAAGATCTTGTCGTGGCCGGGCCCGTCGTAGCCTTCGACCGGGCCGGCGACGGTGAAGCCCATGGCCCGGTGGAAGGCGACCGAGCCGCTGTTGACCGGGGCGGTGACCGCGCTGACCAGGCGCCGCCCGTCGCGGCGGGCCAGCGCGAAGAACTCCCCGTACAGGCCGCGGGCCAGGCCCTGGCCGCGGGCCGCGGGCGAGACCCCGACGAACTGGATATAGGCCCGGTCGCGCTGCGACGGCGACAGGATTCCGATCAGGAACGCCAGCGGCCCCTCCGTCCCGTCCACCACCAGGCTGGTGTCGTGGAAGTGATCCAGGAACAGCCGGGGGAGCGCGCCGAGCACCGGCCGGCCCCACCAGTCATCCAGGACCGTCGCTATCGCGTCGTAGTCGGCCGGGCGGGCGGTCCGCGATGATGACGTGCCCAACGGGTTCCCTCCGGGGCGGGATGAGACGATCGCATGGTGAGTCGTGTCCTCTATATCGTGGCCGGCGGCGCGGAGCCTGTCGTCCGGGTTTCGGCGCTGGTCGCCGCCGCGCAGCGGCGCGGCTGGGACACCTGCCTGGTCCTGACGCCGACGGCGGCCCGGTGGCTGGACGGCAGCCTGCCCGGCCTGGCGGAGCAGACGGGCCACCCGGTCCGGTCGGCCTACAAGCTGCCCGGCGAACAGGACGTGCTGCCGCCCGCCGACGCGATGCTGATCGGGCCGGCCACGTTCAACATGATCAACCAGTGGGCCGCGGGCCTCAGCGAGACGCTGGCCCTCGGCCTGATCAACGAGGCCCTCGGGATGGGCATCCCGCTGGTCGCCGTGCCCTGGGTCAACGGCCCGCTGTCGCGGCACCCGGCGCTGGGCGCGAGCCTGCGGCGGCTGCGCGAGGCCGGCGTCACGGTCATTGACCCGGAGCCGGGCCTCGATGGCGGCGGGATTGACTGGGAACGGGTGCTGGACGCGCTGCGCTGAGGCCGCGATTACACGGGTGAAATTACAGCCCTTCCCTTTACCAAAGCCAACTATTTACAAGGTGATCATCCCGACGTATTCTGGCCAGTGCCGCCAGATTTTCCGGCGGGATAGGCGGTCGTGGCAAGGAGCTATCGTGAAGGTGCCGCGGATCCTGTTTATTGTGCCGGGATTGCTGGCCGGCTTACTGATCCCCGCGCTCAGCGCAGCACCGAAATCCCTTCCGCCCGGCGCGGTCGGCATGGACAGAACCGACTTCGCGCGCTCGGTCGTGACGATCCACCGGGATCAGCGGCTCACGCTGTTCAATAACTCGGACGTGGTGCACGTGATTGGCCCCGGCACCGGCGGCCATGTCATTGGCGTCGAGCGCCACGTGCCCGTGGTCGGCTTTCATCTCATGCCGACCAACAGCACGTACAAGACCCCGCCCTGGAAGACGCCGGGAACGTACTGGCTCACCTGCTCCGTGCATCCGGACATGACGATCAAGGTCATTGTCACCCCCTGACCTTTTCCCTAGGATCGGCCCTCGATTTCCCGGAGAGGAGGTAACCCATGAAGTCAGTTGTCCGCAGTGCCAAGCACCTTCGTTACGTGCTCGGCTCGATGAGCGCGGTGCTGTTCAGCGCTGTCGCCGGCGGCACGTTCTAGGACGGCCCGCCCCGGCCGGGGCTGGCGCGGCGCGCCGCGGCGGCCCCGGCATCCGGGTCCTACTGGAGAAGAGACGGCGATGTTTGAGACCGGCATCAGGCAGCTCCGGATGGCCATCGGGATGATCTCCGGGCGGCGGCTGGATACCCGCAACATCGGCCGGCTGGTCGACGACGCGCTGGCCACGCTGGCCGAGTTCGGCGAGCCGGGCGCCGACGCGCAGCAGCTGCTCGGCGGCCCGCTGGCCGATCCCGAGGAACGGCTCGACTTCGCCAAGCGCGGCCTGCGCCGCACCGCCCGCCGGCTGAGCGCGCAGTCACCGTTCTACGCCCGCCGGCTGGCCGCCGCCCAGGTCGCGCCCGGCGAGCTCGACGTCGCGGGCCTGCACGCGATCCCGGTCACGACCAAGCGGGACCTGATCGAGCGGCCGGGCGACTTCCGGTGCGCCGACGTGGCGGGCCAGCTGACCACCCGCACCACCGGCACCACGGGGCGGCCGGCCGAGATCTGGCTGTCGTCCTACGAGCTGGAGCTGTGGTCGGCGCTCGGCGCGCTGGCGTCGGTGATCCGCGATGACCTGCGGGCGGGCGACGTCATGCAGGTCAGCCAGAGCTCGCGGGCGGTCGCCGCCACCTACCTGGCGACCGCCTCGTGCCGCCTGGCCCATGCCGGGTGCCGGCTGACCGGAGTGGTGCCCCCCGACGACGCCCTGGACAGCCTGCTGCACGCCGACGGCCGGGCGACGATCCTGTCGACCTACCCCAGCTACCTGGCCGAGCTGGTCACCGCCGCCCGGCGCCGGGGCCTGCGCCCGGATGACTTCGCGCTGCGGCGCGTCAACGTCGGCGGAGAGGTGCTGTCGCCCAGCCTGGCCCGGGCCGCCGCCCAGGTCCTGGGCGTGCCGGGCATCGAGGACACGTTCAGCATGACCGAGGTCATCCCGGTCACGGGCCGGACCTGCAGCCAGGCTCACCTGCACCACGACGTGAACACCGGCCTGACCGAGCTGCTCGACCTGGAGACCGGCGAGCCGGCCGCCCCCGGCGCGCTCGGGACCCTGGTCATCACCCCGTACTTCCCCTACCGGGACTGCATGCCGGTGTTCCGCTATGACACCCGCGACGTCGCCCGCGGCCTGCCCGAGCCGCTCGGCTGCGAGCTGGCCGGCATCCCCGCCACCAGCCAGGTCCTGGGCAAGGCCGGCGACCTGCTGCAGCCCGGCCCGGGCCGGGTGATCACGCCCCGGCAGCTGGTCGACGCGATCGAGTCCCTGCCGACCGAGCCGTGGCCGGCCCGGTACCGCGCCGCGGTGGCCGACGGCGCGCTGCGGCTGACGCTGCCGGCCGGCGCCATCGCCGGCTACGGCGAGGCCGCGGCCCGCCGCCACCTCGCCGATCACGGACTGGACGCGGACCTGGTCATCGTCGGCGACGACCAGGCCCCGTCGCTGCGCCACACCCGGAGCGACCTGCGCGAGACGACGTTCGCCGGCGCGCAGGCTTTCACAGGAGCCGGACATGTCGAACGTCCATGAATTCGCGATCCCCCTCTCGCAGCAGAGCGTCATCGAGTTCGGCGTCACCCTGGTCGCCGCGGCCACGGTCAGCACGGCGGCGCTGGCCTATTTCCGCCGGGTGCGCCTGGAGCGGCCGCCGGTCGGCACGTTCAACGGGCGCGACATCGCGATCCTGCTGGGGCTGATCGTCGCGCTGCCGTTCCTGTACGCGATCATGCCCGGCTGGCTGCTGACCTGCTTCCTGGCCGTCACGTTCTCGGCCGCGCTGTCGATCGGCTATCGCCCGGTATTCGGCGCCCGCAAGGTATGGCTGGGCCTCGGCGTGCTGCTCGGCGCCAACATCTGGGAAAGCCACACGATGATGGGCAGCGTCATCGGCTGGCAGGTGTGGTGGGTCGAGCTCGACATCCTGGTCCTGCTGGCCGCGGTCGCGGTGGCCAACCTTTACGTGCAGGGCGGAATGCGGCTGCAGCACGTGGCCTGGTTCGGCCTGGCCCTCGCCATCTACGACGTGCTCTCCAGCCTGGTCGTCAACATCACGGCCAAGCTCGTCGAGGAATTCATCGGCGCCCCGCTCGACCCGACGTTCGGCATGCGATTCAACGTCAACAACTACGGCATCGGCATCGGCGACCTGCTGTTCTATGCCCTGTTCGTGATCGCCTCGTACAAGGCCTACGGCCGGGCCGCGGCCCGGGTCGCGCTGGCCGTCATGGTGTTCTTCGGCGCGGCCGCGCCCAGCTTCTTCCCGCTTATCGTCACGCTGATCGACTTCCGCAATGACATCCTCATCCCGTCGCAGCTGTTCTTCGCCCCGGCGGCATTCATCTGCTACCTGTGGATGAAGCACCGGTACGGCCCGGAGCGCACCATGGCGGAATACTGGGCCAGCGCCGATGCCGCGGCCGGGCGGCCAGCGGTGAAGCAGCCCGGGCCGGCGCCCGAGCCGGCCTCGGTCTGAGCATTGGCCGCTGAGCCGGGGGACCGGCCGTGCCGGGCATGAACTCCGGGCTGAGCACCGACGACCCGGTGCTGGTCGCGGCGTTCCGGTCGGCGCTGCTCCACCAGGGGCTCGTCGCGCTGCTGGTCCTCGCGGTCCTGGCCGCTGTCGTGATCGCGCTCCGGCGGCGGGGGCGCGCGGGGGGCGGGGCGGAGTTGTCAGCTGTGCCGGGCGGACCGGATGTGCCGCCCGCGTCGGCCGGGCCGGAGCCAGCTGGCCGGCTCGCGCTGCTGATCGGCTTCGGCAACCTGTGGCTGTTCGACGGGCTCCTGCAACTCCAGCCGGGGATGCCGGCCGGCCTGCCGTCGCAGGGGATCGCGCCGGCCGCGGCGGCCTCGCCGTCCTGGGTCCAGCACATCGTGAGCTGGGGCGTGACGTCCTGGTCCTATCACCCGGTGCCGGCCGCCGCCGCGGCCGTGTGGATCCAGGTCGGCTTCGGCATCTGGCTGCTGGCGGCGCCCGCCGGCACCCTGTCCCGGCTCGCCGGGCTGGCCAGCGCGGGCTGGGGCCTGGTCGTCTGGGTGTTCGGGGAGTCGCTCGGCGGCATCTTCGCGCCGGGCCTGTCCTGGCTGTCCGGCGCCCCTGGTGCCGCCGCCCTCTACGTGGCCGCCGGAGTGCTGATCGCGCTGCCCGCACGAGCCTGGTCGGGCCGTAAGCTCGGCCGCCTGACCCTGGCGGGGCTCGGCCTCCTCCTGAGCGGGATGGCGGTTCTGCAGGCGTGGCCCGGCCGCGGGTTCTGGACGGGGACCGCGCACGGGCACCTGGGCAGCCTGTCCGGGATGGCGCTGTCCATGGCGGTGACGCCGCAGCCCGGCTTCCTGTCCGGCTGGCTGGCCGGGTTCGCCGCGCTCGACGAGGCGCACGGGTTCGCGGTCAACCTGCTCGTCGCGGCCGCGCTCGCGGTGACCGGCGCGGCGTTCCTCAGCGGCCGGCCGAGGCTGATCCGCCCGGTCCTCGCCGGGTTCACCGTGCTCTGCCTGGCCGTCTGGGTGCTGGTCCAGGACCTGGGATTCCTCGGCGGGGTCGGCACCGACCCGAACAGCATGATCCCGTTCATCCTGCTCGCGGCCGCGGGGTACCTGGCGCTGACCCGCATGCCGCGGGCCGCGGCGCCCGTCCCGGCCCCGTCGGTGCTCGCTCCGGCCGCTGCCGCTCCGGCCGCCGCCGCCGCTGCCGTCGCCGGTCTCCGCCCGGCCCAGCGTGCCCGGACCGGCCTGGCGCGGGCCGGCCAGCAGGCCCGCGACGCGAGCGCCCGCTCGCTGGTGGCCGCGGCGGCCGCGGGCCTGGTCCTCCTCGGCGCCGTGCCGCTGGCGCTCGCCCGGGCCGGCGCCGCCGCTGACCCGGTCCCGGCTCAGCCTGTGGCCGGCGCCCCGGCGCCCGGCGCCCGGCAGGCGCCGCCGCGCGGCACGCCCTGAGCGAGGCCGTTGCACCCCGGTCTTGTCGGTGAGCCAGTCAGCCTGCGTCGCAGCGATCGGCTTGACCGGGAATCGAAACTGATAGCGATCATGCCGAGAAATGTCAGAGGGTGTCGATAGTCTTAGCTAAGAGCAGGACATTCATTCCGGAACGGGGTGGGTGGCGGATCGGCCGTTCTCGCGGGCAGGGAGGTGCTCAGGTGGCAGGCAGCGGCGAGCCTCACGTCCCGGCCGGTG
>DASYBB010000194.1:0-37491 GCA_036501025.1 Streptosporangiaceae bacterium
GACCCCCGACGTGATCTACGACCAGATGATCGGCGCCGGATGCGCCCGCAAGCTGGTGTTCTCCTGGGGCGGCAATCCCGGGGTCGGGTCGCTGCACCGGTTCAGGGACGCGATCGAGCACTCCTGGCCGGCCCCGCTCGAGCTGGAGGAACACAGCCACGCCGGCATGGCCAACCGCTACGTAGCGGGCGCCTCCGGGCTGCCGTTCGCCGTGCTGCGCGGGTACCGCGGCACCGGGCTGGCCGCCGTGACCCCGAACGTGGCCGCCGTCACCTGCCCGTTCACCGGGGAGGAGCTGACCGCCGTGGCCGCCCTGCGCCCGGACGTCACGGTCATCCACGCCCAGCGGGCCGACCGGGCCGGCAACGTGCAGCTGTGGGGCATCACCGGGGTGCAGAAGGAGGCCGTGCTGGCCGCGCGGCGGTCGGTGGTCACGGTGGAGGAGATCGTCGGCGAGCTGGACCCGCGGCCGGGGGCGGTGGTGCTGCCCGCCTGGACGGTGACGTACGTGTCGGCGGCGCCGGGCGGCGCGCACCCGTCCTACGCCCTCGGCTACTCGGTCCGCGACAACGACTACTACGTGGCCTGGGACGCCATCAGCCGGGACCGCGAGGCGTTCACCCGGTGGCTCGACGCCGAGGTCTACGCGGGAGCGGCGGCCCGATGACCCCGATGACCCCGATGACGGAGTACAGCTCGGACGAGATGATGACCGTCACCGCCGCGCGCACCCTGGCGGCGGGCATGACCTGCTTCGTCGGGATCGGGCTGCCCAGCGCGGCGGCCAACCTGGCCCGCGCCACCCACGCCCCCGACCTGGTCCTGATCTACGAGTCGGGCACCATCGGGGCCAAGCCCGGCGCGCTGCCGCTGTCCATCGGCGACGGCATCCTGGCCCAGACGGCGGACGCCCTGGTCGGCGTGCCGGAGATCTTCAACTACTGGGTGCAGCCGGGCCGGATCGACATCGGCTTCCTGGGCGCGGCCCAGGTCGACCGGTTCGGCAACATCAACACCACCGTGATCGGCGGGGACTACGCGAGGCCCAAGGTCCGGCTGCCGGGCGCGGGCGGCGCCCCGGAGATCGCCGGCTCGTGCCGGGAGGTCACGATCGTGCTGCGGCACAGCCTGCGGGCGTTCCTGCCGCGGGTCGACTTCGTCACCTCGGTCGGCTTCGGCGACGGGCCGGGCGCGCGCGAGCGGCTCGGCCTCACCGGGGCCGGCCCGCAGCGGATCATCACCGACCTCGGCGTGCTGGAACCCGACCCGCGGTCGCGAGAGTTCGTGCTGACGGGCGTGTACCCCGGGGTATCCGTTTCGGAAGTAAAGAGCCGAACCGGCTGGGAGCTCGACGTTTCTGCCGACCTCGCGGAGATACCGGCTCCCCGTCCGGCCGAGCTGACGGCCCTGCGCGCGCTGAGAGGCAGTTCATGAACTGGCCATCGTATGAACGGCCCGGCGACGGGGTGCACCCGCGGCTGGCTACCCCGGAGTACCGGTCGACGCTGCTGCGCGCGCCGCGCCGGGCGCCGGTCGCGCTGCCGCAGGGGCTGACCGAGATCACCGGGCCGCTGCTCGGCGCCGAGCGGGTCACGCCGGCCGACGCCGACCTGACCACCCGGCACCCGGGCGAGCCGCTCGGCGAGCGGATCATCGTCACCGGGCGGGTGCTGGACTCCGGCGGGCGCCCGGTGCCCGACACGCTGATCGAGATCTGGCAGGCCAACGCAGCCGGGCGGTACGCGCACCGGGTGGACGATCATCCCGCGCCGCTGGACCCGAACTTCGACGGGGCCGGCCGGTGCCTGACCGACTCGCTGGGCCGCTACCGGTTCGTCACCATCAAGCCGGGCGCCTACCCGTGGAAGAACCACCTGAACGCCTGGCGGCCGCAGCACATCCACTTCTCGCTGTTCGGCCGGGCCTTCACCCAGCGCCTGATCACGCAGATGTACTTTCCCGGCGACCCGCTGTTCGCGCAGGACCCCATCTTCAACTCGGTCCCCGACCCGGCCGCCCGGGAGCGGATGATCTGCGCGTTCGACCTTTCGCTGACCGAGGCGGAATGGGCGCTGGGCTACCGCTTCGACATCGTGCTGCGGGGACGGGAACAGGCCGTGTTCGAGGACGGGGAGAACCGGTGACCGCGGGACTGACGCCGTCGCAGACCATCGGGCCGTTCCTGGCCATCGGGCTGCCGTGGCCGGACGGCCCGGAGGTGGTCGACCCGGCCGCGCCGGGCGCGATCACGATCACCGGGCGGGTGCTGGACGGGGCCGGGGAGCCGGTGCCGGACGCGCTGGTAGAGACCTGGCAGGCCGACCCGGACGGCCGCTTCGGCCATCCCGACGACCCGCGCGGGGCGCGGGCCAGCGGCTTCCGCGGGTTCGGGCGCAGCGCCACCGACGAGGCCGGGACCTACCGCATCGTCACGCTGCGGCCCGGACCCCTGCCGGCGCCGGGCGGCGGCGTGGAGGCGCCGCACCTGGACGTGACGGTGTTCGCCCGCGGGCTGCTGGACCGGGTCGTGACGCGGATCTACTTCGCCGACGAGCCGGCCGCCAACGCGGCCGACCCGGTGCTGGCGACGGTGCCCGGCGAGCGGCGCGGCACGCTCATCGCGACCCCGCCGCCGGGCGGCCGGCCGGGCAGCTTCCGGTTCGACATCCGGCTGCAGGATCCGCAGGAGACGGTGTTCTTCGAGGTCTGAGACCCGCTCAGCCGTCGCCGCGGTGGCCGCCGCCCGGGCCGCCGGTGCCCTTGCGCTTGCCGCCCTGGCCGGGGTCGGCCGGCGCGGTGCTGCGCGCCGCGGGCGGCGGGGCGGCCGGGGTGGCGCTCGGCGGGGCCGGCGGTCGCGACGGGAGGAAGACCGGCCGGCCGCGCGGGCAGGTCACGGTGACCACCAGCGCGGCCGTCGCCGACTCGAACCGGACGGAGACCGCCGCCGCCGGCCCGGGCGAAGACCCGGCCGTCCGGTAGCCCTGGGCCGGGATCCAGTCGGTGAGCGTCGCGCGGTGCTGCAGGCAGGCCGCGAACACGGTCCCGCCGCTGAACGTCCGCGCCGCCCACGGGCCCGGCGAGCCGGACGGGGAGTGCCCCGGCCGCGGCGCGGCGGGCGGGCTGGCCGGCCCCTGGGCGGCCAGCGAGGCCCGGACCTGGGCCGAGCTGTACACCGGCCCGGCGCTGCCCAGCAGCTCGTTGCCCAGGATGCTGAGCGCCACGGTCACGCCGGCCGTGGCCAGCGCGGCGCCCGCCACCCAGGCGGTAGTGGTCACGGCGGTGCTGCGGCGCATCCGCCCACTGTGCCCCATCGATCGTCATCGGGAGGTTAAGGCACCCTTAAGGCAAGCTGGTCACCGCTGCCGAAACGTGGCGGGAGCTCATATTTCGGATACCGTGCGGTCATGCCGCGAGTGCTGATCGTAGAGGACGATCCCACGATCAGGACGGCCGTGATGCGGGCGCTGACCGACCGCGGCTACGCGGTGGCCGCCGCGCACACCGCGATGAGCGGCCTGCAGCTGGCCGTGTCCGATCACCCGGATGTCGTCATCCTGGACCTCGGCCTGCCCGACCTGGACGGCCGCGAGGTGCTGCGGATGATCCGCGCGGTCAGCAGCGTCCCGATCATCGTGGCCACCGCCCGCGGCGGCGAGGCGGAGATGGTCCGGTCGCTGGACGCGGGCGCCGACGATTACGTGGTCAAGCCCTACGGCGCGTCCCAGCTCGACGCGCGGATCCGGGCCGTGCTGCGCCGCGCGGCCGAGCCCGGCGAGGAGATCGTGCTGGAGGTGGGCGGCCTGCGGATCGACCACCGCGGCCGGCAGGCGTGGCTGGACGGCACCGCGCTCGACCTCACCCCCCGCGAGTTCGACCTGCTCTACTACCTCGCCGCCCGGGCCGGGGCGGTGGTCACCAAGCAGGAACTGCTGGTCGAGGTGTGGCAGCAGCCCTACGGGAGCGCCGACAAGAGCGTCGACGTGCACGTGTCCTGGCTGCGCCGCAAGCTCGGCGAGAACGCCCAGGAGCCGCGCTACCTGCACACGGTCCGGCGGGCCGGCGTCCGGCTGGCCGCGCCGCCGGAGCCGGGGACCGGCTAGTGCGGCGGCGGCTGGCCGTCCTGGTGTCGGCCACCATGGCCATGATGCTGCTGGCGTTCGTGGTGCCGCTGGCGGTGCAGATCCGGGCGCTGGCCGCCGACCACGCCCTGGACGCCGCGACCACCGAGGCCAAGCAGCTCAGCACGGCCGTCGCCACCTCGGCCCCGGCGGCATTGCCGGGCAGCGTGACCCAGCTGATCGAGTCGGCCGGGGACCGGCCCGCGACGGTGTTCCTGCCGGACGGCTCCGAGCTCGGGTCGCGGGTGCGCCGCACGGACGCCGTCCGGCTGGCCCGGCGCGGCCGCAGCATCACCGTCGACGACGGCAGCGGCCGGGAGATCCTGGAAGCGGTGCAGAGCCAGGGCGGCACCGTCGTGATCCGCTGCTTCGTCAGCAACGCCGAGCTCAGCCACGGCGTCACCCAGGCCTGGCTCGTCCTGGCCGGCTTCGCCCTGGTGCTGCTGGCCCTCGGGGTGGCCATCGCCGACCGGCTGCTGACCACGGTGACCCGGCCGATCAAGGAACTGGCCGGGGTCTCGCTCCGGCTCGCCTCCGGCGACCTGGACGCGCGGGCCGAAGGGGACGGGCCGTCCGAGGTGCGCGAGGTGGCCCAGAGCCTCAATCACCTGGCCGAGCGCATCCGGGACCTGATCTGGCAGGAACGGGAGTCCATCGCCGACCTGTCCCACCGGCTCCGGACGCCGCTCACGGCCCTGCGGCTGGAGGCCGAGGCGCTGGCCGAGTCAGCCGACGCCGGCGGCCGCCTGACGGTCCAGGTCCAGGCGCTCGAGCACGCGGTGACGGCGCTGATCGAGAACGCGCGCCAGCGCAGCAGCGGCGAGTCGGGCAGCTGCGACGCGGCGCAGGTCGTCAGCGAGCGGGCCACGTTCTGGTCGGTGCTGGCCGAGGACCAGGGCCGGGTCATGGACACGTCGCTGGCCCCGTCGCCGGTCCCGGTCGCCGTCGCCGTCGCCGAGCTGGCCGCCTGCCTGGACGCGCTGCTCGGGAACGTCTTCGCGCACACGCCCGAGGGATCGCGGTTCGCGGTCCTGCTCGCCGCCCGGCCCGGCGGCGGCGCCCGGGTGTGCGTGGCCGACTCCGGCCCCGGCTTCGGCGACGGCGACCCGGTGCGCCGCGGCGCCAGCGGCGGCGGCTCGACCGGCCTCGGCCTGGACATCGCCCGCCAGGCGGCCGAGGCCTCCGGCGGGTCGCTGACCGTGGGCACCGGCCCGGGCGGCGGCGGCCAGGTCGTCATCGAGCTCGGCCCGCCCCAGGCCGCCGCGGCTAAGCAGGCGCTGGCCGCCGCCGAGCAGCGCTCCTGATGACCGTGGCTTAACTCGTCAGGCCCCTGGCCCGGTCCGCCGCGGGCCGCCGGCCTTAAGCCGTCCTTAGCGCTGCGGCAGCGTGCTGCTAGCCCAGCCCGGAGCAGGCTGTGCGTCATCACCTCACGAGGACGAGGAGTCCGGCAGATGGGAAGCACACGGAACATCGCCGCCGCGGTCGGCGTCGCGGCGGTGGCCACCCTCATGGGCGCCGGGATCGCCGCGGCGGCGACGACCGGCAGCGGCCCGGCCGCGCAGGTGGTCCACGGGGCCAGCGGGACGCTGACGGCCATGCCCGGCGTCTTCCGCGCGGCGCGGGCCGGGCATGACGCGGGCGATGATCACGGGGCCGATGCGCGGTTCGACGATCACGGCGGGCCGGGCCGGGGCGGGAACGGCGGCGGTCCCGGGCGCGGCGGCGGTCCCGGGAACGGCGGGACGGGGAACGGCGGGGGTCCCGGGCGCGGCGGCGGTCCCGGGCGCGGCGGGCCGGGGAACGGCGGCCCGGGGAACGGCGGTGGTCCCAGGAACGGCGGGCCGGGGAACGGCGGTCATGACGGCCACGGTCACGACCCGCGCGGCGGCGGCCACGGCGGCGACGGCGACGGCTGATCCCGGAGCGGCAGGGTCCGGAGCCCGGGCTGCCGGGCGGACCGTCCGGGCGCCGGACCCTGCGCACGGCCTCTCAGCTGGGCCCTGCTGGTCCCCCTTTCAGCAGCAGTGCCCGGCGGCGAGGCTGGCAGGCCCTCCCGGCCCCGTCCGGCGAGCGCCTGCGCCGGCCGGCGAGGGCCTTTGCCGTCCGGCGAGCGCCTGCGCCGGCCAGCCCGTGCCTCCTATCGCCCCAGCGGGCGTGCTCCGGCCCCGTGACTGAGACGTCACACCTCGTGTCAATGACCTGATGACGGGAGACCTGGCTCATGCGCACCGCCTTGCTCGCCGCCGTGCTGGCCGCCCTCGCCGTAGCCGGCTGCGGCAGCATCAGCCCGGCCGGCAACGCCAGCCACGCGACGGCGGCCGCCGCGTCCGTGACGCCGGCCCAGGCCGCCAGCGAGGCGCCGGTGCCGTTGTCGTCTCCGCCGCCGCCCTCGTCCGCGCCGCCGACGGCCCGGGCGGCGGCGTCCACCCCAGCGCCGACCCGGCCGCCCGCGCCGCCTGCCTCGCAGCCCCCGGCCCCCAAGCCCCCGCCGCCTGCGGCGCCGGTGTCGAAGAAGCCGGCGCCTCCGCCCCCGCCGCCCCCGGCGTCGTGCCACCCGCTGACCAACGGCGGCAAGTGCTACGAGCCGGGCGAGATCTGCCGGAACTCCGACCACGGCGTGACCGGCCTGGCCGGCGACGGCAAGGTCATCACCTGCGAGGACAACGACGGCTGGCGCTGGGAGCCGCGGTAGCTGGCCGGCCCCCGCGCGACGCTAGGCGCCGAGGCCGGGGGCAGCCAGCAGGACGTGGCGGATCCGGCGGGCGATCCCCAGGGTGTTCATCACTAGATCTCCGGCCACCCCGCCGGGGGTGATGCGGATGTCGGTGCGGTCCGCCCGGTGGATGACCGTCACCTGGGCACGGACCATCGGGCTTGACCCTTTTCCGACCACGATCTCGTCGCGGCCGGCCGCCTGCGGGCGGCCCACCGGGAGGCGGGGCATCCGCATCCCCGGCAGCACGTCGTAGCGGTCATCCAGCCCGTCGCGCAGCGCCGCCCCGACCTGCTCGCTGGTGACGTCCGTTCTGGGGATCGTGACGATGGGCATGGTGATCCTCCTTTCCCTGACTGTGCTGGCGCTCGTGAGCTGACGGCGGATCCACCACACCAGCGCGGCCGCGCCGCCGCCGACCGTGACCAGGCTGATGGGTGCCTTGGCCGCCAGGAACACGGTGGTGCTGACGGTCAGGGCCAGAGCGGCGATGACCACCGCGTGCACGACGAGGATGATCCCGGTGACCGCTGTGGTCACGGCGGCGATCCGGCGGGCCGGCGGGTCGCTGATCCGCCCGGCGATCTCGGCGTTGCGTCGTGCCGCGAGCTGCAGCGCCAGCAGGAACAGGGGCCGGCCCACCGCGACGGAGATCAGGCAGGCCAGCCCGGCCGGCCCGGACCAGATTTCCTCGCGGAGCTTGAACACCAGCTCATTCCCGCCGGTGGCCACGGCCAGCAGCAGGCCGACCGCGAAGCACGCGATGGCAAAGGCGCCGATGGCGTCCAGGCGGCGGCGCCGCACCAGGACGCCGGCTGTGTAGGCGATGGGGACGGCCGCGCCCGCGACGAGCGCGGCGACGTCGCTGTGCACGTGGGGCCGCACCAGCACATAGGCCAGCACGGGTGCGGCCAGGTTGATGACCAGCCTGACCAGCAGCGCCGGCCCCCACAGGCGCCGCCGGGGCGCGGGATCCGCTGCACCGCGGCCGCCCGGCGTCACGGCCCGGCCTTGCGCGTGGCGCGCTCCACCAGCGCGACCGTCTCGTCGATGCACGTGTCGAAGTCGAACTCCGGGTCCAGGGCCCGCCGCCTGCTCACCCCATCCACCAGGGCGCGGATCGCCCACGCCATCGTGCGGGTGTCGAACTCGCCGAACGCCCCTTCCTCCTGGCCGCGCCGCAGGATCTCCTGCAGCGGCCGGACGGCCGGCTCCATCCCGCCCGGGCCGCCGGCGAAGCGCCGCGACCCGTCGCCCCGGCGCACGTTGAGGAGGACCTCGGTGACCGCGTCGATGTCCGTGCGGTGGTCGCGGATGAATTCGAGGTTCGCCCGCAGGTAGGCGCTGAGCACCGCCGCCGCGGACTGCTGTGCCTGGACTCGCGGCACCATGTACCGCGCGCCCTCGGCATACACCGACTGGGCCACCGCCTCGAGCAACTCGTCCTTGCCGCCGAAGTGGTAGGAGATCACGCTCTTGCTGATGCCCGCCCGCTCCGCGATCCGCGCGAACGACGTCTGGGCGTACCCGAGCTCGGCCAGCACCTCGATCGCGCACGCGATGATCTGCGCGCGGCGCGCCTCCTCCGTGAAGGTCCGCTGTCGAATGGTCGTACTATCGTCAGAACGCACGTTCTGAGAGTAGCACAGACGGCCGATAGCACAGACGGCCGATAGCGGGACAGCCGATAGCGAGACGGTCGATAGCACAGACGGTCGATAGTGACGGGCCAGCCCGAACCGCCGGCCCGCTGGACCGTCGCGGCACCCGCCCGCCCCACGTGGCGGCCGGACGTGATCGTGACCGAGTTTCCGCTGGATCTGCCGGTAAATCGGTCACGATCATGAGGTCTGGGGGGCGGCAGCCCAGGAGCGACCCCTACGCGGGGTGCTGGTGTTGCAGGAGTGGCTGGTGTGGCTGCGGGGAGCGATGCGGGGCGGCGTTGGAGGCGGACGGAGTGGCCGGGAGGGGGTTTGTCATGAGCGCGCAGGGTTTGGCACACCCTGGTAGCCAAAAGCCTGCGGGATCATGAACCAGCCCAGTCGGACGGCCCGTCAGGCTGATAACAGCAAGAAGCGTCACGCTGGGCCCGGCGGGGAGCGTGCTCGGCGCCAACAGCGGCGCGCGGCGGGCGGCTGGCGGCGGGCGGCGCGGCGCGGCCCGGGCGGCGGGCGGCGGGGGGTTAGGCGTCGGAGCGGCGGCGGACGAGGGTGATGGTCTCGAACTCGGTGTACTTGGAGGTGGGGGCGCCGGGGTGGCCGGTGTCGGGGTGCAGGGGGTCGGCGCCGGGGGCGTGGAAGTAGCGCATCATGATGCTGGTCATGCCGCCGCGCACCTCGCCGGGGTGCACGTCGAAGACCGCGATGCCGTAGCCGGTGGCCGTGTCGCGCATGGCCGACCAGGTGGCGTCCTCGCGCGCGTCGGCGGCTGCCCGGCTGAACTCGCCGGGCGCCGCGGCCGGGGCGGGGTGGTTGGGCCGGGTGAACACCTTGGCCTGCCGCTGCCCGGTGGACGGGTTGATCCCGTACTCGTCCAGCGGCCCGCTCGTCCCGCCGCCGCCGAGGATCAGGTGCACGGTCCCGTGGGTGGTGTCGAACACCGTGGCGTCCGGGTCGGTGGTGACCGGGCGCGGCCGCAGGGTCTGCACCGGCGCGCCGGTCACGGCGTCGCGGCCGCACAGCGGGTCGACGCCGCGCACCGGGAACGACCGCTCGTAGTCGTGGTCGTGCCCGCACACCACGAGGTCGACCTGATACTGGTCGAAAAGCGGCAGCCAGGCCTGCCGGATCCCCAGGTCGGAGCCGTTGCCGGTGGCCGACGAGGACGTCGCGTCCTGGTGCATCTGCACGATGATCCAGTCGACCGAGGTATCGCCCCGCGCCGCCGCGAGGGTCCGCTCCAGCCAGGCGGTCTGCGCCCCCTGCGAATAGCCCCGGATATAGAACGAGGTGCCGGCCGGGATCGGCCCGTTCCCGGCACCGGCGGCCGGGACCAGGGGATCGGGGCCGGCCACGAGCGGGCCGGCGTCCTGGTAGACGACGTCGCCGGCGTCCAGGGAGACGAACAGGACCGAGCCGATCCGGAAGGAGTGCCACCGGCCGCGGAACCCGGGCACGCCGTTGTCGGGCAGCGTGTAGCGGGTCAGGTAGGCGGCGAGCCCCTCCGGCCCGTTGCCGAACTCGATCTCGTGGTTGCCCGGGCACGGCATCCACGGCCGGTGCGCGGCCGAGGACTGGTTGTTGGCGCCGAAGTCACGCCACACGTCGGGCTGGTTCGCCGGGTTCAGGCCGGCGTAGCACAGGTCGCCGTTGAGCAGGTGGAACAGCGGCTGGAACGACTCCACGGCGGCGACCGCGAACGCGGCCTGGCCGTAAGACAGCACCCACTTGGGGTTGGGCGTGGACAGGTCGCCGAAGCTAGTGAACCGGAACGGGGCGCGGCCCCGCGGCGCGGTGCGGAAAGTGGCGGTGAACGGCGCCGGGGCGCCGTCGTTGTCGGCCGTGACGACGTAGGAGTAGACGGTGTCGGGCAGCAGGCCGGTCAGCTGCGCGTGGTAGGTGCAGACGACCTCGCCGCTGAGCCCGTCGGTGTAGGTGCGGCGGACCGCGGAGGACACCCGCGAGCCGCCCGGCCACCGCAGCAGGACCCGCGGCCGGACGGCCGGGTCGGGGGCCGCCCACGACACCGACATGCTGGTGGCCGGGTCCCGGCCCCAGGTCAGGTGGATCTGCTCGGGGGTGCCGTCGGCCGAGACGGCCGGCGCGGCCCGGGGGCGCGGCAGGGTCAGCGGGCCGGGCCGGCGGGCGGCCAGCAGGCCGGCGCCGCTGGCGCCGGCCAGCACCTGGCGCCGGGACGGGCCGGAGTCGTCGCCTTCGAGCAGGACGCCGTCGAACAGGACACCGTCGAACAGGACCACGGCACTGGCCAGGTCGGCGGTGGCCAGGTCAGCGGTGGCCAGGTCAGCACTGGCGAGGTCAGCACTGGCGAGGTCAGCACTGGCCAGGTCAGCGGTGGCCAGGTCAGCGGTGGCCAGGTCGGCAGTGGCCAGGTCGGCAGTGGCCAGGTCAGCAGTGGCCAGGTCGGCGGTGGCCAGGTCGTCGTCGGCCGCGGGCGGGGGGTCAGCGAGGGGATCCGGCTCGTCCGGGACACTGGCCATGTCACGATCTTGCCGGCGGGGCGTGAATGACCGGTGACTACCTCATGACAAGTGGCGCACTCTGCTGCGAACACCCTGCCGGGCGCGATCGGGACGCGGACGCGGCCCGCGTCAGTGCACGATCTCCCAGGCCGCGGCCTCGATGGCGGCCTCGCTGAGCAGCACGGCGGCGGCCGCGTCGCCGAGCGGGATGAAGCTGTCCTCGCTGGCCACCCGGCGGACCCGGCCGGTGAAGCCCGCGTCGGCGAGGGCGCTGATGACGCCCTCGGCCACGCCGCCGGTGCGCCGGGTCTCGTCCGCGACCAGCACCCGGCCCGTGGCCGACGCCTCGCGGAGCAGGTCCTCGACCGGCAGCGGGGCCAGCCAGCGCAGGTCCAGGACGCGGCAGCCGATCCCGTCGGCGGCCAGCCGCCCGGCCGCCCGCAGGCTCATCCGCAGCCCGTTGCCGAACGTCACGATCGTGAGGTCGCGCCCGTCGCCGTGGCAGCGGCCCCGGCCGACCGGGACGTGCTGCGGCTCAGCCGGCAGCCGGGCCAGCCAGCCGTCGTCCCCGGCCTCCAGCAGGTCGCGCTCGTGATACAGCGCGATGGGCTCCAGGAACACGCTGACCGTGCCGTCGGTGTCGGCCGCGGCCAGGCAGGTGGCCAGCATGGCGGCCGCGTCGTCGGGCCGGGCCGGGCAGGCGATGACCAGGCCGGGGATGTCGCGCAGGGCGGCGACCGAGTTGTCGTTGTGGAAGTGGCCGCCGAAGCCCTTCTGGTAGGCCAGCCCGGCGACGCGCACCACCATCGGGTTGCGGTACTGCGCCCGCGAGAAGTAGGACAGCGTCGCGGCCTCGCCCCGGATCTGGTCGGCCGCGTTGTGCAGGTAGGCCAGGTACTGGATCTCCGGGACCGGGAGCAGCCCGGCCAGGCCGGCGCCGAGCGCCAGCCCCAGGATCGACTGCTCGTCCAGGACCGAGTCGAACACCCGGCCCGCGCCGAACTCGCGCAGCAGCCCGCGGGTCACGCCGTAGACGCCGCCCTTGCGCGCCACGTCCTCGCCGAAGACGAGCATGCCGGGCCGGGCGGCCAGCTCGCGGGCCAGGGTCTGGTTGATCGCCTGGGCGAGCGTGACCGGCGCGGCGGGCGGGCCGCCGGCGGGGGTCACGTGCGCGGCCACCACCGCCGGGCGGCGCGGCGCGAGCGGGGCCATGATCTCCGCCGCGGAGCCCAGCGGCCGCGCCCCGGCCAGCGCGCCGGCCCGGGTCAGCACCCGGTCCCGGCACGCCTCGTACCGCTCCAGCACCTGCGCCGGGCTGAGCACGCCGGCCGCCACCAGCAGCCGGGCCGTGGCGGTCAGCGGGTCGCGGGCGGCGTCGGCAGCGAGGTCGGCCGGGCTGCGGTAGGCCGACTCCACGTCCGAGCCCGCGTGCCCGCCGAGGCGGACCGCCGGCAGGTGCAGGAACGCCGGCGCCCGGCGCTCGCGCACCACGGCCGCGGCGGACAGCGCGGCGTCGTGCACGGCGGCGACGTCCTCGCCCGCGACGCGGAAGTAGGGGATGGCGGCGCTGCCCGACCGGGCGGCGGTGACCCAGCCCGGCGGCGTGCGCACGCTGATGCCCAGGCCGTTGTCCTCGCAGACCAGCAGGAGCGGCAGCGGCAGCCCCTGGTAGGCGCAGTAGGCCGCGGTGTTGAGAGCGCCCGCGGCGGTGGAGTGGTTCATGGACGCGTCGCCGAAGCTGCACACCACGACGGCGTCCTCCGGCCACGGCGCCCGCAGGCCGAGCCGCCGCGCCCGGTCCAGCGCGAACGCCACGCCGACGGCCCGGGGCAGGTGCGAGGCGATGGTCGAGGTCTGCGGGATCACGTTCAGGTCCCGGTGCCCGAACACCTTGTGCCGGCCGCCGGCGATCGGCTCGTCGGCCGCGCCGACCAGCCCGAGCAGCACGTCGGTGACGCCGTCGCGGCCCGCCTGCGCGGCCCGGGCCAGGTAGAACGCCCCGGACCGGTAGTGCAGCAGCGCCGGGTCGGTGAGCCGCAGCGCCGCCGCCACGCCCGCGTTCCCCTCGTGGCCGGCCGACCCGATCGTGTAGTAGCCGGCGCCGCGGGCGCGCAGCACCCGGGCGGCCACGTCCAGCATCCGCGAGGCCAGCTGGGCCTCGAACAGCTCCAGGCCGCGCTCGGGGGTGAGGCGGCCCAGCATGCGGGCCGGGCCGGACGCGGACATAGCGCGGACCGCGCGGGCGAAATCCTGCTCGAGCGGATCGCGGCCGAGCTGCTGAGTTTCGGGCATGGTCTGACCGTAAGCCGGCCGGGTGGCCCGCGCCCAGCGTGGTGTGATGGGTTCCCCAGCCGATCCGACCTGATGGAGGACTCATGCTGCCCTGGTCCGCGGAGCTCGCGGGGCGCCTGGACGAGCACGTCATCGCCAGCGAGCTGCTGGCCGGAAACCCGCTGGGCGACCCGAGCGAGCGCCCGCTGTGGGTGTACGTCCCGCCCGGCTACGACGCCGATCCCGGCCGGCGGTACCCGTCGGTCTACGTGATCCAGGGCTACACCGGCCACGTGGCCATGTGGCGGAACCGGTCGCCGTTCCGCCAGCCCTTCATCGAGACGGCCGACGCGATGTTCAGCCGCGGCGACGCGCCGCCCGCCATCGTGGTCTACGCCGACGCGTGGACGGCCTACGGCGGCAGCCAGTTCGTCGACTCGCCGGGCACCGGCCGGTACCACTCCTACCTGTGCGAGGAGGTCGTGCCGTTCGTCGACGCGCGGTACCGGACCCAGTCCGGCCCGGAGCACCGGGCGATCACCGGCAAGTCCAGCGGCGGGTTCGGCGCGATGATCACCCCGATGCTGCGGCCCGACCTGTTCGGGGCGCTCGCCACGCACGCCGGGGACGCCCTCTACGAGCAGTCCTACCTGCGCGACTTCGGGCCCGCCGCCCGGCTGCTGCGCGCCTACGACGGCGACATCTGGCGCTGGTGGGACGACTTCCGCTCCCGGGTCGCGTTCACCCGGGCGGCCGACATGACGCTGCTCGGCCTGCTCGGCGTCGCGGCCTGCTTCTCCGCGCGCGAGGACGGGTCGGTCGAGCTGCCGTTCGACCCGGTGACGGCGGAGCTCCGCCCCGAGGTCTGGGAGCGGTGGCTGGACTGGGACCCGGTCCGGATGGCGCCCCGGTACGCGCAGGCGCTGCGCTCGCTGCGGGCCATCTGGATCGACGCCGGCACCGCCGACGACTTCTTCCTGGACCTCGGCGCCACGGCCTTCCGGGCCGCCCTGGCCGACGTCGGGGTGGCCGACGAGGTGGTCCGGTTTGAGCTGTTTGACGCCACTCACGCCGCGATTGATTACCGGTACCCGCTGTCACTGGCCTGGCTCTGCCAGCGGATATCGGACTGAGCTTCCCGTGAACGATCTCGGCTCCGGATACGTGCTGGAGGACATGGGGCGGGAACAGCCTCTGATGCGAATGGAGTGATCAATATGCGTAACCGATGGTGGGTGGCGCCGGGCGTCGCCGCCGCCGCGGCTCTGCTGGCCGCCTGCGGGAGCAGTAGCGCATCCGGCAGCGGCAGCACATCGGGTTCCGGCTCCGGAGGCGGTTCGGCGGCCTCCAGCCCGGCCGCCGCCCCGGTCAAGGCGAGCACGTCCGCGGCGGGCCTCAAGTCGGTCACGACGGCGGGCGGCAGCCAGGTGCTGACCACCGCCCAGGGCTTCACGGTGTACATGTTCGCGATCGACACGCCGACCAAGTCCAACTGCGACGCGACGTGCCTGACCTTCTGGCCCGCGCTGACCGGCACGCCGTCCGGCTCGGGCCTGCCCGGCACGTTCGGCACGATCAAGGGGACCGGCGGCATCACGCAGGCCACCTACGACGGCCATCCGCTGTACCTGTTCGTGAAGGACACCAAGCCCGGCCAGATCACCGGCAACGGCGTCAACACGAGCGGCGGCCTGTGGTACGCCCTGACCCCGAAGGGGGCCAAGCTGGCCAAGGCCCCCAAGCCGGTCTCCTCGTCCACCGCGGGCGGCTCGGGGGGTTACGGATACTGACCGGCCTGCCTTACCCGGCAGTCGCGGTCACCTAGAGCGGCGCCAGTCAGGGCCTTACCAGCCTCAGGCCCTGGCTGGCGCTCCCATGTCCGGCCCGGTCTCCCCGGCCGTCAGGCCGGCCAGGTCCGCCGTGATGTAGCGGGCCATGGCGGCCGGCAGCGCATCCCGGTGCTCCGGGCCCAGCCGGTCCCCGGCCTCGCCGAGCAGCCGGGCCGCCTGCCGCGCCGCGGCCAGCAGCGCGGCCGGCTCCAGCCCGGCGACCGCCGCGGCATTCTCCGGCGGGACGCGGCCGGGCGCGAAGTCCAGGATGCTGGTCAGCCCGTACTGCGGCTGGGCCACCCCGGCCGCCGCGGCCTGCAGCTTCCACAGCTGCGCGCGGGCCTCGTCCAGCCGGGCCAGCGCCTCCCACGCTGAGCCGCGGCGCAGGTACTTGCCCAGGTCGGCCAGCGCGCACCAGCCCAGGAAGGCCCACTCCCGGACCTGGCCGGGGGTCACCGGTGCGCTGGGGCCCGCGATTGCCACCCGCCCGGCGGGGTCATGCAGCACGACCACGTCGGGGACCCGCCCGGCGTCCACCGAGTCGGCCATGACCACCAGGTCCACCTGGCAGCGGTCGGCGTACTGGGCGAAGATCCTCGAGTGCGGCCCCGTTACGCCGGGAAGCTGGTGCTCGAAGCTCTCGACCAGGTCGCCGAGGGCGTCGACGGCGCGGCGCAGGCCCGCGCGGGCGGCGTCGAAGTCGGCGGCGGGCACGCCCGCGCCGAGGTCCAGGTCGGACAGCCGGTCGGCCGCCGCGCGGCCGAGCGAGCAGCCGATGACCAGCCAGCTGACCCGCGGGTCGGCCG
The DNA here is from genome assembly GCA_036501025.1 of Streptosporangiaceae bacterium. Taxonomy (GTDB): domain Bacteria; phylum Actinomycetota; class Actinomycetes; order Streptosporangiales; family Streptosporangiaceae; genus DASUBV01. The sequence goes on from DASYBB010000194.1 coordinate 15,876, forward strand.
CGCAGTGGTCGAGCAGGCCGGTCAGGATGGCCCGCTGCCCGTCCAGTTCCGCGGGCAGCGCCGCCACCCACGCCCGCCCGGCGCTGTCGGCCCTCATCATGCTCCGCCAGCGGCCGGGGCCAGCACGCGGAGCACGCCGGGCAGCGCCCGGACGGCCAGCGGCGTGCCGGCCGGCAGCGGGCCGGCCCCCGGCAGCACCTCGCCGTCGGCCGCGACCGGCAGCGCGCGGTCCATGGTCAGCGTCACCGCCGCGGCGCGGTCCAGCCCGACCTGGGGCAGCGCCACGTGGGTGCCGGCCCGGATCCGCAGCAGCACGCGGAGGAAGGCGAGCCGGGAGCCATGCCGCATCGTCACGATGTCCAGCTCGCCGTCATCGGGCCGGGCCGGGGGAGCGGCCATCATCCCGGCCCCGAAGTAGGGGATATTGGCGATGACCACGGCGTAACCGGGGAATTCCGCCGGGCCGGCCGGCGCTCCGCCCAGCCGGAACGTCACCGGGCTCCAGCCGGCCAGCGCGCGCAGCGCCGCGACCGGGTAGACGGCCGGCCCGGTGAGCCAGCGGGTCGCGTTGGCGATCTCGCCCGCCACCGACGGCAGGCCCGCGTAGACGCTGCCGGCCACGGCCAGCTCCGGCCGGTCACCGACGCGCACGCCGATCAGGTCCACCCGCCGCGGCGTCCCGCCCGCCAGCAGCGCGACCGCCGCCTCGGGACCGGCCGGGATGGCCAGCACCCGGGCCAGGTCGTTGCCGCGGCCGGCCGGGATGAGGCCCAGCACGCCATCCGGGCCCTGGCCGGCCACCGCGCCGGCCACCGCCCCGGCCATCCCGTCGCCGCCCACCGCCACGGCCACGTGGCCGGCGTCGACCGCCGCCGCGGCCAGCTCGCGGGCGTGGGCCAGGCTGGCCGACCGGGTCACCCGGTGGCGGAGCCCGAGCGCGGCCAGCACGCCGGCCGCCTCGGCCGCGGACTGCACGGCCCGGCCGCCGCCCGCGGCCGGGTTGACGATCAGGTGAAATGACCCGGTCACGGCTGGTGCCTCCTGTCGCAGGCAGGCCACGCTACCGCTCGCGGCGGGCGGCCGCACCGGGGGAAACGGGCGTCTTTATTAGCGATGCCGGGCGCGCCGCGGCAGGCGTACGATCATGCCCATGCCGGGCAAGAGCCCCGCGGCCGGCACCGGGCCGCAGTTTCTCCAGGTGCAGACCACGACCGATTCCCGCGCCGAGGCGATCGAGCTGGGGCACGCTGCCGTCGCGGCGCGCCTGGCCGCCTGCGCGCAGGTGACCGGCCCGATCTCGAGCACCTACTGGTGGGAAGACACGATCGAGCGCGCCGAGGAGTGGCTGATCCTGCTCAAGCTGCCCGCGGACCGGTTCGACGAGCTGGCCGAGTTCCTGGCCGAGCGGCACAGCTACGACGAGCCGGAAATCATCGCCACGCCGATCGTGGCGGGCACGACGGCGTATCTAAGCTGGGTGGAGGACGAAACCCGTCCTGAGTGACCGGCCGGCGCGGAGGTACTGCCATGGCGGATGACGGGCTCTTCGGTCCCGGCTCGGTGACCTGGCGGATCATGGCCGAGCCGGTGATGTGGATCGCCGGCCTGCGGGCGCTGTACCTGCAGGCCCTGCACCCCGACGTGATGCGGGGCACCTGGCAGAACACCTCGCTGGCCGACCGCAGCCAGGCCTGGGGGCGATTCACCCGGACGACCGAGTTCGTGCGGGTCCGGACGTTCGGCTCCACCCAGGACGTCGAGCGGGCCGGGCGGCGGCTCCGCAAGATCCACTCGTCGCTGACCGGGACCGACGACCAGGGCCGGGTGTTCCGGCTGGACGAGCCCGGGCTGCTGCTGTGGGTGCACTGCGGGGAGATCTCGTCGTACGCGGAGATCGCCCGGCGCAGCGGCGTGCCGGTCAGCGCGAGCGAGCTGGACCGGTTCGTGGCCGAGCAGGTGCGCAGCGCCGAGGTGGTCGGCCTGGACCCGGCGATCGTCCCGGCCAGCCTGGCCGCGCTGGACGACTACTACGCCACGGTCCGGCCCGCGCTGCGGGCCACCCCGGAGGCCCGGCTGGCGCTGCGCGGGTCGTTCACGCCGCGGCTGCCGGCCGAGCTGACCGCCCTGCGGCTGGTCGTGCCGCCGCTGAACGCGCTGGCCTTCGCCAGCCTGCCGCGCTGGGCCCGCCGCCTGTACGGGACCCCGGCCAGCGCGGTCACCGACGCGGCCACCAGCCTGGCCCTGCGGGCCGCCTACGAGTCCACCGCCCGGATCCCGCGCCAGGTGCTGTTCTTCCCGGTCCGGGCCGCGGCCGCCGCGCGGCGGCGCCGGGCCGCGGCGTGAGCGCCGGGGAGGTGCTCGGGCCGGGCGAGGGCCGGGCGCAGTTCAGCGCCCGGGGCAGCGTCATGTACTTCAAGGCCCTGGCCGAGCAGGACGGCGGGGACCTGTCGCTGATGGAGCGCACCCTGCCCCCCGGCGGCCGGCGGCCGCCGCCGCACCGGCACCTCAACTGCTCCGAGGCCTACTTCGTCCTGGACGGGCTGGTGTCGGTCATCATCGACGGCTCCGAGCTGGCCGTCGGGCCCGAGGGGTTCGTGCTGGTGCCGCGGGGGACCGCGCACACCTTCGGCAACGGCGGTCCCGGCCCGGCCCGGCTCCTGGTCATCCACGCGCCGGCGATGGACGCCTACTTCGCCGCGCTGCACGACCTGTGGCACCGGGAGCAGCCGCCGGCGCCCGAGGAGGAACGGGCGCTGATGGAGCGGTTCGGCATGGAGCGCGCCTGACCCCGGTGCCCTGATCCCTCCGGTCTCCTATCGGCGGATCCTGGTGGTTTCGCACCCGTGCGGGCTGGTTTGATCGATGAGTGCGTACTTCGGGTCCCGGTCTGATGTCGAGGAGGCGGGTCCGGCTCGTCGCGGGCGGCCTGGCCGCTTTTACGGCGGCGGCGGTCACCGTGATGGCGCCCGCGCCGTCGTTCGCCCGGGTGGCGGTCGCCCGGGCCGCGCCGGCCGAGGCGGTCAGCGGCGGCGCCCTGGCCGACGCCGGGGGCGGCGCGCTGCTGTGGAGCCAGGGCCTCGGCGTCCGGCGGCCCATGGCCAGCATCACCAAGGTGATGACCGCGCTGGTCGTGCTGCGGGCCGGGCACCTGGACGAGAAGATCAGGGTCACCCCGGCCGCCGTCGCCTACGCGCGGCGCAACGACGCCAGCAGCGCGGGCCTGGTCGCCGGGGACGTGCTGACCGCGCAGCAGCTGCTGGAGGGGATGCTGCTCCCGTCCGGCGCCGACGCCGCCTACCTGCTGGCCACCGCCTACGGTCCCGGCCCGGCCGCGTTCATCGGCCGGATGAACGCGCTGGCGGCGGCGCTCGGGATGCACGCCACGCATTTCTCCGACTTCGCCGGCCTGCCGGTGCCGACCGAGTACTCGACCTACTCCACCCCGGCCGACCTGATCAAGCTGGGGGAGCGGGTCATGGCCCGGCCCCTGTTCCGGCAGATCGTGGCCCAGCGCAGCTATGCCCTGCCGGCCGGCGACGGCCATCGCCGCTACCTGTGGGTCCAGACCAACAAGCTGGTCGGGTCCTACGCCGGCGCGACCGGGATCAAGACCGGCTACACCCACGCGGCCGGCACGTGCCTGCTGTTCGAGGCCACCCGCGGCTCGCGCACCCTGATCGGCGTGGTCCTGCACGCCAGCGTGGCCTACACCCCGCCGGTCGCCGTCAGCGACGCCGCCCGCCTGCTGAACTGGGGCTTTACCCAGCCCTAGGCCGCCGGCGGGACGTTCCAGCTGGTGATGACCGGCATGCCGTGCTCGGTCCCGAGGGTGGACAGCGTGCCGGTATCCAGCCGGAACAGCCGCCCGCAGTCGGCGTCCAGCCGCAGCCAGCGGGCGGTCAGGATGCGCAGGGCGTGCCCGTGCGCGACCAGCGCCACGTCCCCGTCGTCCAGCAGGGGCGCGGCCGCGGCGAGCACGGCGTCCACCCGCTCGCCGACGTGCTCGACGGTCTCGCCGGGGTGCTCCGCATCACCGGGGATCACGCCGTCGCGCCACAGGTACCAGCCGGGCCGCTCTTTCCGGATGTCGGCCGTGGTCCGGCCCTCGTAGCCGCCGTAGTCCCATTCCTGCAGGTCCGCTTCGACCTTGACCGGCCAGCGGACGTCCGGGCCGATGAGGCCGGCCAGCTCGCCGGTGCGCACGGCGCGGCCCGCGGGGCTGGTGAACACGGCGCAGATGTCGCGCCGGGCCAGGGCCGGCGCGAGGGCCGCGGCGGCCGCCTCGCCCTTGGCCGTCAGCGGGATATCGGTGCGGCCGGTGTGCTGGCCGGACCGGCTCCACTCGGTCTCGCCGTGCCGCAGCACGATCAGCTCGCCCATGCCGACCATCATGCCCCGCAACCCGATTGACGCGCCGGCACTTCACATGTAAGTTCTTACTGACAGGTGAAAGCAAGCTATCCGGGGAGCCCACGCTGAGTGACAAGGCCGGGCTGCTGGCCGTGCTGACGGCCGTGGCCAACGTGCAGCGGATGCGAGTCGTGGCCGAGCTGACGGGCGGGCGAGTGCACGTCAGTGAGCTGGCCCGGCGGCTCGGGATGTCCCGCCCGCTGCTCTACATGCACCTGGACCGCCTGGAGAAGGCGGGCCTGGTGACCGGGCAGCTGGAGCTGTCGGAGGACGGGAAGGCGATGAAGTACTACACGCTGGCCCCGTTCGACATCCGGATCACGGCCGAGACGATCACCGAGGCCATTCAAGAAGCCGCCGCCGAGGCCGGCGACGGCGCCCTGGACCAGTGAGTCCCCTGAGGAACCCCTGAAGATGCAGGAAGGCATGACAACGATGGAAGCGAGCCGACGATGACCCACGTTCTGGCCAGCGGAACGAACTACACCGCCATCACCATCGGCCTGGGCATTCCCCTGGCCATCTGCGTGGCGGTGGCCGTGATCGTCTGGTCCTACTTCCGGCTGCAGCGCCACCGCGCCGACGCCGTCGCCATGGCCCACTACCGCAAGCTCGCCGAGGAGGCAGTGGCCAACCAGCAGGAGATGCGCACGCAGCTCGCGCAGCTCACCGAGCACGTCCGGGCCGTGGAGAAGCTGATGCGAGAGGTGGGGTAACGATGTCCGGCACCCCTGCCCGCGAGCTCCGGCTGAGTGCCCGGCGCAACCCGCTGAGCCTGCTGATCTCCGGCAGCCTGTGGCGCAGCGCCTGGTTCCTCATGGTCTACATTTTCGCGTCCGGGTGGCTGCTGTTCGCCGCCTCGCTGACTGTGGTGACGACGGCGGCGATGCTGTCGGTCACGATCGCGGGCATCCCGCTGCTCGCCGGGGCCGCCGGGGCCGTGCGCGGCTGCGCGAACGCCGAGCGGTTCCGGCTGCGGCAGGTGTTCACCGAGCCGGTCCGCGGCCGCTACCGGCCGGTGACCGGGACGGGCATCTTCGCCCAGGCGAAGACACGCTGGCGCGACCGGGCCACCTGGCGCGACCTGGCCTACCTGCTCGGGCTCTGGGTGCCGCTGTTCGTCCTGGACACCGTGGTCGTCACCGTGTGGCTGGTCTTCCTGGCCGGGATCAGCACCCCGATCTGGTACCGGTACATCCCGAACACCTTCAACGGCCACACCGTGCACGGCATCCAGCTCGGCTACTTCCCGAACGGCCCGGGCACGGCGGACAGCTGGGGCGTGTACGTCGACACCCTGCCCAGGGCGCTGCTCACCGCGGCCGCCTGCCTGGTCCTGTTCCTGATCTTCAACTACGTGCTCGTGGCCACCGCCAGGGTGCACGCCCTGGTCGCCCGGGCCGTCCTGCGGGCGCCCGCGGACCCGCTCGCCGCGGCCAGGGACGTCCTCGCCCAGCCCGGCCCGCTGCAGTCCCTGACCCCCTGACCCTGCCTTGACCGCCGGGAAGTGCCCTCGCCCCTGAGTTGCCGCTCAGGGGCGAGGGACCCGGCCGCCGCGACAAGCTCCCACCACAGGAAGGCCCGAAATGCGCCAGCCGCAGTCTTCAGTATTGCCTAAATCCGACCCGCCGAGCCGCCACCGCGCCCATGCCCCCTATACGGAACGAATCGCGGCCTGGAGTGCCCGGCACAAGAAGCTGGCCGTCCTGACCTGGCTGGTCATGGTGGTCGCCGCGTTCGCCGTCGGCCAGATGCTGCACACGCCGAACATCCAGTCCTACGACACCGGCCAGTCCGGCCAGGCCGAGCGGACGCTCAATGACCTGAAGGTCACCTCGCCGCCGGCCGAGCACATCCTGATCCAGTCCCGGCACGGCACCGTGATCGCCGACCCCGCCGTCCGCGCGGCGGCAGCGCAGGTCACGGCGCGGCTGCGGGCGCTGCCCCGCACCGCGGCCCACATCCTGCCGCCGGTCATCTCGGCCGACCACCGCTCGGAGCTGATCAACTTCACCGTGCCCGGCAACGGCAACGACGAGGACAGCCGGGTCGCGCCGGCGCTGCGGGCGGTGGCCGCCGTGCAGGCCGCGCACCCGTCCCTGCTCGTCACCGAGGCGGGTGACGCGAGCGAGGACCGGGTGGCCAACCAGCAGATCGGCCACGACTTCCACCAGGCCGAGCTGACCTCGATCCCGGTGACCCTGGTCCTGCTGCTGCTCACCTTCGGCGCCCTCATCGCGGCCGGCATCCCGCTGCTGCTGGCCGGCACGGCCGTGGTGACGGCCATCTCGCTGCTGGCCATCCCCGGCCAGTGGCTGCCGGTCGGGTCGAGCACCTCCGAGGTCATGCTGCTCATCGGGATGGCCGTCGGCGTCGACTACTCCCTGTTCTACCTGCGCCGCGAGCGCGAGGAGCGGGCCGCCGGCGCCAGCACCGCGCAGGCCCTGCGGACCGCGGCCCGGACCTCGGGCCGGGCCATCGTGGTCTCGGGGCTGACCGTGATGATCGCCCTGGCCGGGCTGTTCCTGACCGGGTACTCCGTGTTCACCGGCGTCGCCATCGGCGCCATCATGGTCGTCGGCGTCACGGTCGTCGGCTCGGTCACCGTGCTGCCGGCCCTGCTGTCCTGGCTGGGCCAGTGGGCCGACCGCGGCCGGATCCCGTTCCTCGGCCGCCGGCGGACGGCGGCCAGGGAGTCCCGGCTGTGGGCGGGCCTGGCCCGCCGCGTGGTGCGCCACCCGGTCGCGTGGGGGTCGGTGGCCCTGATCGGCATGCTGGCCCTGGCCGCACCGGCGGCCGGCCTGCGGCTGGCCAACCCGGCCGACGGGGGATTCTCGGCCAGCCTGCCCGTGGTCCACTCGATCAACGAGATCCAGCGTGCCTTCCCCGGCAGCCCGGCGCCCGCCCAGGTCGTGGTCACCGCCCGGTCGCAGGCCCAGCTGACCAGCCCGGCGATGGCCACCGCGCTGACCCGCCTGCGGGCCGACGTGGCCGCCGGCGGCGTCAGCACGGAGCCGGTCGCCCACGGCCGGGCGCTGGTGGTCAACGTCCCGCTCGCCGGAAACGGCACCGACGCCCGGTCCGACCGGGCGCTGCTGGACCTGCGGGACAAGATCCTGCCGGACACGATCGGCCGGGTCAGCGGGGTGACCTTCGCGGTCGCCGGGGAAACCGCGGAGAACCACGATGACGTGGCGACGCTGCATTCCCGGACGGGGCTGGCCATCGCCGTCGTGGCCCTGCTCGCCTTCGGCCTCTTGCTGTTCGCCTTCCGCTCGCTGCCGATCGCCCTGGTCTCGGTGGGACTCAACCTGGTGTCGGTGGGCGCGGCCTTCGGCCTGATCACGCTCATCTTCCAGGACGGCCACCTGCAGGGCCCGCTGGACTTCACCAGCTACGGCGGCATCGTGCCGTGGATCCCGCTGTTCATCTTCGTGTTCCTGTTCGGGCTGAGCATGGACTACCACGTGTTCCTGATCAGCCGGATCAGCGAGCTGCGCAAGCGGGGCGCGACCACGCCGGAGGCGGTCGTCGGCGGCATCTCCGGCAGCGCCGGGGTGATCACCAGCGCCGCGGCGATCATGGTGGCGGTGTTCTCGGTCTTCGCCACGCTGTCGGTGATCCAGCTCAAGAGCCTGGGCGTCGGCCTGGCCGCCGCGGTCCTCATCGACGCGACGGTCGTGCGGGGCATCCTGCTGCCCGCGACGCTGGCCCTGTTCGGCGAGCGCGCCTGGTACCTGCCGCGGGCGCTGAGCTGGATTCCGGGCGGCCGGACCCGCGCCGGGTCAGCCGGGTCAGCCGGGCCGGCCGCGCCGCCCGCGCCGCCGCTGCCGCCCGCGCCCAGCGTGCCGGCCGGGTCGAGCCTGCCGGGCTAGCCGGAGGATCCTCCGCCCGCAGCGGCCCGGATCACCTGCTCCTCGCGGGGGCTGATCCGGGCCGCTCCGGGTGTCGGCACATATCCTGACCTCGGCCTAAGTATTCGCACAGACTTCGTCATAACCGGAACTCGCCGGGGTGGCGGCTCGTTGCGCCGCTGAGCCCCCTGAGCCCAGACCCCCGTTCGGGCGGAGCGTCAGTCGCCGCTTAGAGAGTCTGCCTCAGCCCCATGCGCCCGCTCACCAGCACCCGTGTGCCCGCGACCTCGGCCGAGCCGGCAGGCGGGGACGGCCCCGTTTCGCTGGTGGAGCGCATTGCCTGCTGGAGCGTCCGGCATCGGCGGGCCGCGGTGCTGGGCTGGCTGGCCTTCGTGGCCGTCGCGTTCGTCGTCGGCCAGCTGCTCGGCGCGCCCAGCGTCCAGCAGTACGATCCCGGCCAGGCCGGGCAGGCCGAGCGGATGCTGACCCAGCTGCACGTCGTCTCGCCGCCGGCCGAGAGCGTGCTGATCCAGGCGCCCGCCGCCGCGCCGGCCCAGGTGCGCCAGGCCGGGCTGGCCGTGACCCGGGCGCTGGCCGCCCGGCCGGGAGCGGCGCGGGCCATCGCCGGGCCGGTGCTGTCCGCCGACCACCGGGCCGCGCTGGTCACCTTCGAGGTGGCCGGCCCGAATGCCCGCACGGACTCGACCGTGACGGCCGACCTGGCCGCGGTGGCCCGGGTCCAGGCCGCCTACCCCCGGCTGACCGTCCGCGAGGCGGGCGCCGCGAGCACCGGCCGGGCGGCCGCCGCCGTGCTCGGCCACGACTACGCCAAGGCGCGGGACACCTCGATCCCGCTGACCCTGATCCTGCTGCTCGGGGTATTCGGCGCGCTGATCACGGCCGGGATCCCGGTGCTGCTGGCCGGGACGGCGGTCGCGGCGGCCATCTCGCTGCTGGCCATCCCGGCCCACTGGCTCCCGGTCAACTCCGGGACCTCGGAGATCATCCTGGTCATCGGCATGGCCGTCGGCGTCGACTACTCCCTGTTCTACCTGCGCCGCGAGCGCGAGGAGCGGGCCGCCGGGCGGTCGCGCGACGCGGCGCTGCGGATCGCCGCGGCCACCTCGGGCCGGGCCATCGTCATCTCCGGCGTCACGGTCATGATCGCGCTGGCCGGGCTGTTCCTGTCCGGGGTCAACATCTTCACCGGGATCTCGGCCGGCACGATCATGGTCGTCGGGGTGACGGTGCTGGGCTCGCTGACGTTCCTGCCGGGCCTGCTGTCCTGGCTCGGCCCGCGGGCCGACACGTGCGGCCTGCCCTGGCTCGGCCGGTGCCGGGAACGGGCCCGGTCCTCGCGGGCCTGGGCCGGGCTGGCCGGGCGGGTGGTCAAGCACCCGGTGGCGTGGGGCGGCATCGGCGTGATCGTCCTGCTCGCGCTCGGCGCCCCGGCCCTCGGCATGCGGCTCGCCTCGCCCGCCGTCGACCTGCCCGCCAACCTGCCCGTGGTCCAGACGCTGACCCAGATCGCCCGCGAGTTCCCCGGCTCGCCCGCGCCCGCGCAGGTCGTGGTGACCGGCGACGGCCTGCGCGGCCCGGCCGTCCAGCATGAGGTCGCCGCGCTGGCCGCCCGGGCCACCCCCGCCGGGCCGATCCGCGGCCCGGTCACCGCCAGCGTCGTCGACGGCGGGCGGGGCATCGTCATCCAGGTGCCGCTGGCCGGGAACGGCTCGGACCGGGCCTCCACCGACGCGCTGGCCCAGCTGCGCGACCATGCGCTGCCGGACACCCTCGGCCGGGCCGGCGTGACGTGGGCCGTGGACGGCACGACGGCCGAGGCCCACGACCTCGACGGCGCGCTGCACGCCCGCACGCCGCTGGTGTTCGCGGTCGTGGCGGCGCTCGCGCTGGTGGTGCTGCTGACCGCGTTCCGCTCGCTGGCCATCCCGTTCGTGTCGATCGGCCTGAACCTGCTGTCGGTCGGCGCGGCCTACGGGCTGGTCACGCTGATCTTCCAGGACGGGCACCTGCAGGGGCCGCTCGGGTTCACCGCCTACGGGGGGATCATCCCGTGGATCCCGCTGTTCTCGTTCGTGCTGCTGTTCGGGCTGAGCATGGATTACCACGTGTTCATCCTGAGCCGGATCCGCGAGCTGTGGGCGGGCGGCCAGAGCGCCACCGAGGCGGTCGTCTGCGGCATCGGCCGCACGGCCGGGGTGGTGACCAGCGCGGCGGTCATCATGGTCGCGGTGTTCTCGATCTTCGCGACGCTGTCGGGCATCGACGTCAAGATGCTCGGCGTCGGCCTGGCGGCGGCGGTGCTGATCGACGCCACCGTAGTCCGCGGCGTGATCCTGCCCGCGGCGCTGGCCCTGCTCGGGGAGCGGGCCTGGTACCTGCCGCGCTGGCTGGCCTGGCTGCCGGGACCGGGGCGGGCGCGGCGGGCCGCGGCGGTGCCGGCGGTCCCGGCGGCTCCGGCCGGGCAGCCGCTGGCGCCGGGCCTGCTGGCTCCGCCGGCCACCGCGCCCGCGCCGTGAGCGCCGCGCCGCGTCCCGGCCCGGGCCGCCGCACCGCGTGACGCAAAGCCGGGCCGGCGCGCGGCGGGCGGCCGGCCCGGCCGCTGCTGGCCGGGCTTAGCGGTCGGCCGGCTCCAGCTCGTCGGCCGGGACGAAGCCCGAGTCGGCCTCGGCCTGCGCCTCCACCGCCGACTCCGCGTCCGCGCCGTGCACGTACTTGCCGCCGCGCAGCAGCGAGGCGACGGCGGCGATGAGGCACGCGGCCACGGCGAAGTCGAACGCGATGGCCAGGCCGTGCTGGAACGGCGCCGAGATCAGCGACGGGAAGAACGTGTGCCCGGTCAGGAAGGCCGCGTGGCTGGCGGGCAGCGTGGTCAGGGTGTGCCCGAGCAGCGTCTGGATCGGGTTGTAGCCGAGCAGCGCGGCGAACATGATCGACACTGGCGGCAGCGCGCCGATCCGGGCCGCGGCGGCGTGCGGCACGCCCTGGGCGACCAGGCCGTGGGTCAGCGTCTGCGGCAGGGTGCCGGCCAGGCCCAGGATGATCAGGCTGAAGAAGATGCCGATCGACAGCACCATGGCCGAGTTCTGGAAGGTCGCGGACATGCCCGCGCCAACGCCGCGCCGGTCCGCGGGCAGGGAGTTCATGATGCCCGCGCGGTTCGGGGAGGCGAACAGGCCCATGCCGATGCCGTTGAGCAGCAGGATGACGGCGAACTCCCAGTAGGCGAAGTCCACCGGGAGGCGCTCCAGCAGCAGGAACGAGGCGGCCGCGACGATCATGCCGCCGGTGGCGAACGACCGGGCGCCGAAGCGGTCCGACAGCCAGCCCGACACCGGCCCGGCGATCAGGAAGCCGGCCGTCAGGGGCAGCATCGCGATCCCGGCCCACAGCGGCGTCTGGCTGAACGCGTAGCCGTGGATCGGCAGGTAGATCCCCTGCAGCCAGATGATCAGGATGAACATCAGGCCGCCGCGGCCGAGGCTGGCCAGCAGGCTGGCCAGGTTCCCGGCTGTGAACGGCCGGATCTTGAACAGGCTGAGCCGGAACATCGGGTCCGCGACCCGGGTCTCGATGACGGCGAACACGGCCAGCAGCGCGACGCCGCCCCCGACGAGGGTGATGACCAGCGGGCTGGTCCAGCCCATGACGTGCGTCCCGTAGGGCTGGATCCCGTAGGTGATGCCGGCCAGCGCGGCGATCAGGCCGGCGCCGAAGGTGACGTTGCCCCACCAGTCCAGCCGGGCCGGCTTGCGGACGCCGAGCTCGCGCAGCTTCAGGTACGACCAGATCGTGCCCAGGACGCCGAACGGCACCGAGACCAGGAAGACCAGCCGCCAGTCGATCGGGCCCAGGATCCCGCCCACGACCAGCCCGATGAACGAGCCCCCGATGGCCGCCACCTGGTTCAGGCCCAGGGCCAGGCCGCGCTGGTGGGTGGGGAATGCGTCGGTCAGGATGGCGCTGGAGTTGGCCATCAGCATCGCGCCGCCGACGCCCTGCAGGATCCGCATCGAGATCAGCCACCAGGCGGCCGCGGCGCCGTGCATCCAGGTCACCGACAGCAGCACCGAGAACACCGCGAACACGGCGAAGCCCAGGTTGTACATGCGGACCCGGCCGAAGATGTCCCCGAGCCGCCCGAAGCTCACGACCAGCACGGCCGTTACGACCAGGTAGCCCATCAGCAGCCACAGCAGCAGCCCGGTGTTGCCGGGCTGCAGCGGGTTGACGCCGATCCCGCGGAAGATATCCGGCAGGGCGATGAGCATGATCGACGCGTTGATCGTGGCCATCAGGACGCCCAGGGTCGTGTTCGACAGGGCGATCCACTTGTAACGCGAGCCGGGTTCCGCCGCCGGTGCGGGCGGCGCGGTCATCCTTGCGGGAAGCACAGGGTTCCTTCCGAGTTTGCTGGGCGCGACGGCGCACCTCGACGGTATGCCGGTACTTGCTTAATGGCAACTAAGTGATGTCCGGGTATGTTCCCGCCCGGCGGGAAACTTCCGGCCGATCTTGAGGCGGGCCCCGGCCGCTGGCCGCCGCTACCCCGCTGAGCTATGTTCAGCTTCAGGGCCGCCGGCCGCGGCGGCAGCCTGAGGCGGGCACGTGCGGAGCGGACGGAGCGGGTCAATGCAGTTGTTTACCGGCGTCGGGGTGGCGCTGCTCACCCTGCTGGACACCGACGGCGACGTCGACCTGGAGGCCACCGGGGACCTGGCCGCCGACCTGGCCCGGCGGGGCATGCGGGCCGTGCTGGCCTGCGGCACCACCGGGGAGCCGGCCACCCTCACCCCCGCCGAGCGGCACGAGGTCGTGGCCGCGGTCCGCGGCGCCGTGCCCGCCGGCGTCCCGGTCATCGCCGGGACCGGGGCGCCGACCGCGGAGCTGGCCGCCATGCTGACCGCCGACGCCGTCAGCGCCGGGGCCGACGCCATCCTGGCCTGGCCGCCGGCCGGCAGCGCCGACCTGGCCGGCTACTTCGGCGCCGTGGCCGCCGCGGCGCAGGGCCGCCCCGTGCTCGCTTACCACTTCCCGAAGGTGTCCGCCCCCGGCGTCCCGGTCGAGGCCCTGGCCGGGCTGCCGGTCATCGGCGTCAAGGACTCCTCCGGCGACCCGAACCGGCTCCTCGAGGAGATCACCCGCTACCCCGGTGACACCTACACCGGCTCGTCGGCCCTGCTCACCCTGTGCGGCCCGGCCGGCGGAGCCGGGGCCATCCTCGCCGCCGCGAACGTCGAGCCGGAGCTGTGCTGCGCCGCGTTCGCGGGGGACGGCGCCGCCCAGCGGGCGCTGGCCGACGTGCACCTGGCCGGCCGGGCGGGCGGCCCCCCGGCCCTCAAGCAGATCCTGGCGCAGCGGCGCGGGCTGTCCGCCCTGAGCCGGGTCTAGCCCATGCGGCGCGGCCTCGCCGTCCCGAACTTCGCCGAGAACCCGGCCGACCTCATCGAGCTGGGCGCGGAGGCCGAGCGGGCCGGCTTCGACGGCTTCTTCCTGTGGGACCACATCGTCTTCACCGACACCGGCGACGGGCCGCCCATCGCCGACCCGTGGCAGGTCCTGGCGGCCGTGGCCGCCCGGACGTCGCGGATCCGGCTCGGCACCATGATCACCCCGGTGCCGCGGCGCCGGCCGTGGCAGCTGGCCCGGCAGACGGCGACGCTGGACGTGCTCAGCGGCGGCCGGCTGATCCTCGGGGTCGGCATCGGCTCGCCGGCCTACGGTGACTTCGGCATCTTCCACGAGCCGACCGGGGACCGCGAGCGGGCCGAGTTGCTCGACGAGGGCCTGGCCATCCTCGACGGGCTGTGGACGGGGGAGCCGTTCTCCTACTCGGGCCGGCACTACACGGTCGACCGGGTCCGGTTCGCGCCCCGCCCGGTGCAGCGGCCGCGGATCCCGGTCTGGGTCGGCGGCGTCCTGCCCGCCGCCCGGCCGATCGCCCGCGCGGCCCGCTGGGACGGCATGGTGCCGATCCGGTACAGCGCCGAGGGCCGGCTGACGCCGGTGTCGCCGGCCGACATCGCCGACGTCCGCGCCCGGTTCGCGGCGGCGCGCCCGGCCGGCGGCGCGGACTTCGTGGTCTGGGCCGACGTGGCCAGCGACCCCGGCGCCGCGGCGGAGCAGATCCGGCCCTACGAGGAAGCCGGCGCGACCTGGTGGCTGGAGTCGTGCCGCCCCGACGAGCCCGGCTGGTGGAAGGACATCCAGCACCGCGTCGCGGCCGGCGTCTGAGGGCGGGCCATGCCGTACACCGACGTGGCCGGGCGGAAGACCTGGCATGAGGTCAGCGGCGCGGGCGACCCGGTGGTGCTGCTGCACGGCGGCTTCGTCGGGGCGTCGTCCTGGGCCGGCCAGGCGCCCGCGCTGGCGCAGGCCGGCTACCGGGTGCACGTCCCGGAGCGCCGCGGTCACGGGCGCACGCCCGACGTCGCCGGGCCGCTGAGCTACCCGGTGCTGGCCGACGACACGATTGCCTACCTGGACCAGGTCGTCGGCCGCCCGGCGCAGCTGGTCGGCTGGAGCGACGGGGCGGTGATCGCGGTGCTCGTCGCGCAGCGCCGCCCGGACCTGGCCGCGGGCCTGGTGCTCATCGGGCAGTACCTCAACTCGGCGGGCCGGGTCGCGGGCGGGCTGCTCGACGAGATCCTCGGGTCGAACCCCGAGGTCGTGGGCTTCCTGCGCGCGGAGCACGACCAGGTATCGCCGGACGGCCCCGCGCACTTCCCCGCCTTCTACGAGAAGATGATCAGCATGTACCGGGACGAGCCGGAGCTCGACCTGGCCGGGCTGGCCGCCCTGGACGTGCCCGCCCTGGTCGTGCAGGGCGACCGGGACGAGGTCACGGTGGCGCACAGCGCGGCCGTCGCCGCGGCGCTCCCGCAGGGGCGCCTCGCCGTCCTGCCCGGCAGCCACCTGCTCCCGATCGAGAGCCCCGCGCTGCTCAGCGAGCTGCTGCTGACGTTCCTGCGGGGCGGCTTCCCCGCCGCGGGCTGAGGGCCCCCGAGCTGGGTGATGTTCGCGCCGCTGGCCGGCGACGAGAATTGCCGCGATGATGGCAGGACGACGCACGCCGCACACGGCGGACGGCCGGGGAGTCATCGCCGCGAGGGGGCAGCCGTGGACGCCGAGGCAGGGCGCGTACCGCTGAGCGAGTTCGTATCGGGATTGCGGGCGGAACTGCGGGCGGCGCAGGCCGCCCGTGACCCCGGCCTGCAGTTCGCGGTCGGGCCCGTGTCAGTCGAGTTCGCCGTAGTAACAGAGCGCGAGGGCGGCCCCGAGGCGAAGGTGCGCTTCTGGGTGGTGGAGGCGGGCGGGTCGGCGCGATGGTCGCGCGAAGCGACGCAGAAGGTATCGCTGACGTTGACTCCGGTCGATGAGAAGGGCCAGCCGCTGTACATTTCCGACCACGTGCCCGGGCCGCCGGAATGACCTCCCAGGCCTGACGCACGCTCAGGCGCCGGCCACGGCAGATCGAGGCGAGTGTGGACGCTGCGCGGGTAACAGAGCTGTACGTCCCGGCCGGGCCGGGCCGCGGCGGGCTCGTCGGATCGGGATACCGGATCGGGCCGCAGACGGTGCTGACCGCCGCCCATGTCGTCGCCGCCCTGCCGGTCTGGGCCGCCGGCCAGGCGGTGCCCGACGACGTCGATGCCCCGGGCGCGTGCCGGGCGCGGCCGCTCGGCCAGCCGGCCTGGACACCGGCCGTGGTGGCCTGGCGCGATGACGACCGCGATCTAGCCGTGCTCGGCCTGTCCGCGGCGGCGCCGGACCTGCCCGACGGGACGGCGCCGCCCCGATGGGGCCGGGCGGACGGAACGGAGCAGATCGCCGTGAACGCGGTCGGCTTCCCGTGGGCCCAGGAGCGCGCGGACCGCATCCGCGACACCGAGCAATTGTTCGGGTTCATCGCCCCGGCCGCCATGGCGAAGTCCGGCCTCAGCGCGGTCAGCGTGGTGTCGTCGCCGCCGGCCGGCCGGGCCGGAGCCTCGCCGTGGGCGGGAATGTCGGGAGCCGCGCTGTTCGCCGGCCCGTTCCTGGTCGGCGTGGTGGTCGTCGACCCCGCGCGTTTCGGCGCCGACCGCGTCGTCGCTGCGCCGATAGCACCGCTGGCCGGCGACGCACAGCTGGCGGGTCTCCTCGGAACCACCGCCGGGCAGTTCGTCGGGGTGGGGCCGCGGCTGCGGCTGGCCGTCAGCGCGGACGTGTCTGTCGCGCTCGTCCCGCCCTACCGGCCGGTCACGGACGGACTGGGCCGAGAGCCCGGCCGGCTGCTGCTGCCGGAGTACGGGATCGTGCCCTTCGGCGGTTACGAGAGCGACCTCGAGACGCTGGAGGAATGGTGCCGGGCGGGTCCCGCGCCCGCGCTGCGGATCATTACCGGCGCAGGCGGGTCGGGCAAGACCCGGCTCGCGGCGGAGGCGTGCGTCCGGATGGCCCGGCATGGCTGGCAGGCTGGCTTCGCCGACCCCGACGCCCCGGGCGGGCAGGCGCAGCTGGACTTCGACCAGCCGACGCTCCTGGTCGTCGACGACGCGGACCTGAATGTGCCGCTGCTGGCGAACCTGATGCGGACGGCCGGCAACTGGGCGGCCGGAGCGCCGCCGCTCCGGATCCTGCTCCTCGCCCGCCACACCACGGGCTGGTGGGACACCCTGAACCAGCGCACCGACCGGCTGCCCAGGGAACTGGCCGGACCGGAGCTGATGCTGCACGACGGCTCCCTCGCCCCGGCCGAGCGCGCCGAGCACCATGCCCGGGCGCTGCGAGCCTTCACCGCCTGGCTGTCTCATGCGGCCGGCCCGGCCGAGCCGGCCACACCGCCGCTGGCCGACCCGGCCTTCGCCAGCCCGCTGCTGGTGCACATGCATGCGCTGCTTACCGCCTGCGGCGCCGAGGTATCCACTACGGACACCGAAGTCCGCCAGCGCATCCTGGACGCGGTCCTGGACCGCGAGCGAGATCGCTGGCGGCGCACCTTCCCGGCCAGCCTCCCCTCCGGGGGCGCGCGAACCTACCACCAGGCGGTCACGGTCGCGACGCTGCTCAGCCAGCCGAGTGATACCGCCACGGCCGGGACCCTGGCCGTCATCGGCGAGTTCTCCCCGGCCGCGGCCGCCGGGGCCCGGGCCGCGGTCTCCGCCTGGCTGCATGAGCTTTACCCGGGCGCCGATCCGCCCTGGACCGCGCCGGTCCGCCCGGACCCGCTGGCCGAGCAGCTGCTGGCCAGCTGCCCGCAGCTGAGCGACCTGGTCCTGGCCGGATACGCGGTCATTGATCAGCCGGAACAGCTTGAGCAGGTCCTGGCCGAGCTCACCCGCGCCGGCGGCCGCCAGGCCGTCCGCGACGCGCTGGCCCGGCTGCTGGATACGCACCTTCCGGACCTGCTGGCGGCCGCCGTCCGGGCCCCGGCCGGCCGGCTCCCGGACCTGCTTGATCTCGCGCTGACCCTCATACCCCGGCCCGCCGCCGCGGCGGCGCTGGCCGGCCGGCTGCCCGGCCGCAGTACCGGCCTGGCCGCCTTCGCGGCCACCCTGGCCCGCCAGGCCGTCGATCATCATCGGGAACAGGCTGCCGCCGGGCGGGACCTGACCGCCCCTGACCTGGCGGGGTCGCTGAACGAGCTGTCGGTGCGGCTGGCCGACCTGGGGCGGCGGGAGGACGCGCTGGCCGCCATCGAGGAGGCGGTGGAGGTCTACCGCCGGCTGGCCGGCGAACAGCCGGGCCTGTACCAGCCGGGCCTCGCCGTGGCGCTGGACAACCTGTCCAGCCGGCTGGCCGCGCTGGGCCAGCCGGAGGACGCCCTGACCGCGGTCGAGGAAGCGGTGGCCCTGCGCCGGCCGCTGGCCGCCGCCCAGCCGGGCGCGTCCGCGCCCGACCTCGCCATGTCGCTGAGCAAGCTGTCGGTGCGGCTAGCCGACCTGGGGCGGCGGGAGGACGCGCTGGCCGCGATCGAGGAGGCGGCGGGCGCCTACCGGGAGCTGGCCGCCGCTGAGCCGGAGACGTTCGAGCCGGACCTCGCCATGGTGCTGGACAACCTGTCGGGCCGGCTGGCCGGCCTGGGCCGGCGCGACGATGCGCTGGACGCGGTCAGCGAAGCAGTCGCCCTGCGCCGGAAGCTGGCCGCCGAGCGCCCTGATGCGTTCAGACCGGACCTCGCCGGGTCCCTCAACAACTGGTCGAACCGGCTGGCCGAGCTGAGGCAGCGGGCGGGCGCGCTGGCCGCGATCGAGGAGGCGGTGGAGGTGTACCGGCAGCTGGCCGGCGTCCGGCCGGAGGCATTCAACCCCGACCTGGCGATGTCGCTGAGCAACCGGGCCGGCCGGCTGGCCGACCTGGGCCGGGCGGCGGACGCGCTGGCCGCGATCCAGGAGGCGGTGGAGGTCTACCGGCAGCTGGCCGGCGCGCGGCCGGCCGCATTCACGTCCCGGCTCGCCGGCGCCCTGAATAACCTGTCCAGCGCACTCGGCGCCGCCGGCCGGCCGCAGGACGCGCTGGCGGCGATCGAGGAGGCGGTGGAGGTGTACCGGCAGCTGGCCGGGACCCGGCCCGAGGCGTTCAGCCCCGAGCTCGCCGGCTCGCTGAACAACCTGTCCCTGTGGCTGGCTGACCTAGGGCGCGCGGAGGATGCGCGGGCGGCGATCGAGGAGGCGGTTCAGGTCTACCGGCTGCTGGCCGCCGCCCGGCCCGGGGCGTTCAGCCCGGACCTCGCCATGGCCCTGGGCAACCAGTCCAGCCGGCTGGCCGACCTGCAGCGGGGGGACGAGGCGCTGGCCGCGATCGAGGAGGCCGTGCGCCTCTACCGGACGCTGGCGGGCGCCCCCCCGGCCGCATTCGCGGCGGATCTCGCGGGGTCGCTGCTGGCGTATCGTTCCCGCCTGGCCGAGCTGGGCCGCCGGCGCGACGCCGTGACGGCCGGCCGGGAGGCGCTGGCCGTGCTGCGCGGGCTCGACGCCGAGCAGGCGGCGGCACTTCACGACGACCTGGTGGATGCGCTGCGCAGTCAGGTCACCGACGTGCGTGCCCTCGGCCCGGCCGAGGAGGCCGATCACCTCGAGCGCGAGCTGGCCGCGCTGATCGCGGCTGGGCCCAGGCCGGCCGGCTGGGGACCAGGGCGTAGAGGCTGAGCTCGACGGACCGGACGTTCCACCTGCGGATCAGGCGCAGGCCGCGCAGCAGCGCCTGCTGCTCGCGGATCAGCGGGGTGGCCGGGCCGGCCGGCCGGCGCCAGCGGACCAGCCAGACCTGGCGGATGCCGAGCCCAGTGTCGGCGAAGCGCCGGGCCAGCTCGGCCGGGGAGGCCGGCACGCCGGTCAGCGTGGCCGACGGGACCGGCGCGGCCGCCATGCCGATGTCGGCCAGCCGGGCGAACGGCCGCGGGTAGGCCAGGCCCGCCACCCGGCTGCCCCACGGCTGGTACAGGACCGCGTCGCCGCGCTCCTCGTTCCGGCTGACGATGGCCGCTACCTTGCGCAGGTCGTCCTTGCGCGCGGCGTCGGTCCGGGCCCGCTGCTGCG
The DNA here is from genome assembly GCA_036501025.1 of Streptosporangiaceae bacterium. GTDB lineage: Bacteria > Actinomycetota > Actinomycetes > Streptosporangiales > Streptosporangiaceae > DASUBV01. Next base: position 35,674 of record DASYBB010000194.1, read on the forward strand.
GCGCGATGAGCACCGCCGCCATGACGGCGATGACCAGCGCGACCGGGATGGCGGCCAGCGGCGGCCAGCGCCGCGCGGCCGGGGTCAGCGCGGTCAGCCGGCCGAGCCAGATCAGGCCGGCCGCCATGAGCAGGGCCGCGGCCGGGGTGCAGAAGACGACGTACCGCTCCACGTAGACCGGGTCCGCGACGGACACCGCGAGCAGCGCGGCCGGGGGCAGCAGCAACCAGGGCAGCGTGATGGCCACGGGCGGGCAGACGACCCGGTACCGCCGCCCGATGTCGGCCGCCACGCCGGCCAGCGTCAGGGCCAGGGCCAGCGGGATCAGGTCCTTGACGCCGGCGAAGTCGGTGATCAGCGCGCCGGTGAGGTCGAGGGTGGGGCGGGCGACCCAGTCGAGCTGGCCGTTCTGCCGCGCCCCATACACCAGCAGCGGGCTCAGCGCCGCGGCGGCGGCGCCCGCCGCGGCCAGCCAGCGCCAGGTCACGGCCCGCGCGTGCGCCCCGCCGCCGGGCCGCCGCGGGCGGCGCAGGGCCAGCAGGCTGATCCCGTGCGCCGCGACGAGCAGCAGGGCGACCAGGTTCAGCAGCGCCAGGAGGAGCACGGCCGCGCCGTAGCCGGCCCACCACCACCGGCCGCGGCGCTCGGTGACGCCCCGGGCCAGCAGGTAGGTGGCGGCGACGGCGAGCAGGGTGGCGGCCGCGTAGGGGCGCGCGTCCTGTGCGTACCAGGTGGTGACCGGCAGCCCGGCCAGCACCAGGCCGGCCAGCAGCCCGGTCAGCCGGGGCGCGGGCTGCGCGGCGGCCTGCGCGAGCCGGCGGCCCAGGGCCGCGGTCAGGCTGACGGTCACGACGCTGGCGATCAGGGAGGGGAGGCGCAGGTCCGTGGCCGAGGCGCCCAGCACGTCCACGACGGCGTGGACGGCGAGGTAGTACAGGCCGTGCACGGCGTCCTGGTGGCGGAGCAGGGCCAGGATCTGGCCGGTCGAGCGCTGCGCCACCTCCCGGGTGTAGCCCTCGTCGCGCCACAGCGATGCCCGGCCCAGCTGGTAGCCGCTGATCAGCAGCTCGGCCAGGGCGGGCACGATGACGACGAGCCACGTCCCGGCCGCGCCGCACCCGCGCCGCGGCCGGGCCGGCCGGCCCGGCCCGCTGACCGGGCTCGCCGGGCGCCGGGCGGCCGGGACGGCGGCGGGCAGGCCGGCCCCGGCGGCGGGCTCGCTGCCGTCCGCCTCAGTGACGCCGGGGGAGTGCACGCTGACGCTCCGTTGGCGTCCCGGTCGGGGCCGGCCGGGACACGTGGGTCAAGGAGTTTGGGATTACGTCCGCACAAGAGCGATATCCATCGACATCGATCCGCGGTGACCAAATCCTAGACGGCGGGGTGTACCGGGCCCGGGAGAACGCGCGACTCGTGACCGGGCGATTACGCCAGCCGCTGCTCGGCGAGGTCGAGCCAGTGCTCGACGTGGCCCGCGGTGTAGTGCCGGACGGCCCGCGCGTCGGCGTCGATGGCGTGCAGGCCGAAGCGGAGGGTGACCAGGTCGAGGCGCCGGTCGCCGCGGGCCGCGCCGTCCCAGTCCACGACGCCGGTGATGCGGCCGCGTTCGGCCAGGAAGTTGCCCGGCTGGAAGTCGGCGTGGACGGCGTCGTCTCCGTCCAGGAGGCCCGGGTGCCGGGCGCCGACCTGGCCGCCGGGACACGGGCCGTCGACGCGCAGGGCGACGCCGGTGATGTCGCGGACGGCGCCGGCCAGCCGGTGCGCGTCCAGGCGCTCGACCCGGGACCACGGGCGGCCCGCGCTGGCGCTCAGGGGACC
>DASYBB010000195.1:0-16535 GCA_036501025.1 Streptosporangiaceae bacterium
GCACGTCCACGTACAGGTTGCCGCTGACCACAGTGCCCGACGCGCCGGCCGGCGTGATGGTCACGTTGATCGTGGCCGTCTGGCCCGGCTGGATGACGAACAGCCCGAACTGGGCGTTCGGGTTGACCGAGGCCTCCCAGATGTCACCGGGCGCCGAGGTCACGGCCGGGTCGAACGCCTTCATCGTGGCCGTCACCGCGACGGTAGCGGTACCGGCCGGAGCCGGGGCCGCGAACGGCCCGCACTCGTCCGGTACCACGGTCCAGATGCCCGAGGTGACGCTGCCCGCGGCCGGGCTGTACGAGGCCGACGATGACGTGTTGCACAGCGGCGCCGACCCGCTGGCCGAGCTGGCCAGGTCGGGGTCGCCGGAGGCCGGGCTGAAGTCGAACATGGCCGGCAGGCTGGAGGTCTGCGCTATCGCCAGGCTCGACGTCTGCGTCGGCACGAGGTACTCGGGCGGGTTCCCCTTCAGCGGCAGGCTCACGCCGCCGGACGTGATCGACGCGAGCGCCGCCGCCACGGTGGTGTTCAGCCGGGCGTCCACGAAGAAGTCCTGCGGAGCCGCCCCGTTGTTGGTGATCGACACCGGGACGGTGACCGGCTTGCCCGCCGCGAGCGTGGTGCTCGCGCTGTCGGGCAGCCCGGCCGCGCTCGCCTTCACGTCGTTGACCAGGATGTGACCGGTGAACGGCTCCGAGACCTCGTTGCCCACCACCGGCTCGGCGAAGTCCACGATCAGCGTCCACCTTCCCGCCACCGGATTGAGGGTGTAGGCCGTGAGCGCCTTGTCCGGGGTGAAGCTGATCGCCCCGCTCTGGGTGACGCCCGTGCCGACCGTGTTCTGGCCGTAGCCCAGGACATCGCCGTCCGGGCTGACCAGGTACGCGCCGACCGGGTCGGCCGCGTCGTTGGCCAGGGACACGTTCGCCGTCAGGTTCTTCGTCCCGGCGGCCACGTTGAACTCGTAGTAGTCCTGCTGTCCCTCACCGTTCGGCCGGCCGTTGCCGCCCGTCAGGGTGCCGCTGAACGCGCCGCCCGAGGCCAGGTTGATCTCGCTGCGGAGCGTAACCGCGACCGAGGTGGCCGCGCCCTCATCACGGTTGGAGGACACCACGATGGAGCCGGAGGAGTCCCCCGGCGACGACGGCAGGGCGGCGCTGACGGAGGCCGTCCGGCTCTGCCCGGGACCCAGGATCAGGAACGGCGTCGTGCTGGCGAACGGCACGAAGCGCTGCGTCGCCACCCGCCACGGGACGGTCCCGTTGGTGCCGCCGCTGGAGGCGGCGAGGCCGAAGATCACGCCCGTCCACTGGCCGGGCGCCGGGTCGCGGACATCGACGTTGCCGAAGTTGCCCACGCCCTGCGGCAGCGAGTGCGCCGCGAACCGGCCCTTCGGGTCCACCAGGATCAGCCGCACCCGGGCGTTGTTGCCGCTGGCCGGGTTACCCGGGTAGGCGATCGACGCGTCCAGCCGCTGCTGGCCGGGCCGGACGTTGAAGTGGATGACCTGGTAGTTGTTCGGCAGGCCCTGGAAGCCGGTCACGGACGGGCTGGTGCCGTCCTTGAGCGTGACCGAGCCAGTCTGGACGTTCTGGTCCGGGCCGAAGGTCCGCCCGGCCAGGTGCACGACCTGGGTCTGAGCGCCGGTGTTGGTCACCTTCACGCTGAAGTGCGCCCGGCTGCCGGCCGCGCCCGTGGCGTGCACCTGGTCCGTGGACAGCAGCAGGGTGTTGCCGACGGGCTTGGCCTTGACCGACTCCGCCGCCTGGACCGCCTTGAAGCTGTTCACCAGGCCCGCGCCCTGCTCGTCCGCGGGGGTGCCGAGGTCGCTGGCCGTGCTGACCAGGATCTGCTTCACCAGCGCGGGGGCGGGCGTCGCGCCGCCGTGGGTCTTGCGGTAGGCCTGGATGACCAGGGCCGCGGCACCCGAGACGAACGGCGCGGACTCGCTGGTGCCGCCCGCGGTCTCGATGTCGGACGGCTGGTTCTGCAGGTTGATGCAGCCGGCGAACTCCGGGCTGGCGTCACACGAGGCGACGCTCTCATCGCCCGGCGCGACCAGGTCGACGGTCTGGCCGGACTCGCTGAAGCCCGCCGAGCTGAGCGAGCTGATGTTGTCGCTGAGCCAGCCCGACGTAGCGAAGTCACGCGCCAGCGCGTAGTTGGTCTGCGCGTAGTACTGGAACTGGGTGGAGGCACCGACCGACAGCACGGCCGGATCCGTGGACGGCGAGCCGATGGTGTTGGTCGTGCCCGCGTCGCCGCTGGACACGCTGACGACCACGCCGGCCGCGACGGCCGCGTCGTTGAACTGCTTGGTCACGTCCAGCGCCGTGACGTCCGGGAACGGGTTCGAGCCGAACGACTCGTTCAGCACGTTCACGTGGTCGGTCTCGACCGCGTAGTTGATCGCCTGGAGGAACGAGGACTCGGTGGTGTCCTCGTTGCTGCCGAAGACGTCCAGTCCGACCAGGCCGGCGCCCGGCGCCACGCCCTCGATCCGGACGTTGCACGCCGCGGGGTCAGGCTGCGCCGAGAAGCCGCTCACGTTGTACACGTGCGCGCCCTGGCCGGCGATGGTGTTCGCGTCCAGGAACGCCTCGTCGCCCGAGGTCGGCTGGCCCGGGCCGTCGCCGCTGAAGTCCTGGCTGTCAACGAAGGCCGACGTGGTGGTGCCGGGGCGGATGAAGTTGACGTTCTGCGGGTCGACGCCGTCGGCGATGTAGGCGACCTTGACGCCCGCGCCCGTGATGCCGAGCGAGCGCGCCGTCTTTGCGTGCGGGCTGTCACTGTCGGTACCGGTCAGGGACAGGCCCTCGGGGGCCAGCGTGGCCTTGCCGTTCGCGCCGCACGCGCCGGGGATGACATGGGGGCTGACCGCGCCGCCGGCGGCGGAGCCCGCGCTCAGCGCCTGGGCCGGCGCGCCCTTGATCGTCACGTTGGGGATGACCTGGGCGACCTGAGGGTTGGCCTGCAGCCGGGCTTCCTCGCCGGCCGAGACCGTCGCGGTCACGGCGTTGACCAGGCTGAGGGAGTGCATGTTCTTGGCATGCACCTGGGTCAGCTCGCTGTGGATTCCCTGCTGGCTGCTGGCGGCCCTGGCCGCGCGCGCGGCGGCGGCCGACGAGCCCACGGCGGCCGCGCCGAACTGATTCGCCATGATCAGGATGACGGGCTTGTTGACGTTCTGGGACAGCTGCGCCGCGAGGGCGGAGGTCATCTGCCCGAAGATGTCCGGCGCCGCGGGCGCCGCCATGGCCACTCCGGCCTGCCCGATCAGCAGCGCTGGCACGGCGGCGGCCGCCGTCACCAGGCTGACAGTTCTTCCGCTGACGGCCATTCGCGGCACGCCACGTGCATTCCGAGCTCTCATGATCGCCTTTCCTGTTACGGCGCCTCGATGGGGGCGACCGCAGTTCCAGCCAGCGCTGGCATGGCCCCTGGGCAGCGCATGGCTTGGCCAGTGCGTCCTAGGGACGCTAGCAGTCCGGGGTCCGCGCCGAAATTTCCACGTACGTAAATTTTGTATAACTTCGGCGCGCGGCGCGTGGCCGCTTTTTACGAAAAGGAGAGTGGTCACTCGGCGTGATCAAGAATACGGAACAGCTCCACCCATTGGGTGGGACTTACGAATGCGACCACGGCGGAGCGTTCCACGCCGGCGGCCTGGAAGGCGGCCCGCAGGCGATCGGCGGGGTACTCGCGGCGCAGTGATGCCAGCAGGGACCCGCCCACGCCACTGAACCCGGTCCGCACGAGCCGCTGGTAGGTGGCCAGCCGGGCGGCGGGGACCAGCGGCCGCGGGCGCCGGGTGAGCTGCAGGATGCCGGCGTCCACCCGGGGCACCGGCCGGAACTCCTGCCGGCCGATCCGCCCGCGCAGGTCCCACTGCACCCGGGGCCAGGTGGTGACGGTGAGCAGGCTCCACCGCCCGTAGGCGCCGGCCCGCTTCCGCGCGTACTCCAGCTGAGTGATGAGCGTGGCGCTGGTCATCGACCTGGCCTGCAGGCACCAGTCCACGATCGGGGACGTCAGCGAGAACGGCGCGTTTCCCGCGACGGAGAACGGCTCTCGCGGCGGCCGCGCGGCGAGGAAGTCGCCGATCACCACCGACACGTTGGCGTGCCGCGCGGCGTGCGCCTCCAGCCGGCCGGCCGCGGCCGGGTCGACCTCGTAGGCGACGAGCTCGGCGAACATCGTGGCCAGCCGCTCGGTCAGGATGCCCTCGCCTGCGCCGACCTCCAGGCACAGCCCGGCCGGGTCGGCGTCCACGTGCCGCAGGAACTGCGCGGCACCGGCTGAGCGCAGGTAGTTCTGCGACAGCTCGCGGCGGCGGCGGTCGCGCTCGCTGAGGACGGGCCGATCTCGCCTGGTCCTGGGGCCGGGCACCCGAACAGCGTACTGGCCGCCGGCCGTGGCGCGCTCAGCCAGCCGGCGGGGGCAGGCGCTTGGCTCAGCCAGCCGGCGGGGGCAGGCGCTTGGCTCAGTCGGCCGGCGGGCGGCGCAGGCGCTTGACCTGCGACCGCTGCTGCTTGGCGGCCAGGCGGCGCTCGCGCGAGGCCCTGGACGGCCGGGTCGCCCGCCGCGCCCGGGGCGGCGGCGCCGTCGCGTCCGCCAGCAGGGCGGACAGCCGGGCCGCGGCGGCCTCCCGGTTGCGCAGCTGCGACCGGTTCTCCGCGGCCGTCACCGTTATCACGCCGTCAGTGAGCTGGCCCGCCAATGCGCGCAGCGCGCGCTCCTTGAGCGCCGGCGCGAGCACCGCCGACTGAGCCACATTGAACGACAACTCAGCGCGGCTGTCGGTGGTGTTCACCGACTGACCGCCCGGGCCCGAAGATCTGGAGAATCGCCAGAAAAGCTCGTCGGCCGGGATTACAATGCCCCGCACACTTACTTCGATGGTCATCTCGCCCGTCCGCCTCGACCCGCCGTTACCGCAATCTCAATACGGTGCCGCAATGGGACCGCGGGGATATAACACGCACGCGGGTTAATAAGTCCCCGCGGCCCTGAAAATCTTCCCGTTCTCATGACCGGACTACCCGGCCGCGCCCGGCACGACCTCCAGCCTATGAGTGGGCCAGCCGCCGGAGCACCGGGCGGAAGTGGTCGAACGGCGGCACCGGCGCGGCCGGGTCCTTGGCCGCGTCGTCCCACCGGCGGACCCGGCAGGCCCCCGCCGCGTGCGGGCTCGCCTCGAACTCGGCCAGCTCAGCGCCCCGCATCGGGCCGCCCTGCACGCCCAGGGTGTAGACCGAGGCCGGTGAGAGCAGCGCCCGGTAGCCCGGCTCGGTGGCGCACAGGTAGCGCTTGGCATCGACGTGCAGCCGAACCGGCTCGGTCACCTCCGGCCCGAACCACCGGGCCAGCCAGGCCGCGCCCTGCTCGCTGTGCCGGTTGTCCGTGCCCCGCATCAGGTCCTGGCCGGTGACGGTGCCGGTGAAGTGCCCGACGTCGTGCAGCAGCGCCGCCGCGATGAGCGCGTCTCCCGCCCCGTCTCGCTCGGCGAGCGCGGCGGTCTGCAGCATGTGCACGGCCTGCGTGACGTCTTCGCCCAGGTAGCCGGCCAGGCCCTCGCTGGCGAACAGCTCCGCGATCGCCTCGACCGGATCGGCCGCCGCGCTGGCCCCGTCACTCGTCGCCTGGTCACTCGTCGCATGGTCATGGGTCATGGTGATGTCCTCCGTCGCAGTACGGCCACGGTAGAGCGCACGCCATCGAGGTCGGCATAGCACCCCTGAAGGTGCGGAGCCGAGGGTGAACATTCCGGTCGTAACGGATACGTAGCCACATAGTCACGATCGGCTACGCGAGGGGCCTCCGTGCGCAAGAATGCAGACGGGTCAGCGATTCGGCATGCTGCAGTACGCATAGTGCGATACACACGTTGCAGGGCAGCTAGTTCACAGGCTAAGGGGATCAGCAATGGCGTGTCCCAGTCATCGGGTCCTGGCGGCCGCGGCCGCCGGCGGGAGCCTCCTGCTGCTGGGCGGGTGCGGGTCCTCGGCCGCCCCGGCGGCCGGCCCGGCCGCGTCCTCCTCGAGCCCGGCCCGGCTGGACTCGCGCTTCTGCAACGACGCCACCACATTCATGCGGAACATCCCGGCCGAGCCGAAGGTGAAGCGGCTGACCCCCACCCAGGCCCGGGCCAACATGGCCGCGGTCCTGGTCTCGACCGTGAAGGGCTTCACCCGGCTGGAGAAAGAAGCGCCCGCCAAGCTCCGCAAGCCGCTGCGGAAGATCATCGCCGTCTACCAGGCGGACGAGAAGGTCCTCCGGACGACCGGCGACATGACCAAGGTCAGCGAGTCCATGGTCCAGGGCGACGGCTCCGGCTCGGTGGCCTTCCAGCAGGTCGTCGCGTACATTGCGGGCACCTGCACGTAGCGGGGTACTACCTGCGCATACGTCCGTCACGAGCAGTTGCGGGTTGATAACTTCTCTGATGGCCGGTTTGCCTCCTGCGACCGCGCCTGTCGAGGGAGGGTATGGCCCCATGAGCGGCTTCCGGAAGTTCCTGATGCGCGGCAACCTGGTCGACCTGGCGGTGGCGGTCGTCATCGGCGTGGCGTTCAACGCGGTGGTCCAGGCTCTCATCGCGGACATCATCACGCCCCTGATCGCGGCCATCGCGGGCAAGCCCAAATTCGGCGCGCTGACGTTCACGATTCACCACAGCAAGTTCTCCTACGGCCTGTTCATCAACGCCTTGCTCTCCTTCGTGATCATCGCCGCGGTGATCTACTACCTGGTCGTCTCGCCGATGAACCGGCTCATGTCGATCACGCAGCGGAACAAGGAGGCCACCACCCGGACCTGCCCGGAGTGCGCGAGCGAGATCCCGGTCGTGGCCACCCGGTGCATGTACTGCACGGCCCAGGTGCCACCAGTCACGCCCACGACCGCCCGCCACGGGCGCTGACCGCAGGCCCTACTTGGCGTCGCCGTAGCAGTTCACGATCGCGGTCGTCATCGGAAAGCTGACCGTGGTCGCGCCGAACAGCAGCTGCCCGGCCTCGGCCGCGGCCTGCGCTGCCGCTGCCGCGACCTCGTCAGCGAGCTCCGCCGGGCAGTGCACGATCACCTCATCGTGCTGGAAGAAGACCAGCTCCGGGCGGCCCGCCTGGGCCGGGCCGATCGCGGCCAGGCGCCGGCGCAGGCTGGCCACCAGCACGAGCGCCCAGTCGGCGGCGCTGGCCTGGACCACGAAGTTGCGGGTGAAACGGCCGCGGGCCCGGGTGGCGCGCCCGGCGCCGGGGTCGCGCTCGCCGTCGGGATCGCCCTGGTCAATGGTCGCCGACCGCCAGGCCGCGGACGGCGGGGGGCAGGTCCGGCCGAGCACGGACCGGACGGTGCGGCCGGCCTCGCCGGCCTGCGCGGCCGACTCGACGTAGGCCGAGGCCTGCGGGAAGCGGCGGCGCAGCACGGCGAGAAGCTGGCCCGCGTCCCCGCCCGACCCGCCGTACATGGCCGACAGCAGCGCGACCTTGGCCAGCGCCCGGTCGCCGCCGAACGCGCTGGCCAGCGCCGTGTACAGGTCGCCGCCGGCGGCGGCCTCGGCGAAGGCCCGGTCGCCAGCCAGCGCGGCCAGCACCCGCGGCTCCAGCTGGGCCGCGTCGGCCACGACGAGCACCCAGCCGGGGTCGGCGACCGCGGCCCGGCGCAGCACCTTGGGGATCTGCAGGGCGCCGCCGCCGCGCGACGCCCAGCGGCCCGACACCACGCCGCCGACGATGTACTCGGGCCGGAACCGGCCGCCGGACACCCAGGTGTCCAGCCACGACCAGCCGAAGGCGGCGTGCAGCCGGGACAGCTCCTTGTACTCCAGCAGCAGCGGGATGGCCGGGTGGTCGATCTCGCGGAGCACCGCGAACCGGGTCGAGGTGACCTGGACCCCTTCGGCGGCCAGGGCCCGCACGAGCTGGGCCGGCGAGTCCGGGTTGACCGGGAGCCCGGTGCTGAACGCCGCCGCGATCCGGTCGGCCAGCTCCGTCAGCCGGGCCGGCCGCGGCGGGGCGGCCCCGGCCGGCGCCCGTGGCGCGGCCGGCGGGCGCGGCCCGAGCATCTCGGTCAGCAGCCGGTCATGCTCGTCCGGCCGCCACGGTAGCCCGGCCGCCGTCATCTCGGCGGCGGCCAGGCCGCCGGCCGACTCGGCCGCGGCGAGCAGGCCAAACCGGCCCGGATGCTCGTCGGCCGCGATGCGGGCCAGCTGGTCCCCGTGGACGGCGATCAGGTCACCCAGCGTGGCGGTGAGCTCGTCGGCGCGCGGGCGTTCCAGCGCCGCGAGATCGAACAGCGACGGCTGCGGCCCGGACCGGCCGGAGGCCGGCCGCGCCGGGACCGGCAGCCCGCGCAGCCGGGCGGCCGCGGCCGCGAGGAAGGCCGGCTCGCCGCCCGCGCCCGCCCGGCCCAGCAGCAGCCCCTCGGTCAGGGCCGCGTCGTGGCAGCGCTCCACCCGGACGCCGGCCCGCAGCAGCGCCGGGTAGACCTCGTGAGTGGACGGCCAGACCCAGCGGACGTCACCGGATCGCTCGCGGTCCCGGACCGCGGCGGCCAGGTCGGACACCAGGACCGGCTCACCGGGCGCGGTCGGGTCGGCAGCACTGGGGTGGCCTGGGCTGGGGTGGCCAGCGCTGGGGTGGCCAGCACTGGGGTGGCCTGGGCTGGGGCCGGGGACGGCGACGTCGCCCAGGGAGCAAAGCAGGCCTGACAGCCCTGGGCCGGGTACCACGGCAACCCGCACGCTTCTGATTGTGCGTTACGGGTCTGACAGTCCCGGGCCCGGCGCAGCAGCCGGTGCCGGCCGGCTGGCCGCGGGCACCGGCGCGGCCGGGCCCGAGCCGGACGAGGTGGCCGTCAGGGTCACCGACGCGCCCGCCAGCAGGGCCGCGATGATGCCGCCGACGAGGACCAGGAGCCAGCGCCGGGACCGGATGGCCGCGGCGCCGGGAGTGGCCAGCCGGGTCGGCGCGGCACGACCGATGGGCACGTTATGGCCGGGCCGGGCGCGGTCCGGCACCTGGTCAGGCATGCGAGCGGACTCCCTCCGGGCCGCGCGAGCGCGCGCCCAGGCTCCGAGCCTGCCGCGCCGACCCGGGAGCAGCCTGAGCGCTGACGCCGGCCATTCTGGGAATGGCCGGCGCCTGGGCCGCCGCCGCTAGACCGCCGGGTCCGATACCGCGGCCTGGCCCGGTACCTCGCTGGCGGCCCAGGTCGCCGCGTCGGCGTGCGCCGCCGCCGAGGTGACGCGGTTCCGCCCGTCCGAAAGGCGGCCAGGCGCCGGCGTCTGGACGGTGTCGTCCGTCCCGCTGTGATCAGCCGCCGCCGGCGGCGACGGCGGCGGCGCGGCGAGCCGGCCGTAGTCAGCCATGGCCGCGGGACGCTTCAGCCGGAACGCCACGACCTCCGGCGCCTCGATCGCGTCGAACACGTCGGTGACCTCTGGCCCGGGACGGTCGCCCTCGCCGCGCTGCTCGGGACCGGCCCCGCGCACGACCTCCCGGCCTGGCGCCGCGACCTCCCGGCCTGGCGCCGCGTCCGCCCCGGTCTCCGGGTCCGGGCCCGCCGACCCGTTCCGGCCGGCCTGGCCCGGCCCCCCGGCCGGGACCCGCCCGCTGGCCTGATCCGGACCGCCGGCCCGGACCGCCGGCCCGGGCTGCGCAGGCCGGCCGGGCTGCGCAGGCTGTCCTGGCTGGCCCGGCTGTTTCGGCTGGCCGGGCTGGCGGGCCTCGCCCGCCGGTGCCGTGCGGTCAGCCTGGCTGGCCTGCTGAGGCTGGCCCGCGGGCACGGCGGCCGCGTCGCGCTGGCTCGCCAGCGCCGCCGCCAGCGCGCGCGACGCGGCCCGGGCGATCGGCGTCTCGACGTCGGTCCCGGGCGGCGCCAGCGGCGCGGTCAGCGGGCTGGCGGCATCCGCGTCGCGCGCCGGGGTGCGATGCCGCGGCGCGAGCGGGTCGCTATGCCGCGAGCCGACCGCGCTGGCCGACAGCGGCTGCTGTCCGGCGCTGGCCGGGGCCGGCGCGGGCACGTGCAGCAGTCCAGCCGCCCCCGGCTGGCCCGCGTCACCCGCCGGCGCAGTCGCCGTGCCGCCGACGGACCTGGCCGTCACGGACGCGTGAACCGGGCCGACGCAGTCGTGCCGGTCCAGCAGCACGGCCAGCTGCTCGGCCTCCTCCGCGGCGATGCCGAAGACAATGCGCGCCTCACCCCACGGCGCATCCAGCGAGTAGCCGACATAGCTCGACACTGCTGACGGCGGGTCGGCCGCTAAGCCGTGCACGTTGCGCCAGTGGCACCAGGCGCTTTCCAGCGCTGTCGCAGCCCGCTGTGCGCGGACGATCAAATCCGGATCACGCATATGTGCGATCCTCCCCTCGAAGCAACGGCACGCTTCCGCCTGCTGGCGGATCCCCCCGGCGCCGCGCACCGCACCTACGGCACCTACACAGTCATCAAGTATGGCTCTGCCGCCGTTCCAGCAGGGGTGATTACCAGAAGTTGGAGTGTCACTACCAAGAGTTATAGCCCGCGACCGGAACGGCCTGCTGACCTTCGGTGGGGTTCGAGATAACGGACACAGGAATGAGATGACAGTGCCCGTTTCATACTGATTTTGAAAGTCCGGTGGCATCCGGCGGGGATGAGATTGCGGGACGCACTTCCGTGACGAAAATGTCTCGACGTTCAGGACTCCGGGACCGCGGCCGGCCGTGCCACGCCAATGGCCCAGGGAGGCCGGATCGACCCCGGCTGTGCCGGTCTGCCGTCGCATCGTCGCGCTAAACGCGCCCCCCGATACAACGGCCAGGCCGCCGGGGCCGACCCCCCCTTGCTATCTATCGCCGATCACCGAGCTGCCGCGCGTTTCCGCACGTCAGCCGGGCTTTACTCGGTGCTACTCCGAACGCTGCTGCGGGATCCCCGCCAGCAGTGCGCGGACTTCCGTCTCCCGATACCTGCGATGACCACCAAGGGTCCGGATTGATGTGAGCTTTCCGGCCTTGGCCCATCGCGTGACGGTCTTCGGGTCCACCCTGAACATTGTGGCGACCTCGGCCGGCGTAAGTAGCGGCTCAGCCTCCGGTGTACGTGCAGACATTTTGACGGCCTCTCCTCCTGGACCGGTACTGCGATCCTGCGTGTGTGGCTGTTCCCTGGCTCTCGAAAAAGAGCCTGCCGTGGATGTCCCATATAGTCCGCTCAGACCATATTGCCATCACCAGCGGTGACAAGTCGACCACCAGGAGCAAAGTTTCCGATGTGAGTCACCCCGTTGCCCCCCAGCACTCTGTCACGGTGCGTGATTCTAGCGACACGGAACGTCGCAACGGGCGGATTCGGAAAAGTCATCCGCGCCTCCCATCGGCTACTTAGCTAGATTGCCTCCATGTCCCGTCGCCGGACGCCTTCGCGCCGGCCGACCGGTGCTGACATAAGCGAGCTCATCGGGACTCCCACCCCTCCAGCGCCGACCGGGTCTCCGCTACCCGGCGTGACGCCCTTCCTGGCCAATCTGCGCTTAGCGGCCCCGCCCCAGGAACACGGCTCTGACCGACCAGCGACTCGGTCGGCGCACAGATCACGCCAACTCCGCGGACTCCGCGGCTCCCCCCTCCTTCCGCTCCGCCAGGCAGCCACCCCGGCGATGTCCCCCGACGCGGATAGCGCTGCTCGCAGTCCTTGGCAACGAGCCGCGGCGCCGATGTAATCCTCCAGAGTGAAACAAGATGCCTTGTTTCGGCTATATTTGCCCGCCCGGCGGCGTCCTTACACGCTCCGTAGCCACTCTGGTGCATCTGAGCGACCATGCGGGCCGGCATAACACCGGCATAAGCCCGCACACCGGTCGCATCAGACAGCATGACTAATCGTGACATGCCAGACCGTCGGGATAAAGGGGTGACGGCGGACAGATCATCCGCGCGGTCGGCCCGGCGCGGCCGTCCGGAATAGGCTGCAACCAAGATCTGGCCGCCGCGCCAGACCGGAACCGATGCCAGGAGCCAGTCCCGTGTCCCATGTCTTCACCACCGCCGGCCCGGGCGGCGACGCTGATCCCGCCCAGGCCGAAGGCGCCGGCAGCCCGGCCGGGCACGAGCAGGTCACGTTCTGCCAGGACCGCGAGTCCGGACTGCGGGCGATCATCGCGATCCACTCCACGGCGCTAGGCCCCGCGCTCGGCGGGACGCGCTTCTACCCGTACCCGAGCGAAGACGCAGCCCTGGCGGACGTGCTGAACCTGTCCCGCGCCATGACCTATAAGAACGCGCTGGCCGGGCTCGACCACGGCGGCGGCAAGGCCGTGATCATCGGCGACCCGGCCCGCCTCAAGTCCGAGGCGCTGCTGCGCGCCTACGGTCGCTTCGTCCAGTCGCTCAGCGGCCGGTACGTCACGGCCTGTGATATCGGCACCTACAGCGAGGACATGGACGTCGTCGCCCGGGAGTGCTCGCAGGTGACGGGCCGGACGGTAGCCAACGGCGGCGCCGGCGACTCGTCGGTGCTGACGGCCCTCGGGGTATTCCAGGGCATGCGGGCCGCCGCGGAGCACGCCTGGGGCTCGCCCAGCCTGGCCGGGCGGACGGTCGGGATCGAGGGCGTCGGCAAGGTAGGGCGGCGGCTGGCCGGCCATCTGATCGCGGACGGCGCCCGGCCGGTCATCTACGACACCAGCAGCGCGGCCGTGGCTCAGGTCAGCGCCGAGCATCCGGGGGCCGACGTGGCGGCCAGCCGCGAGGCCCTGCTGGCCAGCGGGCTGGACGTCTACGCCCCGTGCGCGCTGGGCGGCTCGGTCGACGACGAGACCGTCGCCGCGCTGGCCGGGCCGGCCAGAAAGATCATCTGCGGCGGGGCGAACAACCAGCTGGCCTGGCCCGGGGTGCAGAAGCTGCTGGCCGACAGCGGGATCCTCTACGCCCCTGACTACGTGGTGAATGCCGGGGGCGTGATCCAGGTCGCCGACGAGCGCCACGGGTTCAGCTTCGAGCGCGCCCGGGCGCGGGCGGAGCAGATCTACGGCACGGTCGCGCGCCTCCTGGCCGCGGCGGCCCAGCAGGGCGTGCCGCCGGCGGTCGCCGCCGACCGGCTCGCCGAGGAGCGGATCCGGGCCGTCGGGCGCCTGGGAACCATCTACCTGTCCGGCCGATGAGGACTGGCTGACGATCGCCGGAGGCGCTAGTGGCGCAAAGCAGGTACGGTTATACCTGTACGTCAGGCGCTGGGCGACGCGCTCCCCGTGGGAGAGAGCGGCAGCCTTGTCTGGCATGCGGCTAAGCCCGTGCATATTGGCGTGGTTAGAGCAACTTTCGGTGCAGTAGCTAGGGACCTGAAGGTCCCGTACGTTCGAGGGGGTCGAGCCAATGGGGCGCGGCCGAGCCAAGGCCAAGCAGGTGAAGGTAGCCCGTCAGCTGAAGTACAACGGCGGCGGCACTGACCTTGACCGGCTGCGGGCCGAGCTGGGTGTCGGCACGGACCAGCAGGGCGCTGATGCATACGCGGATTTCAGCGACCGCTATTCCGGCGATGACGAAGACTCCGCCGATGACGAAGATGACGGCGACTCGCTCGACGACGAGTACATCGACGACGAGGACCCGTATCCCTCGATGAGCAGGACCGGCGGAGACTAGCCGGTCGGCGAGGGTTACCAGTTGCGGGGCGCGGCTTGCTCAGGCCGCGCCGCCTCTTTGGTGTGCCCGGGGCCAGGAAGCTGAGTCAGGCCTGGTGCTCGCCGGTGAGGCGGGTCGAGCCGGTTCCGGCGGTGATGCGGCCCGGTATCCAGGCCGCCACCCCGCGATCGTGCAGCAGGCTCAGCGCCCGGTCGGCGTCGTCCGCGGCGACGATCGCCACCATTCCGACGCCCTGGTTGAACACCTGCTCCATGTCGTCGGCCGCGACGTGGCCCTGGCGGGCCAGGAAGCCGAAGACCGGCGCTGGCGCCCAGGTCCCGCGATCCAGGACGGCGTCCGCGTGCGGCGGCAGGACCCGGGCCAGGTTCGCCGCCAGCCCGCCCCCGGTCACGTGCGCGAACGCGCGGACCTGCGCGACCGCGGCCACGGCCAGGCAGTCCCGGGCGTAGATCCGGGTCGGGATGAGCAGTTCCTCGCCGAGCGATCGGCCCAGGCCGGACGGCACGGCCGCCAGGTCGAGCCCGTCGATGATGCTGCGGACCAGGGAGAACCCGTTGGAGTGCAGTCCGGAGGAGGGCATCGCGATGACGACGTCACCGGGCCGGACCCGGTCCGGCCCGAGCAGCTGGTCCGCCTCGACCACGCCGGTCGCCGCGCCGGCCAGGTCGAAGTCGTCCGGCCCGAGGTGGCCCGGGTGCTCGGCCGTCTCGCCGCCAATCAGCGCGCACCCGGCCTGGACGCAGCCGGCGGCGATCCCGCCCACGATCTCCGCGACGCGCTCGGGCGTCACCTTCCCGAAGACGGCATAGTCGGTCATGAACAGCGGCTCGGCCCCGCACACGACCAGGTCGTCCACGACCATGCCGACCAGGTCGATGCCGATCGTGTCATAGACGCCCAGCTGCCGGGCGATCATGACCTTGGTGCCCACGCCGTCCGTGGAGGTGGCCAGCAGGGGCCGCTGCATCCGGGTCAGGGCCGAGACGTCGAACAGGCCGGCGAACCCGCCGATGCCGCCGATCACCTCGGCTCGCGCGGTCCGCGCCACTGCCGCCCGCATCAGGTCGACGGCCCGGTCCCCGGCCGCGATGTCCACCCCCGCACTGGCGTAGCTGCGCTGGTCAGGCACCGGTGGCCGCCTCCAGCAGGTTCTTGCCCTGCTCGGCCTCGGCCACCGGAACGGGGTACTTGCCGCTGAAGCAGCCGACGCACAGCTGGCCGGCGGGCAGGGTGGTCGCCTCGATCAAGCCTTCCAGCGAAACGAAGCCGAGCGAGTCAGCGCCGATCGACTCCCTGATCTCCTCGATGGCCAGGCTGCCGGCGATCAGCTCGGCCCGGGTCGCGAAGTCGATGCCGAAGAAGCACGGCCAGGCCACCGGCGGGCTGGAGATCCGGACGTGCACCTCGGCCGCCCCCGCCTCGCGGAGCATGGCCACGATGGCGCGCTGGGTGTTGCCCCGGACGATCGAGTCGTCGACGGCCACCACCCGCTGGCCGGCGATGACGTCGCGCAGCGGGTTCAGCTTGAGCCGGATTCCGCGCTGCCGGATGGTCTGGCTGGGCTGGATGAAGGTCCGGCCCACGTAGGAGTTCTTGACCAGGCCCTGCCCGTAGGGAATCCCGCTGGCCTGCGCGTAGCCGATCGCGGCCGGGGTCCCCGACTCCGGGACCGGGATGACCAGGTCGGCCTCGACCGGATGCTCGGCGGCCAGCCGGCGGCCGACGGCCACCCGGGTGGACTGAACGCTGCGGCCGGAGATGGCGGTGTCCGGGCGGGCCAGGTACACGTACTCGAAGATGCAGCCCTTCGGCTGCGGGGCGGCGAACTTGCGGGACCGGACGCCCCGCTCGTCGATCGCGATCAGCTCGCCGGGCTCAATCTCGCGGACGAAGGCCGCCCCGACGATGTCCAGCGCCGCGGTCTCGCTGGCCACCACCCAGCCGCGGGCCAGGCGGCCCAGGACGAGCGGGCGGAAGCCCTGGGGGTCCCGCGCCGCGTACAGGGTCCGCTCGTCCATGAACACGAGCGAGAAGGCCCCGCGGACCAGGGGCAGGGTCGCCATGGCCCCCGCCTCGACGCCGCCGTCAGGATCGCCTCCGGGCGGCGCGGCGAACAGGGCCGTCAGCACGTCGGTGTCGGAGGTGGCCTGGCCCGGCCGCGGCGGCCGGCTCCCGGCCAGCGCGGCCAGTTCCAGGGTGTTGATCAGGTTGCCGTTGTGGCCGAGGGCCAGGCTGGTGGTCGGGGTCGCGCGGAAGGTGGGCTGCGCGTTCTCCCACACGGAGGCGCCGCTGGTGGAGTACCGGCAGTGGCCCACGGTGATGTGCCCGCGCAGCGTGTTCAGGACCGACTCGTCGAAGACCTGCGGGACCAGGCCCATGTCCTTGTAGACCACGATGCGGCCGCCGTCGCTGACCGCGATCCCGGCCGACTCCTGGCCGCGGTGCTGGAGGGCGTACAGGCCGAAGTACGCGAGCTTGGCCACTTCCTCGTCCGGGGACCACGCGCCAAACACGCCGCAGGCGTCCCGGGGCGGGTGGTCGGCGGAATCGAGATCATCGTTCAGACGGCCATCCGGCTTGATCACCAGGTCAGTCTATGGGACAGCCGGGGGTGCAAAACGGAGCAGGGGCCGTGCGGACGAGTAGCTGTCCGCACGGCCCCTGCTCCGTGGTCTTGCTCCTGAGGCGGCGGCCCGTTGCCGGGCCGCCCACTCAGTTGTTCAGTTGTGCTGCGTCAGCGTTGTCTCAGGCCTGGGGGCCGGTGACGATGCCGAAGGCCGAACCGACACCCGGCAGGGCCGGGGAGGGCTCGAGGGTGATCGGGTTGGTGCCGATGGTCGGCGCGCCGCCGCGCGTGGTGGCGACTGCCTCGTTGGTGGCGAAGAAGTCGAACGTCACGCGGGTGCC
>DASYBB010000196.1:0-40717 GCA_036501025.1 Streptosporangiaceae bacterium
CCGTTGACAGTGCCCGCGGCAGTCGCAGCGTTGGCCGCGACCGATGAACCGAGCAGGGCCACGGTGGCCAGGCCCGACGCAGCGAGCATAAGCCTGGAAAAGCGCATTTGGGTGTTCCTCCCACGGTCGTCTGTGACAAGGGCCCTTTGCCCTAGCCACCGTGCCAGGTGGTCCTATACCACTTCACCCTGCGTAGCCCCGCCGTAGCTCAGGCCCTGCACGGGCCGCGACTCAGGACTTCGGGGCGAAGCGTGAAGCTCTGTAATTTTCTCCCTGGCAGACGCCCCGGAACTTGCTAGTACCGGATCGTCTGCATGGATAGACGCCGCTACGACTCGGATGGTTTACACATCCTGAAGGTACTTTTTCTGGGAGACACGCCGTGGATGTTGGTCACCGACAGCTATGAGATGGTTGCGAACCCGATGATGGAAGGGTGTTTGTGACCAGTAACGTCCGTTTATTCCGCTTTTTCGGCTGACCTTATCTGCCGGTCGGCTGCCGGTGGCCCGCACGTCAGGCCCGCCGGGCCAGCGGGAGGTAGGAAGAAATATTTGCGCGGGGCCCGCTGGCGCGTACTCTCCCGGCCGCCACCGCCTCGTCCCAGCCGAGCCGGCCGGTCGCCAGCGCCAGCCAGGTAGCCGGGTCGGTCTCGACGACATTGGGCGGCGTGCCGCGGGTATGCCGGGGTCCCGCGAGGCACTGGACGGCAGCGAACGGCGGGACGCGCACCTCGACCGCGCGGCCCGGCGCCCGCTCGGCGAGGGCGTCCAGGAGATAGCGGACGGCCGCGCGGTTCGCGTCGCGCACCGGATCGGCGCCCGCGTCGGTCGCGGCCAGGACCGCGGTGACGGCGGCCAGCCCCAGCGCGGGCACGGTCGCCGGCCCGGCCCACGGGGGCTGGCCCAGGGCCGCGCGCTGGGCGTTGACGGCGGCGAGGAGACGGGCGGGGTCAGGCTGTCGGGCGGGCACGCCTTCGGAGGCTAGCCGACGGCGCCATCCGCGGGCGCCGCTCAGCGCCTGCGCAGATGCGCGTTCCGTAGTTTTCTGCATCCGTTTAGGAACATCCGCGGTGTGACTGCCCAGTTAAAGGTATTCGTTGGGTTATGACCCGTCCGCACGCTGCGGCGCCCCGCCGAACCCGTGGGTCATGGACGCCCCGGATCGTGGGAATCGGCGTCGCGGTGCTGGTGGCCTGCGGCGCGGCCATTGTCTACGCCATCGCCAGCCCGGCCGGCGCCGCGCGTCACGGCGCGCAGCTGTCCGGCCGCGTGTCGAGCGTGCAGACCGTCGGGATCATCGGCCAGGCCGGCGGGACGATCGGCACCGCCAGCGCCATGCGGATGCTGAGCGCTCAGGGCGGCACCCTGCGGTTCACGCCGGTCCCGGCCGCGGTCCAGCCCGAGGGCGACCCGCAGTGGACCGTCGACACGATGGGCGACGGGACCTACATCTTTATCTACGCGCCCACCGGCAGCTGCCTGGCCGCGCCGGCCCGGACCGGGCGGCCCGCGCGGCTGGCCCTGCGCCGCTGCGACCTCGGCCCGGAGCAGCGCTGGCAGCACGCGGGGGGCACCGTCGAGGCCAGCAGCCACCTGTACGCGCAGTACCGCAACCTCGGCACCGGCCGGTGCCTGGCCACTGCCGCGGGCGGCGCCGCATCGGGTGGTCCGCCCGCCCTGGTGTCCTGCAGTGCGGCCGCGGCCGGCCGTCAGCTCATCTCGTTCTTCTGGGGCGTGGCCGGCGGGGCCTAGGAGAGAGGCCTAGGAGAAGAGCACGGGCAGCGTGCCGAGATGCGCGGAGCTGAGCTCGCCGAGGCTGACCGAGAAGCAGCCGGCCACGTCCAGGCTGTCGCCGCCCGCGGTCCCGAGCGCCACGGCCGGCACGCCCGCCGCGGCGCACAGCCGGGTGAGGTCCGCCTCCGCGCCCGCCGTGACGGCCACCAGCGCCCGCGCCGCGGACTCGCTGAACAGGCAGGTGAACGGGTCGCCGGAGAGCGTCACGGCGGCGCCGGTCCCGCTGGCCAGGCAGGCCTCGGCCAGCGCCACGGCCAGGCCGCCGTCGGACAGGTCGTGCGCGCCGGCCAGCAGCCCGCGCTCGGCCGCGGTCACCAGCACCTCCGCCAGCGCGCGCTCGGCGGCCAGGTCCACCGCGGGCGGCACGCCGCCCAGGTGCCCGTGGACCGTCCGCGCCCACAACGAGCCGCCCAGCTCCAGCCGGGTCGAGCCGAGCAGCAGCAGCGCGCTGCCGGGCGGCCCGAGGCCCGAGCCCACCGCGCGCCGCACGTCATCGTGGACACCGAGCACCCCGATGACGGGCGTGGGGTGAATGGCCGCCGTGGCGGTCTGGTTGTAGAAGCTGACGTTGCCCCCGGTGACCGGGACGCCCAGGGCCTGGCAGCCGTCGGCCAGGCCGCGGACCGCCTCGGTGAACTGCCACATCACCGCCGGGTCCTCCGGGGACCCGAAGTTCAGGCAGTTGGTTACCGCCAGCGGGCGGGCGCCGGTGGCGGCGACGTTCCGGTACGCCTCGGCCAGGGCCAGCTGCGTCCCGGCGTACGGGTCGAGCAGGCAGTACCGCCCGTTGCCGTCAGTGGCCAGCGCGATGCCGAGGCCGGTCTCCTCGTCGATCCGCACGACGCCCGCGTCGTGCGGCATGGCGAGCACCGTGTCGCCGCGGACATACCGGTCGTACTGCTCGGTGACCCAGGTCTTCGAGGCCGCCTCCGGGACCGCCAGCAGCGCCAGCAGGTCTGACCGCAGGCCGGCCCCGCCCGCCGGGCGCGCCAGGCGGGCCGGGTCATCGGCGGCCAGCACGTCCTGGCTGGCCGGGCGGCGGGCCGGCCGGTCGCAGAGGGGGCCCTCGTCGGCCGCGCTGCCGGGCGGGATGTCCACGACCAGCGCGCCGTGCCAGGTCATCTCGAGCCGCCCGGACTCGGTCACCTCGCCGATGACCGTGGCCGGGACGTCCCACTTGGCGCAGATGGCCAGGAAGGCGGGCACGTCCTCGGGCGTGACGATCGCCATCATGCGTTCCTGTGACTCGCTCATCAAGATCTCGGCCGGGCCCAGCGACGCGTCGCGCAGTGGCACCGCGTCGAGCCGGACCGACATGCCGCTCTTGCCGCCCGCGGCCAGCTCGGTGGTGGCGCACGCGACGCCGGCCGCGCCGAGGTCCTGGATGCCGACGACCAGGTCGGCGGCGAAGACCTCGAGGCAGCACTCGATCAGCAGCTTCTCCATGAAGGGGTCGCCGACCTGGACGCTCGGCCGCTTGGCGCCCTCACCGCGCCCGCCGAACGACGCGCTGGCCAGTACCGAGGCGCCGCCGATCCCGTCCGGGCCGGTCCGGGAGCCGAACAGGACGACCTGGTTGCCGGGACCGGTGGCCACGGCGTGCTTCAGCCCGGCCGGCCGCAGCACGCCGACGCACAGGGCGTTGACGAGCGGGTTGCCGGCATAGCAGGGATCGAAGGCCAGCTCGCCGCCGATGTTGGGCAGGCCGAGGCAGTTGCCGTAGAACGAGATGCCGCTCACGACGCCCGGCAGCACGCGGCGGGTGTCGGGCGCGTCCGCCGGGCCGAACCGCAGCGCGTCCATGACCGCGATCGGGCGGGCGCCCATGGCCAGGATGTCCCGGACGATGCCGCCCACGCCGGTGGCGGCGCCCTGGAACGGCTCGACGTACGAGGGGTGGTTATGCGACTCGATCTTGAAGGTGATCGCGTAGCCCTGGCCGATGTCCACGACCCCGGCATTCTCGCCGATGCCGGCCAGCAGCGCGCGGGTCGGCGGGGCCTTCTCGGCGAACTGGCGCAGGTGCCGCCGGGAGGACTTGTACGAGCAGTGCTCGCTCCACATGACCGAGTAGATGGCGAGCTCGGCGTCGGTGGGCCGGCGGCCGAGGATGTCGGCGATCCGCGCGTACTCGGCGTCGGTCAGGCCGAGCGCGGCGTAGGGCTGCTCGCGGCCCGGGGCCGCCGCGGCCGCGGTGACGGTGTCGGTCATGCCGCTCTCGGCCACGTCGGTGTCCTTCATGCCGGGCTGGGCCAGGTCGCCCGCGCTCACGCCGTCACGACCGCGCTCAGCACGGAGGTGAAGAAGCCGAGGCCGTCGGCGGACGGCCCGGTCAGCGGATCGACGGCGTGCTCGGGATGCGGCATCAGGCCGACCACGTTGCCGGCCTCGCTGACCACCCCGGCGACGTCCCCGGCCGAGCCGTTCGGGTTGCCGCCGGCGTACCGGGCCAGGATCTGGCCCCGCGCGGCCAGGCCGGCCAGCGTGGCCTCGTCGGCCACGTAGGCGCCCTCGCCGCTCTTCAGCACGACGGTGAGCTCCTGGCCGGCCGCATAATCACGGGTCCAGGGCGTCTGCGCGTTCTCGAGCCGGACCTGGATGTCGCGCGTGATGAACCGCCGGCCGGCGTTGCGGGTCAGCGCGCCGGGGAGCAGGTGCGCCTCGCAGAGGATCTGGAAGCCGTTGCAGATGCCCAGCACCGGCAAGCCGGCCCGGGCCGCCGGGATGATCTCGGCCATCACCGGGGCAAAGCGGGCGATCGCGCCGCAGCGCAGGTAGTCGCCGTAGGAGAAGCCACCCGGCAGGATCACGGCCTCGACGCCCCGCAGGTCCGCGTCACCGTGCCACAGCGGCACCGGCTGGCCGCCGGCCAGCTGGACCGCCCGGCAGGCGTCCCGGTCATCGAGCGAACCCGGGAAGGTGACGACTCCGACCCTGGTGCTCACGGCTACGAGGCTACCGGGTCAGCTGGCGTCCCTGAGCCGGGGTCGCGGCACGGTGGCCAGCGGCGGCTCCGGGCGGCGGCCGACCCGCTTGTCCAGCGCCACCACGGTGCCCTGCCCCGGCCCGCTGCTCAGCGTGACGTCGTCCACACAGGCCCGCATGATGGCCAGGCCCCGGCCGGACTCGGGCAGCTGGGCGATGCCCTGCTTGCGGCTGATCCGGCGGGGCCGGCTGACCGCGCGGCGGAGCCGGAGGGAGGAATCCGGGATGGGCGTGCTCGGCGGCCGGTGCCGGCGGTGCAGGGCGGCGACGCGGCGGACCTGGTGGCGGACCACCGGGCGGCGGCCGGGCAGGGCCGCGGCCGGGTCGAATCCCCGGCCGTTGTCGACGACCTCCAGGTGGAGCTGGTTGCCGGCCACCCGGGCCACGATCTCGTAGCCCCGGCCCTGGCCGGAGTGGCGCAGGACGTTGGTGCAGGCCTCGGTCACGGCCAGGAGCAGGTCGGCAATGCTGGCATCGTCGATGCCGACCCGGTTGAGGATGTCACCCAGCACCCGGCGCATGACCGGGATGCTGAGCGCTTCGCGGGGAAACAGGAGGCAGAAACGAACGTCTGCGGTCCGCTCCCCGCAATGCGTCACGCGAGTTCGCATCGGCTCGTCTCGCCCCCGGGCTAGTCCCTTAACGCTCTGCTCACATTGTGAGGGTTTCCCGTGCCGGGCTGCGGTAATCATGAGCTCGGGCGATCTCTGGACGAACAATCATGTTCCGGCCGGTAAACGCACCGAACGGAAGCACCCGCCCAGGCCGGGCAGGCCGCCCTCAGCCGGACTCGACCGTGAACTCCTCGATGACCGGGTTGGCCAGCAGCTGCGCCGCGAGCTCGGCGACCTGCCGCACCGCGGCCTCGTCGGCGGGCCCGTCGCCGGGCAGCTCGATCTCGAAGCGCTTGCCCTGGCGGACGGCGACGACCTGGTCCAGGCCCAGCCGATGGCAGGCGCTGGCGATAGCCTCGCCCTGCGGATCATGGATCTCGGGCTTCAGCATCACGTCCACGACAACTCTGGCCACCAGGGCAGCGTACGGCACGGCAGCGGACGGTACCTGCGCTGCATGTCCTGCGCGTGGCGGGTACTGTCACACCGAAAGCGAACAGGACGGACGACTGCCGCCTGAGGTCCTCAGACTGAACCGGCGGAGATCACGCAAGGAGTGGCACGTGACCGTCAATGATGCCGGGCGAGCCCTTTTCCCCGAGGCCCAGGGGGCGGAGTCGGACCAGCTCATCCAGCTGCTCACCCCGGAGGGCGAGCGCGTCGAACACCCCGAGTACCCGCTGGACATCTCCACCGAGGAGGTCAAGGCCCTGTACCGGGACATGGTGATTGTCCGCCGGATCGACTTCGAGGCGATCGCCCTGCAGCGCCAGGGCGAGCTCGGCATCTGGGCGTCGCTGCTCGGCCAGGAGGCCGCGCAGGTGGGCTCGGGCCGCGCCCTGGAGCCGCGGGACATGGCCTTCCCCACCTACCGGGAGCACGGCGTGGCCTGGTGCCGCGGCGTCGACCCGGTGCGGCTGCTGGGGCTGTTCCGGGGGGTCAGCCACGGCGGCTGGGACCCGCGCGAGCACAACTTCCACCTGTACACGATCGTGATCGGGAGCCAGACCCTGCATGCCACCGGGTACGCGATGGGCATCCAGCGGGACGGGGCGGTGGGCGAGGGCGGCGAGGCCGTGATCGGCTACTTCGGCGACGGCGCGACCAGCCAGGGCGACGTCAACGAGGCCTTCATCTGGGCATCGGTCAACAACGCGCCGATCGTCTTCTTCTGCCAGAACAACCAGTGGGCCATCTCCGAGCCGATCGAGCGGCAGAGCCGGGTGCCGCTGTACCGGCGAGCGCTGGGCTTCGGCTTCCCCGGCGTGCAGGTCGACGGCAACGATGTGCTGGCCTGCCTGGCCGTGACCCGCAAGGCGCTGCGCGCCGCCCGGGAGGGCCAGGGGCCGACCATGATCGAGGCCTATACCTACCGGATGGGCGCCCACACCACGACCGACGACCCGACCCGGTACCGGCTGTCAGCCGAGCTGGAGCTGTGGAAACTGAAGGACCCGATCGCCCGGGTCAAGCAGTACCTGATCCGCTCGGAGCTGGCCGACGTCCAGTTCCTGGACGAGGTCGAGGCCGAGGCCGACGCGGTCGGCGCCCGGGTGCGCAAGGAGTGCCAGGACATGCCCGACCCGGAGCCGGCGTCGATGTTCGAGAACGTCTACACCAGCCCGACCCGGCCGCTGGCGGCCGAGCAGCAGGAGTTCGCCGCCTACCTCGACTCCTTCGCGGAAACGGAGACCGGGCGATGACCAGGCTCACCTTGTCCCGAGCGCTCAACGAGGGCCTGCGCAAGGCGCTGGAGAATGACCCCAAGGTCCTCATCATGGGCGAGGACGTCGGCAAGCTCGGCGGCGTCTTCCGCGTGACCGACGGCCTGCAGAAGGACTTCGGCGAGGCCCGGGTGACCGACACCCCGCTGGCGGAGTCGGGCATCATCGGGACCGCGATCGGGCTCGCGCTGCGCGGCTACCGGCCGATCTGCGAGATCCAGTTCGACGGCTTCGTGTTCCCCGCCTTCGACCAGATCGTCTCCCAGCTGGCCAAGATGCGGTACCGCTCCCAGGGCCAGCTCATCTTGCCGGTGGTCGTCCGGATCCCGTTCGGCGGCGGCATCGGGGCGGTCGAGCACCACAGCGAGTCGCCCGAGGCGCTCTTCGCGCACACGGCCGGGCTGCGGGTGGTGGCCTGCGGGGATCCGGCCGAGGCATTCACCATGATCCAGCAGGCGGTGCTCAGCGACGACCCGGTGATCTTCTTCGAGCCCAAGCGCCGGTACTGGGACAAGGCCGAGGTCGACCTGCCCGGCGCGCTGGCCGCGGCGCCGCCCATGGACCGGGCGCAGGTGCTCGTCCCCGGCACCGACGCCACCGTGCTGGCCTACGGGCCGATGGTCCGGACCTGCCTGGAGTCGGCCGCGGCCGCCGCCGCGGACGGCCGCTCGGTCGAGGTGATCAACCTGCGCTCGCTGGCGCCGCTGGACACCGAGACGATCTTCGCGTCGGTCCGGCGGACCGGCCGGTGCGTCGTCGTGCATGAGGCCGCCGTGACCGGCGGGCTCGGCGCGGAGATCGCGGCTCAGGTCACCCAGGAGTGCTTCTACCACCTCCAGGCCCCGGTGCTGCGGGTCGGCGGCTACTCCACGCCCTACCCGCCGTCGCGGCTGGAGGACTACTACCTCCCGGACCTGGACCGGGTCCTGGACGCCGTCGACGCCACGTTCAGGTACTAGGACACCACCCGCGCAGCCCAGCCACCTGAGCACGGGTGACACCTCAGTGCTCAGCACGCCACGTCAGTACTGACATACCCCTGGAAGGCCGCCATGGCAGAGCTCAGGCAGTTCAAGCTTCCTGATGTCGGAGAGGGCCTGACCGAGGCGGACATCGTCCGCTGGCACGTGCAGCCCGGCGACACGGTCAAGGTGAACCAGATCATCGTCGAGATCGAGACGGCCAAGGCGGTCGTGGAACTGCCCAGCCCGCACGCCGGCGTGGTGTCCAGCCTGCTGGTCAACGAGGGCGAGACCGTCGACGTGGGCACGCCCATCATCGCCATCGACACCGGCGCCGCCGACGGCACCGCCACGAGCGCTCCCGCCGCCGGCGCCGGCGCTCCCGCCCCCGACGAGGTGCCGGTCGAGGTGCCGCCGCTGCAGACCCCCACGTCGGCCGATCTCGTCCCGCCGCCGCCGGCCGGAGCCGCCGGCGAGGAGACCGGCAAGCGCCAGGCCGTGCTGGTGGGCTACGGCGTCAAGCTGGGCTCGACGGCCCGGCGGCCGCGCAAGGCGGCCGTCCCGGACGTGCCCGCCCCCGAGCGCCCGGCAGCGGCCGCCCCGGCCGCCCCGCCCGCTACGGCCACCCCGGCCGCTCCGCAGGCTCCGGCGGCTCCGGCCGCCGCGACGGCGCTGGCCAAGCCGCCGGTGCGCAAGCTCGCCCGCGACCTCGGCGTGGACCTGGCCGCGCTGGCCGGCACCGGCCCGAACGGGTCGATCACCCGCGACGACGTCGAGGCCGCGACCGTCGCCCCCGCGACCCCCGCCTCAGCCACCCCCGCCGACCGGACCGCCGCCCCGAGGGCCTCCGCCCAGCCCGGCGGCGAGGAGCGGGTCCCGGTCCGGGGCGTGCGCAAGCACACGGCGGCCGCGATGACGAGCAGCGCGTTCACCGCCCCGCACGTCACCATGTTCCTGGAGATCGACATCACCGAGACCATGGCGGCCACCGCCCGGCTCCGGGAGCTGCCGGACTTCTCCGACGTCCGGGTGTCGCCCCTGCTGCTGGTGGCCAAGGCCCTGCTCGTGGCCGCGGCCCGGCATCCGATGATCAACTCGACCTGGGATGAGGCGGCCCAGGAGATCGTGGTCAAGCACTACGTGAACCTCGGCATCGCGGCGGCGACCGACCGGGGCCTGGTCGTGCCCAGCATTAAGGACGCCCACCTGCTGAGCCTGCCCGACCTGGCCCGGGCGCTGGCCGAGCTGGCCGCGGTGGCCCGGGCGGGCCGCTCCACCCCGGCCGACCTGGCTGACGGGACCATCAGCATCACCAATGTCGGCGTCTTCGGCGTCGACACCGGCACGCCGATCCTGCCCCCCGGCCAGGCCATGATCCTGGCTTTCGGTCAGGTCAAGAACGGGCCCTGGGTCCGAGATGGCCAGCTGACGGTGCGCCAGGTCTGTACCCTGTCAATGTCGTTCGACCACCGGATCGTGGACGGCGACCTCGGCGCGGCGGCGCTGCGCGATATCGGCGCGATGCTGGCCGACCCACTCCACATGCTGGCCTGGTCCTGACCAAGGGAGCTCGATGATCAGGCATGTCGTGCTGTTCCGCTGGACGGCGCAGGCGAGCGCCGAGCAGAAGCTGCGCGTGCAGACCGAGCTGCGGGCGCTCCCGCCGCTGATGACCGGGCTGCGCAGCTACCACGCCGGCCCGGACGCGGGCCTGGTGGCGGGCAACTTCGACTTCGCCGTGGTGGCGGACTTCGAGGACGCCGAGAGCTACCGCGCCTACCGCGACCACCCGGCCCACCGGGCCGTCATCGCCGAGTGCATCGCCCCGATCCGCCAGGACCGGGCCAGCGTCCAGTACGAGACGTGACGCCCGGCTAGAACGCGTCCTCGGCGAGCTCCATGACGTCCAGCGACGTCGCCTCGGCGATCTCGCGCTCGGCCGCCAGCCGGGGCAGCACGGTGGCCGCGAAGAACCGCGCGGCGGCCACCTTGCCCTCGTAGAAGGCCCGGTCCTCCGCCCGCGCGCCCGCGTCGAGCCGGGCCAGGGCGAGCTCGGCCTGGCGGGCCAGCAGCCAGCCGATGACCAGGTCACCGAGCGCCAGCAGCAGCCGGGTCGTGTTCAGCCCGGCCCGGTAGATCTCGTCGGGCTGCTCGACGCTCGCGGCCAGGAAGCCGTGCATCCCGGCGGCGATGGCCTCGACGTCGCCCGCCGCGCGGGCCAGCGCCGACCGCTCGGCCTTCAGCCGGCCGTTGCCGCTCTCGGCCGCGGCGAACTCGCGGATCTGGCCGGCGAGGTCGCTCAGCGCCGCCCCGCCGTTGCGGACGATCTTGCGGAAGTACAGGTCCATCCCCTGGATGGCGGTCGTGCCCTCGTACAGGCTGTCGATCTTGGCGTCCCGCAGGTACTGCTCGATCGGGTAGTCCTGGAGATAGCCCGACCCGCCGAGGGTCTGCAGCGACTGGGTCAGCAGCTCGAAGGCGCGCTCGGAGCCGACGCCCTTGACCACCGGCAGCAGCAGGTCGTTCAGCGCCGCGGCCCGCGCGTCCGGCTCGCCCCGGGCGGCCGCGATCTGCGCCGCGTCCTGGAGGCTGGCGGTGTAGTAGACCAGCGCCCGCATCCCCTCGGCGTAGGCCTTCTGCAGCATCAGGCTGCGGCGCACGTCCGGGTGGTGCATGATCGTCACCCGCGGGGCGGCCTTGTCGGTCAGCTGCTTCAGGTCGGCGCCCTGGACCCGGCTGCGCGCGAAGTCCAGGGCGTTCAGGTAGCCGGTGGACAGGGTGGAGATGGCCTTGGTCCCGACCATCATCCGGGCCGACTCAATGATCATGAACATCTGCCGGATGCCGTCGTGCACGTCGCCGACCAGGGTGCCGATCGCGGGATGCTCCGCGCCGAGGGTCAGCTCGCAGGTGGTGGAGACCTTCAGCCCCATCTTGTGCTCGACGCCGGTCACGTAGACGCCGTTGCGGTCGCCCAGCTCACCGCCCGGGCCGACGTGGTACTTGGGCACGAGGAACATCGACAGGCCCTTGGTGCCGGGGCCGGCCCCCTCGGGGCGGGCCAGGACCAGGTGCAGGATGTTGTCGGACAGGTCATGCTCGGCGCTGGTGATGAAGCGCTTGACGCCCTGGATGTGCCAGGTGCCGTCGGGCTGCTGGATGGCCCGGGTCCGGCCCGCGCCGACATCCGAGCCGGCATCGGGCTCGGTGAGCACCATGGTGTAACCCCACCGGCCGGCCACGGCGTGCTCCGCCACCCGGCGCTGCTCCGGCGTGCCGAGCTGCCACAGCGCCCGGGAGAAGGAGCCGACGTCGCCGTACATCCAGACCCCAGGGTTGGCCCCGAGGATCAGCTCGCCGACGGCCCAGATCACCGAGCGCGGGACGCTGGTGCCGCCCAGCTCGGCCGGAAGCTCCAGGCGGAACCACTCGGCGTCCATGAAGGCCTGGTAAGACCGGCGAAAGCCCTCCGGCAGGGTGACTGAGTGGGTCGCCGGGTCGAAGACCGGCGGGTGGCGGTCGGCCTCGGCGTACGAGTCCGCGACCGGGCCGGTCGCGAGCCGGTTGACCTCGTCGAGGATGCCGCGGACGGTGTCCTCGTCGACCTCGGCGTACGGCGCCGCCCCGAGCACGTCCTGCCGTCGCAGCAGCTCGAACAGATTGAACTCGATGTCACGCAGGTTGCTCTTGAAGTGGCCCATCGTGCCCTCCCCGCCGCTGTCCGCCGTGTACCGGCAGTCACCACACTGATCGGTAAGTGAGCCAATCCTACTCGCTGGTAACAAGTGCGGCTAGCTGCCTGGGGTCGCGACCCGCCGGCCCGGTGCGGTCATCCCCCGCCGGGCGGGCGGGCCGCGTTAGCCTACGCAGCGTTGGCGGGTATTGCCCAGGCGGGCGGCATTCGGGGAGTGCGATGACCGACGGTGTCCGATGACCGACGGTGACGGCGCGCCGCGCGGCAACCGCTCCGCGGGTGCCCGGCCCCGGTCCCGGCCCGGGCCGCTGACCGCGGAGCAACGCCTGCTGAGGGAGATCGAGGCCGGCCGCCAGGCCCGGCGGCAGCGCGCGATCCTGACCGTCGCCGCCGTCGTGTCGGCGCTCGTCCTGGTCACGTCGGGCGGGGCCTGGGCCGTGACCACCTACGTCACCGGCCACCTGGACCGGCTCAGTGTCGGCACGTCGGGAACGCCCGAGAGCGGGCCGCTGAACATCCTGGTCGCCGGGGTCGACGAGCGGTCCGGGCTGACCCCCCAGCAGGAGCGCGAACTGCACGTCGGCCACGATGTCAGCACGAATTCGGACACGCTCATGCTCGTCCACGTGCCGGCCGATCACAGCTATCTCGAGGTGGTCAGCCTGCCGCGCGACTCCTGGGTCAACATCCCGGGCCACGGCATGAACAAGATCAACGCGGCGTTCGGGCTGGGCGGCCCGAAGCTGATGGTGCAGACCGTGGCGGCGGCGACCGGCCTGACCATCAACGACTACATCGAGGTCAACTTCCTGGGTTTCGTCAAGGTCATCGACGCGCTCGGCGGGGTCAACATCTGCCTGCCGTTCGCCGTGAACGACGCCTACAGCGGGCTGGACCTGTCCGCCGGAGTCCATCACGTCGACGGCATTACCGCGCTGGAGTTCGCCCGCGACCGCCATTCCTTCGCCGCGTCCGACCTGGCCCGGATCGACGATCAGCAGCAGCTGATGGCCACGGTCCTGAGCAAGGCGGCCAGCACCGGCACCCTGAGCGACCCGTTCAAGCTCCGGAAGGTGATCTCGTCGGTGACCTCGGCCATCCAGGTCGACCAGGGCTTCAACCTGGTCAGCCTGGCCAGCCAGCTCAGCGGGCTGCGGCCGCAGAATGTGGCCTTCACCACCGTCCCGCTGGCCAACCTCAGCTACCAGACGCCGACCGGGGAGTCGGCCGTGCTGTGGGACAGCGGCGCCGCCAGCCAGCTGTTCGGGCAGATCCGCGCCGACCAGCGCCCGGCGGCCGTGGCCCCGCCGCCCCGGCCCAAGCCCGGCCACCGGGCAAAATCCGGCGCACCGGCCCGGCCCACCGCAGCGCCGCGCCCGTCGCCCAGCCAGGCCACCGGCACCGCGGCCGGCGGCCAGCAGAAGACCGCCGCGCAGGACACCTGCCACTAGCGCCGGGGTGGGCCCGCAGGCCAGCGGGAGCCGGCCGGGCTCAGCTGCTGGGCCGCGTCCCCGGCTCCGGCGGGTAGGACGACGGGTCGTCGCCGGCCGGCGGCGGCGGGAACGTGTACTCGGGCTGCGTGAAGCCCGAGCCGGACGCCGGCCCGCCGAACGGCTGCTGGCCCGGTGCACCCGGCCCGCCCGGCCCCGGCTGACCCGGCGCGACCGCGTCGTCGGGCGCCGGCCCGCCCGGGGCCCCTTCCGCCCCGGCCGGCGGCCCGCCCGGGAAGCCCTGGCTCGGCACCGTGCCGCCGGGGATCCACCCAACAGGCTGGGCGGCCAGGCTGATGCCGTTCTCGGCCTCGTGCGCCTGGATCTGGGTCACCAGCCGGGCCACCTGCTCGGCCGAGTCGGGCGCCCCGCGGCTGGTCTGCTCGGCGTACACCAGCGCGCCGAGGTTGCGGAGCATGACGTCCGCGTGCCGGGCGGCCTGGGCCTGGTCGAGCCGGGCCTTGCCCTCTCTGGCCGTTTCCTGGGTCTTCTGTGCCAGCACCGTCGCCTGTGCCTTGACCCTGTCCATCAGTCCCATATCGGCCTCCCGGGCGCTGAGCGCATCGGCCGGCGCCCATTACGTTGCGTGTCACCGCTAGTACGCCAGCATATGCGCCGGCCCGCCGCCCGGCCGGGATGGCACGGGCGGCGGGCCGCCGGCTCGCACCGCCGTTACAGGGACTTGCCGGTTCCGGTCCCGAGCTGGTGGCCGGCCGCGTCGAAGGCGGTCCACTCGGTCAGGCTGACCCTGCTCAGCGCGAACGCGAAATACCTGGCGTGCCCCACGGCCACCGGCCGGAGCTCGTGCACGCTGCCGTCCGACAGCCGCAGCTCGACCCGGCTGACCTGCGGCGCCGCCCCGGCCAGGCAGTACGCGACCTTAGGGTTCGGCGGGTCGGCGGCGTTGACGTCGGCGGGGTCGGCCCCGTCGCAGTTGATCGCGTCGACGATCCCTCCGCGCGGGATGGCCAGCGGATCGGAACTGGTGTTGCAGGGCGCCGGCTGGCCGACAAGTCCCTGGGCGACGTACTCTCCCCAGGGCCCGATCCGGACGACAGTCGGCCCGTCGAGATAAGCCCGCACCCCGGGACCGGCCTCGAGGCGCGGCAGCCGGATGCTGCGGCGGGCCTGGCCGGGCCGGCCGGGCGCGAGCCAGGCGAGGGTCCGGAAGCCGACACCGGGATCGGGGGAATACGGCACCGTGTGCCCGATCGCCCCCGTCGTACCGTCGGCGATCATGTGGGTGACGTGCAGCGTGGCCGGCACCACCATGCCCACCCAGCGCTTGCCGAGGGACCGGACCGGGATCAGGCGCAGCGCTGGCGAGCCCGCCACCTGTACCGTGACCGCGGTCACGTCGTCACGCACCATGCCGACCACCATGAGCAGCCGGGCGTGCGGCGCGCCGAGGCCGGCGCTGAACTCCACCGGATCGGTGCTCGGGTAGCCGACCGGCAGCGACGTCACACCCGGCGCGCTGGCCGAGATGCCGTTATCCCGCTTCAGCGTGATCTTCCAGCGCTGCCCGCCGGTAGTGCCGGAGGCGATCACGCCGTCCACCGCCGGCGCGGCCGGCGGCGCGTCGACCACGACCTGGCCGCCGGCCGGGCTGGCCGCCACCGGCGTGACCGTCCTCCCCGAGCCCAGCTGCGGCAGGGACACCCCCAGCGCGACCAGGACCGCCAGCCCCGCCGCCGCCCCGGCCCGGCGCTGCCACCGGAGGCGCCGGCCGCGCCCGACGATGGACCGGCCCGGCGGCGCGGGCACCTCGATGTTCTCCAGCGCGTCCTGGAGCCGGTCGCGGACGTCCTGCTCGTCGACGGTGCTCATCGCTTGGATCCCCTCGTCATCGGGTGAAGGAGGTGGCGGTGGACATCGCGGCAGAAGCTGAGTTCAGCGAGTGCAGAGCACCGCCGGGGGCGCGACCGTTGCACCGATCCTGACGCGAACCCGGGCCCGCGGCGAGGCGCGCGGTCAGGCGGTCCCGGTCAGCGCCAGTGCCCCGAGCGCGACGGCCATCGACAGCGGCACCGCGACCAGCCCGAGGACGCTCGCCCGCCGCAGCGACGGCCGCGCCCCGGCCCCGCGGGCTGCCCGCAGCCACAGCAGCCACGCCAGCGAGCCGGTGACGCAGAGGTTCGGCCCGAGGTTCAATCCGACCAGCAGGGAGAACGGATGGCTCACCGCCCGGGCCGCCAGCAAGGAGGCGGCCGGCAGGTTGTTCAGCACGACCGTGGCCAGCGCGGCCACTCCGGCCGTGGCCCAGCCGTCGAGGTGCCCGAGCGCGGCCGCCGGCCCGGACCAGGCCCGGCCGAGCGTGCCCAGCGCCACCGCGACGCCGAACAGGCCGACCAGCACCGGCAGGCTGAGCACGTCCCAGACCTGGCCCGTCGTTACCCGCCGCTGGGCCAGGCGCAGGCCGGCGGCGGCCACGCCGAGCGCCAGCACCGGCAGGGCCGGCGCGGGCAGGGCAATGACCCCGGCCGTCGCGAGCAGGACCGCCGCCAGGCCGACCCCGCCCCCGCCCCGGGCCGGCTCCGCGCCCGCGCCCGAACCGCCCGTCACGACCGGGTGATCGGCCGCCCCGCCGGCTGCGTCATTGGCCGCGTCATCGGCTGCGTCATCGGCTGCGTCATCGGCTGGGCCATCGCCCGCGCCCGCCGTCTGCGCACCCCGGAGGGACCGGCGCTCGCCGATCCCCACCACGACCGCGGTCACGATCAGGGCGCCGAGCCACGGCAGCCACATGCGCGCGGCGAACTGGCCGCCGGTGAGGCGCAGGTGGCCGAGCACGATCAGGTTGGTCAGGTTCGAGCCCGGAAGCAGCAGGGACCCCGCGTTGGACAGCAGCAGGCACCCGTACAGCAGGGCCGGCCCCGCGTCCGCCCGGTCCCCGCCGCGGCTGCGCGCGGTATAGACCAGGACCGGGGTGAGGAACGCGACCGACGTGTCCAGGTTCAGCGTGACGGTGACCGCCGCGATGATCACCGTGGCCCCGGCGAACACCAGCGGGCCGCTCCGGGCCACCCGCCCCAGCTGGTGCCCGGCGTACCGGAACAGGCCATCGGCGTCGGCCACCAGCCCGATCAGCAGCAGCCCGGCGACCAGCACGAACGGGGACCAGTCCTGCCCGGCGGCGGCCCGCGCGCCGGCCGGGCGCAGGCTCAGCGCCACGACCACGCCGGCAACGCCCGCCGCGGCGAGCAGCGCGGCCCCCCGGCCGCCGGCGATCAACCGGAGCCGGTCCACCCGGCCTATGTTTCCCGCCCGGCCCTGCCTAACCGGGCACCGCCTCACCGGGCACCGGGCCAGGCCGGCCAGCCGCTAGGCCAGGCCGGTCAGCCGCTCGCGCGCCGCCTCGAGGCGGTGCAGGGTCTGCTCCCGGCCCAGCACCACCAGGGACTCGAACAGGGGCAGCCCGACGGTCCGGCCCGTCACGGCGACCCGGACCGGCACCTGGGCCTTGCCCAGTGACAGTCCGTAGTTCGATCCGATGTCGGTCAGCCTGGCCTGCAGTTCACCGGCCTGCCACGGCAGCGTCTCGTAGGCCGCGATCACGTCGGCCAGCAGCTCCGAGGCCACCGGCTCCCGCATGGCCTTGGCCCAGGACGCCTCGTCGATGGCCGGCTCGGCCAGGAACGCGAAGTCCACCATGGCGGTGATGTCGGCCAGCAGGCTGACCCGGGTCTGGGCCAGCGGGGCCAGCGCCGTGAACACCGCCGGGTCGAACCGGTCGGCCGGCCACGGCGCCGCCGGGCCCGTCAGCCAGGGCGCGCAGGCCTGCTCGAACTCGGCGGGCGACAGCGCGCGGATGTAGTCCCCGTTGAACGCGCGCAGCTTCTTGACGTCGAAGAACGCGGGCGACGGGATCACGTCGGCGAGCCGGAACTCGGCCTCGATGGTGTCCCAGCTGACGATCTCCCGGTCGCCGCTGGGCGACCAGCCGAGCAGCATCAGGTAGTTCCGCATGGCACTGGCCAGGTAGCCCTCGTCCCGGAAGTCCTCCAGCGCGACCTTGTCCCGCCGCTTGGACAGCTTCTGCCGTTTCTCGTTGACGATGACCGGCACGTGCGCCCACGACGGCGGCTCCTGGCCCAGCGCCAGCCACAGCAGCTGCTGCTTGGGCGCGTTGGACAGGTGCTCCTCGGCCCGGATGACCAGGCTGATCCGCTGGCTGATGTCATCGACGACGTTGGCCAGCAGGAATAGCACCGAGCCGTCGGCGCGGGCGATGACGAAGTCCTCCAGCGTCGCGTTCTCGAACGTGGTCTTGCCGCGCACCTGGTCGTCCACCACGGTGGCGCCGTCGTCCGGGGTGCGGAACCGCAGCGCCCGGCCGGGCGCGGCGCTCAGGCCGCGGTCCCGGCAGAAGCCGTCGTAGCCGCGGTGCGAGTCGCCGGTCCGGGCGACGATCATCTCCCGGGTGCAGTCGCAGTAGTAGGCCAGCCCCTGCTCGTGCAGCCGCTGCGCGCTGGCCTGGTGCAGGGCCAGGTTGTCGGACTGCAGGAACGGCCCCTCGTACTGGTCTTCGGTGATGCCGAGCCAGCCCAGCGAGGTGACGATGCCCTCGATCCACTCCGGCCGGTTCCGCGCGGCGTCGGTGTCCTCGATGCGCAGCACGAACGCGCCGCCCGACTGCCGCGCCACTACCCAGTTGAACAGGGCCGACCGGGCGCTGCCCACATGCAGCACGCCGGTCGGCGAGGGCGCGAAGCGCACCCGCACGCCAGTCGTGGACTCAGTCACGGCTGGCAAGCCTATCCGGTGCCGGTCCGCCGAGTGGATCTCTCCAGCTCCCGGCCAGCACGCAGGCCGGAACGAGGACCAGCCCGGCCAGCGCCCAGCCCAGTCCCAGCCACCCGGCCAGGTAGCCCACGGCCAGCGGGCCGAGGCCGCCGGCCAGCGTGGCCGCGCTGGTCAGCGAGACCGCGACGCCGCTGCGGCCGGGCAGGCTGGCGTACAGCTCGGCCTGCAGCACCGGGTACCAGGCGGGCGTCACGGCGCTCAGCACGGCCAGGACGCAGACCTTCGCCCAGAACCCCGGAACGATGAGGAACGCGGGGTATAGCGCCAGCGCGGCCCCGGCGCTGAGCCGCAGCACGAGGCGGCCGGACCAGCGTTCCAGGACGGGGATCAGCACCGCGCTGCCGGTCAGGTCGGCGGCCAGCCGCACCCCGACCGCGAGGGCGGCCCGCGCGGGCGAGACGCCGACCACGGCGACGAAGTACAGCGCCACGAATCCGGTCAGCACGTCGAGCAGCAGGTCGCCGACCTGGAGCAGGACCAGCCAGCGGAGCACCGAGGGGCTGCGGGCGGCTCTGAGGGCCGCCCGGAACCCGGCCGGCTCGGGGTCGGGCTCGGCGGCGAGCGCAACCGTTTCGCCAGGTTGTCGGGTTTCGTCAGGTGAAGGGGCGGACGATCTGGCCGCCACCAACCCCAGCCAGGCCGCGGCGGCGGCGATCGCGGTCACGACGTAGGCGGCCCGCCAGCTGCCGCCGGCGGCGACGACGGCGGCCAGCAGCACCGGGCCGGCCACCGCCCCGAGCGCGCCGGCCAGCGTCCACCGGGCCATGAACTGGGCCCGGCGCGCGGGCGCGGCGTCGAGCTGCTCCGCCTCGGTCAGGCTGATGAAGGCGCCCGAGGCCGGGAAGAAGAGCACGAACGCCGCCAGCAGGGCCGCGAACGTGCTGGCCGCCGCCGCGGCCAGCAGCGACGCGATGAACGCCAGGCCGCCGGCCAGGACGACCCAGCGGCGGCGGCGCCCGGTGCCGGCCAGGATGCCCACCGGGAGCTCGATCAGGCTCCCGGCGATCAGCGGCACCGACGCGAGCAGGCCGATCTGGCCGTAGCTCAGGCCCAGCCCGTCGCGGATCAGCGGCAGCGCCGCGCTTTTCGTGCCGTCGACCAGCTCGTCGGCGAACTCGGCGCCCAGCGCCGCGAGCACCGTGGCCGCGATGAGCGCGGGCCGACGGCGGGCCTTAAGCCGGCGTGTCTTGAGTCACAGTCAAGTGAAGCCCATGCGGGCCATGTTAGCGGGCCGGGCCAGGCGCCGGGGGGTGCGACGCATGTCACGCAGTTGCTGCCTCTACGCTATTGCGAATTACTTGCAATAATATTTGAGAGTGCGAGCGACGTGACCAGGGAGGACCTCGGTGGCAGGACGCCTGACCAAGATCCGCGACGGCCTGACCCCCGGCGAGTGGGCCCGGACGGGCGGGATGGCCGGGACCGTGATCGGGCTGAACGTGCTGGGCTGGGGCCTGCTGGCGGCCGCGGCGGGCGGGCACTACCACATCAACAAGACCGAGATCTTCGGGTTCGGGACCGGGATCCTGGCCTACACGCTGGGCATGCGGCACGCGTTCGACGCCGATCACATCGCCGCGATCGACAACACCACCCGCAAGCTGGTCGGGGAGGGCAAGCGCCCGCTGTCGGTCGGCTTCTTCTTCTCGCTGGGCCACTCCTCGGTGGTGTTCGTGCTGGCGCTGCTGCTGAATCTCGGCATCCGCGCCCTGGACGCGCAGGTCAAGGACGCCGGCTCGCAGCTGCAGCACACCACCAACATCGTCGGGACCCTGGTGTCCGGGTTCTTCCTGTTCCTCATCGCGGCGATGAACGTCGTCATCCTGGCCGGGATCCTCAAGGTGTTCCGGGAGATGCGCGCGGGCCGCTATGACGACCAGGAACTGGAGCGCCAGCTGAACAACCGCGGCCTGATGAACCGCTTCCTCGGGCCGCTGGCCCGCCGGATCGACGCCCCCTGGAAGATGTACCCGATCGGGTTCCTGTTCGGGCTCGGCTTCGACACCGCGACCGAGGTCGCGCTGCTCGTCCTGGCCGGGACGGCCGTGGTCAGCGGGCTGCCGTTCTATGCGGTGCTGTCGCTGCCCATCCTGTTCGCCGCGGGGATGAGCCTGTTCGACACCGCCGACGGGTGCTTCATGAACTTCGCCTACGACTGGGCCTTCGCGCGGCCGGTGCGCAAGGTGTACTACAACATCACGATCACGGCGCTGTCGGTCTTCGTGGCCCTGTTCGTCGGGGCGGTCGAGATCCTCGGGCTGGTCGGGCAGGAGAGCAACCTCACCGGCCCCGGCTGGTCGTGGCTGGCGAACTTCAACATCAACACGGCCGGGTTCGTGATCGTCGGGGTGTTCGTGGTGACGTGGGTCGTGGCCCTCGGCGTCTGGCATTTCGGGAAGCTCGAGCAGCGCTGGGAGAACGGGTGACTGAGCGACGCGCGATCGTGAGCGGCTCGACCTTCGAGGAGGAGATCGGGTACGCCCGGGCGGTGGTGGACGGGGACCGGGTGCACGTATCCGGGACGACCGGGTTCGACTACGCGACCATGACCATCTCCGGCGACGTGGTCGAGCAGGCCGAGCAGGCGCTGCGCAATGTCGCGGCCGCCCTGGCCGAGGCGGGCTGCTCGTTCGCCGACGTCGTCCGGGTCAGGTACCTGCTCCCCGACCGCGACGACTTCCCGCCCTGCTGGCCCGCCTTGCGCCGCAGTTTCGGCGCCGTCCGCCCGGCCGCGACCATGCTGGCCTGCGGCCTGTCCGATCCCCGGATGAAGTTCGAGATCGAGGTGGAGGCCCGGCGGCCGGCCGACAGCCGCGGCGGCCTTGACCGCTGACGGGGCCGCCGGCCTAGCATGTGAGCGCTCACTACGCCGGTGACATGGGAGACGTCATGAATGCTCAGGCCAGCGCCCAGCCCACTCCCGCGGACCGGTTCACGTTCGGGCTGTGGACGGTCGGGTGGAACGGGACGGACCCGTTCGGGGTGCCGACGCGCGCGCCCCTCGACCCCGTGGAAGCGGTGCACGAGCTCGCGGCCCTGGGCGCCTGGGGCGTGACCTTTCACGACGATGACCTGATCCCGTTCGGAAGTGACGGCCCGGCCCGCGCCCGGCAGATCGACCGGTTCACCGCCGCGCTCAAGGACACCGGCCTGGTCGTGCCGATGATGACCACGAACCTGTTCACCCAGCCCGTGTTCAAGGACGGCGGCTTCACCAGCAACAGCCGGTCCGTGCGCCGGTACGCGCTGCGCAAGGTGATGCGCAACCTCGACCTCGCCGCCGAGCTCGGCGCGCGGACGTACGTGATGTGGGGCGGCCGCGAGGGCAGCGAGTACGACAGCGCCAAGGACGTCCAGGCGGCGCTGGACCGCTACCGGGAGGCCGTCGACACGCTGGCCGCCTACGTGATCGACCGCGGCTACGACATCCGCTTCGCGCTCGAGCCGAAGCCGAACGAGCCCCGCGGCGACATCCTGCTGCCGACCGTCGGCCACGCGCTCGCGTTCATCTCCGGCCTGGAGCACCACGAGATGGTGGGCGTGAACCCGGAGGTCGGCCATGAGCAGATGTCGGGGCTCAACTTCGCGCACGGGATCGCGCAGGCGCTGTGGCATGGCAAGCTCTTCCACATCGACCTCAACGGGCAGCGCGGCATCAAGTTCGACCAGGACCTGGTCTTCGGCCACGGCGACCTGATCAACGCCTTCTCGCTGGTGGACCTGCTGGAGTTCGGCGGCCCCGCGGGCACGCCGGCCTACGACGGGCCGCGGCACTTCGACTTCAAGCCCTCGCGCACCGAGGACAAGGCCGGGGTGTGGGCCGCGGCGGCGGCCAACATGGCCATGTACCTGCTGCTCAGGGAGCGCGCCGCCCAGTTCCGGGCCGATCCCGAGGTGCTTGCCGCGCTGGCCGCCAGCCGGGTGGGCGAGCTGGCCGAGCCCACCCTGGCACCGGGCGAGGGGCATGCCGGGCTGCTGGCCGACCGCAGCGCGTTCGAGGACTTTGACCC
This sequence comes from Streptosporangiaceae bacterium, assembly GCA_036501025.1. Classification (GTDB taxonomy): domain Bacteria; phylum Actinomycetota; class Actinomycetes; order Streptosporangiales; family Streptosporangiaceae; genus DASUBV01. The sequence continues at coordinate 22,082 of DASYBB010000196.1, forward strand.
CGAGACGGCGGGCGCCCCCGGCTACGGCTTCGTCGCGCTGCACCAGCTCGCGGTCGAGCACCTGCTGCGCGCTCGGTGAGCGGCTCGGCGGCCGCGCTGGTCGCGGGGATCGACTCCTCGACGCAGTCCTGCAAGGTCGTGATCCGCGAGGCCGCCTCCGGCGCGCTGGTGCGCGAGGGCCGGGCACCGCACCCGGACGGCACCGAGGTCGATCCGCGGGCCTGGCTCGACGCTCTGCGCCAGGCGCTGGCCGCGGCCGGCGGCCTGGGCGATGTGGCCGCGGTCTCGGTGGCCGGCCAGCAGCACGGCATGGTCTGCCTGGACGAGCAGGGCGAGGTCGTGCGGCCCGCGCTGCTATGGAACGACACCCGCTCGGCGGGCGCGGCCGCTGACCTCGTGGCCGAGCTGGGCGACGGCGATCCGGGCCGGGGCGCGAAGGCGTGGGCCGACGCGGTCGGCAGCGTCCCGCTGGCCTCGTTCACGGTGACCAAGCTCCGCTGGCTGGCCGACCACGAGCCGGACGCGATGGCCGCGACGGCGGCCGTCTGCCTCCCGCACGACTGGCTGACCTGGCAGCTCACCGGCCGCGCGGGCGGCCTGGACGGACTGCGCACCGACCGGAGCGACGCGAGCGGCACCGGCTACTGGTCACCGGCCGCGGGCGCCTACGTGCCCGGCCTGCTCCAGCGGGCCTGCGGACGCCAGCCCGCCGTGCCGGAGGTGGCCGGGCCGGCGGCGACCGTCGGGCAGGTCGGTGCGGCGTCTCCTGGCGCGGGCGTGCTGCTCGGCCCCGGCGCGGGCGACAACGCCGCGGCGGCGCTGGGCGTCGGCGCCCGGGCCGGTGACGTCGTGATCTCGGTCGGCACCTCGGGCACGGTGTTCGGCCAGGCGGGCTCGCCCACGGCGGACCCGACCGGCATCATCGCGGGCTTCGCCGACGCCACCGGGCGGTTCCTGCCGCTGGTCTGCACGCTGAACGCCGCCCGCGTGCTGACGGCGGTGGCCGGCCTGCTGGGCGCCGGCCTGGACCGGCTGGATGAGCTCGCCCTCGCCGCGCCGCCGGGCGCGGGCGGGCTGGCCCTGCTGCCGTACCTGGACGGGGAGCGGACGCCCAACCGGCCCGACGACACCGGCGCGCTGCACGGGCTGACGCGAGCCAACGCCAGCCCCGAGAACCTGGCCCGGGCGGCCGTCGAGGGCATGCTGAACGGCCTGGCCGACGGCCTCGACGCGCTGACCGCGGCGGGCGTCCCCGCCGAGCGGATCCTGCTCATCGGCGGCGGCGCGCGCTCGGCGGCGGTCCGCCGGATCGCCCCGGCCATCTTCGGCCTCCCGGTCCTGGTCCCGCCGGGCGGGGAGTACGTCGCCGACGGCGCCGCCCGGCAGGCGGCCTGGGTTCTGTCCGGCGCCGGGAGCCCGCCGGACTGGGCCGCCGAGACGGGCGAGCTCTACCGGGCCGATCCGCAGCCGGCGGTCCGGGCCCGCTATGCCGCGGCCCGCGACACCGCAGGCTCGGTTCCCGCCCAGGCGCGGTCCGGGTCCTAATGGCCAGTCACCGGCCCGGGTGACGGCCGGCCGGGCGGCGGGACCGGCACCGGTGCCAGCCACCGGTGCCGATCCCGGTCTGAGCGGCCCGGGCCGCCTGTCCTCGCGGAGGGCCCCGGTGCCGTGGGCGGCGGAGATGACGCGCAGGCGGCCGGGCGCGCCGACGGGCACGGCCGTGAGCCATGGACGCCCCCGCCGCCCAGGATCAGCGCGGGGATGGTCCCGATGAGCACGGCCGCCGCCACCGCGGTACCCGCCGAAACGATGCCGGCCGGCTGCATCAGCCAGGCCGGTTCCCTGTCCGGGTCCGGGCCATCGGCATCCGGGCCCGGACGCGCCTGCGGCGGGCGGACCGGCCCTCGACGCTGCGGCAACAGCTTCATCGCGCTCCCTTGAACTTTCACCTGTCAGTCGTAACTTACAGGTGAAAGGCAAAGTCGTCAAAGGGTGCCCGGCCTGACCAGGGTGCTCGTGACCTGTTGAGCCGTTCCATCCGAAGGCCGGGACTATTGGCGGACTGATGCCGATACTGCTAGGTTCTGGGCCCATGTCGGAGGATGTGAACGGGCGCACCATGGGACCGCTGCTCCTGGGCAGCCTGGACTACGTGTGGTCGCGCATCCGCGAGCGCCTCGACGGGCTCACCGCCGAGGAGTACCTGTGGGAGCCGGCCCCGGGCTGCTGGTCGGTCCGGCCCGGCCCGGACGGCGGCTGGCGGATCGAGCGCCCGGCCCCCGAGCCGACCCCGGCCCCGGTGACGACCATCGCCTGGCGGCTGTGGCACATCGGCTCCGAGTGCCTGGCCGGGTACACCTCGAACGGCCTGGGTCCCTGGCCGCTGGAGGTCCGCGACCTGGAGTGGTACGGCGCGCCCGGGCCCGCGATCAAGGCCCTGGACGAAGCCTGGCTGGCGTTCCGCGCGGGCCTGGCCGAACTGGGCGAGGACGGCCTGTGGCAGCCGCTCGGGCCGGCCTGGCACGAGTTCGCCGACGATCCGTGGGCCGGCCTGGTCCTGCACGCTCAGGACGAGATGTCGCACCACGGCGCTGAGATCGCGCTGCTCCGGGACCTGTACGCCGTCCGGCGCTAGCCGCCGGCCCCGGCGCTAGGGCAGCAGGGCGCTGGGCGGCAGGGCGACGATTCCGCTGGCCCCAAGCTCCTGGAGCTTGGCCAGATGGATCCAGAACGCTTGCGCGGACACGACCAGGTGCACCGCGACGAGATCGTCGCGCCCCGCGAGCGGGAGGACAGTCGGCGCGGCCAGTCCGGGGAAGATGGCGGTGAGGTCGCCGATCCGGTCCGGCGCGAGGTGCAGCATGACGTACCGCTGGTCGCGGGCCTTGAGCACGGCGCCGATCCGGAGCACCAGGTCGGCCAGCGGACCGGTGCGATCGTGCACGAACAGGGCCTCGCAGCCGGCCATCACGTCCAGCACCCGCAGCCGGTTGCGGGCCAGGCTGGTACCGGTCTCGCGGAGATCCACGATGGCGTCGGCCAGGCCGGCCGCGCAGACGCCCTCCAGGGAGCCGCCCATCGTGACCACGCTGACCGGCACCCCGGCCCGGGCGAACCACCGGGCGGTGGCCCCGGGCAGGTGCGTGGCCACGGTCGCGCCGGCCAGGTCGGCGAGCCGCTGCCGGCCGTCATCCTCGCGGGAGGCGACGATCAGGTCGGACCGGGCCAGGCCCAGCGGCACTGCCGCCAGCTCGCCCAGGTCCTCCTCCAGGACAATGTCGGTCGAGATGAACGCGCCGGAGATCCGGCCGGTGGCGAGCCACGCCCCGGCGTCGCGCGGCCGCATCTCGAGGAACTCGGTTTCGTGAAACGGCGCCGCCGGGTAGCCGGCGTGCTCCAGGAGCCCGAGCACCCCATCGCGCAGCCGGCCGCGGGAGGGCAGCGCCACCCGGACGGTCACCGGCGGCGCTCGGCCAGCACGGCCAGGACGGCGTCCAGGCTGACATCGACCGACACCAGGCCGGCCAGCAGGTGGTAGAGCAGGTCCGCAGCCTCGGCCGCCACGGCGTCCGGGTTCCGCGGCGCCCGGCCCAGCTCGAGGCAGACCTCGAACGCCTCCTCCATGACCTTGCGCATCAGCCGCTCATGATCGGCGAACAGCTCCGCCGAGTACGAGCCCGCCGGCCGGAGCTCCTTGCGGGAGACGAGAGTCTGCTCGAGCTCGTGCAGCGTGTCCGCCATGCGGCCAGTATCCATCACAGGTCCTTGACCATGGTGTCGGAGTCCCGGCCGCTGGAATCGGCGACCCGGTAGCCCTCGGCGCGGTACAGCGCGCCCGCGAAGTTCCTGCGCTCCACGCTCAGGCTGATGTGGCGGATGCCCGCCGCGCGGGCGGCGTCGGCGATCGCGCCCAGCAGCGCCCGCCCGACGCCGCGGCCGCGCCACAGCGGCGTCACGCCGATGCTCAGCTCGGGCACGTCCGGCCCGACGAAGCCGTAGCCGGGATCGTCGGCGGGCAGGAAGCGCAGCCAGGCCGCGCCGACCGGCGACCCGGCGGCCTCGGCGACCACGCCCAGGTCGCCGGCCCGCGGCCAGCCGCTCACGTAGTGGGCCACCGCCGGGGTCGCGAAGATGCTCTCCCGGCTCTGGTTCCAGCGGGGCGACCAGTTGACGGCCTCGACCAGCATGTCGGCCAGGAAGCCCGCGTCGGAAGGCCCGGCCGGGCGGATGCCCCACGGGCCGGGCTCGAGGCAGTGCGCCAGGATCGCGCCGGCCACCGCGGCCGGGTCGCGGACCGGCGGGTAGTGGTCGACGCCGGGCATCCGGATCAGCGTGCAGCCCGGGATGCGCAGGGCGGCGTGGACGTTGCTCGCGATCAGGGCGGACGTGTCCCGGTCGCCCACCATCATCACGGTCGGGGTGCGCAGCTCGCCCAGCCGGGCGAAGACCGGCCCGGCGGGCTGCCGCAGCGCCTCGCTGGACTCGGCACGCAGGCTGGAGCGCATCAGGTCGGCCACGAACGGGTCGGCTCCCGCCGCCCCCCACTCCCCCAGCCATAGCTGTACCAGGCCGTTTTCGTCACCCGCCGCGGTCAGCGCCGCCTCCCGCGCGGCCAGCCCGGGCTCCGGCGGCGGCCACTGGTAGTCGGCGAAGCCGGGGCACAGCAAGACCAGCGACCGGACCCGGCCCGGGTCGGCCAGGCCCAGTTCCGCGGCGGTGCCGCCGCCCTGGCTGCAGCCGGCCAGGCTGGCGCGGCCGACCCCGAAGTGATCGAGCACGGCCCGCAGGTCGGCGAGGTCGGTGTACGGCTCGCTGGCCGCCGGGGACCGGCCGAAGCCGCGGCTGTCGTAGCGGACCACCCGGAACGCGGCGGTCAGCTCCGCCCACACCGGATCCCACAGCCGCGCGTCGGCCACGCCCGAGTGCAGGAGCACGAGCGGCGGCCCGGTGCCCTCGGAGTCCTCGGCCCAGATGCGGTCGGCGCCGACCGGCACCATGGTCTGCATGGCGCCCACCGTAACGACCGCGGCGGCAGGCGTCATCTCGGTATCCGGGCCGCCGGGCTGGCCCCCGTGGGCGGCCGCGGGGCGGCTGAGCCCGTTACGCCAGGAAATGCTCGCGCTGCGGGTGGCGGCGGTCCGCTGGATCAGTGGCGGAAATCGGGCTCCCGCTTGTCCAGGAAGGCCTGGATGGCGTCGGCGTTCTCGCCGGTGACGCCGTTGACGGCGATGCTGAACGCCTCCCGGTCCAGGCTCTGCTGGTAGGTCGCGATGTCGGCGTACTCCAGGTTGCGCTTCATGATGGCGAACGCCTGGGTCGGGCCGGCCGCCAGCCGCTCGCCGAACTCCAGGCCGGCGGTCAGCAGGTCCTCCGGCGGGACGACGGAACGGACCAGGCCGAGCTCCAGGGCCTGCGCGGCGGTGAGCCGGGGCGACAGCATCAGGATCTCCAGGGCCATGGACCGGCCCACCAGCCGGGACAGGCCCCAGGTGATCCCGTTGTCCCCGGACAGCCCGATGCGGGCGAAGGCCGAGACGAACAGCGCCCGCTCGCTGGCGATCCGGAAGTCACAGGACAGGGCGACGCCGAAGCCGGCGCCCGCGGCGGCCCCGTTGACCAGGGCCACGGTCGGCTTGTCGCACCGGAAGGCCGCGCCGGCCAGGTTGCCGTGCAGGTCCTGCATCGAGGTGACCCGCCGGCTGAAGGCGAGCGGGGCCGGGGCGGCCCCGTTCTGGCCCCGCTGGCCGGACAGGTCGGCACCGGCGCAGAACGCCCGGCCGGCCCCGGTGATCAGCACGGCGCGCACGGCCGGGTCCCGCTCGGCGTCGCCCATCGCGGCGCCGAAGTCGGCCAGCAGCGTGCCGCCCAGCGTGTTCAGGGCGTCCGGCCGGTTCAGGGTCACGATCATGACCCCGGACGGGAGCTTCTCGGTCAGCACGTCAGGCATGGCTACCTCGTTTCCGGGAGCTTGCGGTGATCCCAGGACCGGGTCCGGCCGCGGCGCAGGACCAGCGCTACCCGGTTGTGCATGACCTGGTCCAGGGTGGCGTCATCCGCGCCGTCGGCGGGACCGGTGTAGCGCTCGATCACGCTGCGGGCCACGGCGCGGAGGTAGTCCCGGCTGGCATCGGCGTTCTCGATGATCTCGGCCGTGCCGTCGAACGACACCCCGCGCAGCTCCTGGTAGGTCACGCCGGACTCCAGCAGGACCGTGACCCGCGGGTCGCGGCGCACGTTCACGACCTTCTGGGACTTGCCCTTCGTCTCGAAGACGATGGTGCCGTCGACCAGGGCGAACCACATGGCGGCCAGGTGCGGCTGCCCGCCGGGGCCGACGGTGGCCAGGATCGCCGTCCGCCGCTCGCGGACGAACTCCTCGATCTCCTGGTCCGTCATGGTGATGGCGGACCGGACGTTCGCCACGCCGGTCAGCCCACGCTGGATCGCGACAGGGCCGCCACCGGCCCGATGGCCGGCGTCTGCGCGGCCAGCTCGGCCATCAGCTCCATCGCCTCCGGCTGGCTGGTGCCGATGGTGATCCCGGTGACGCCCGACTCGGCCCACGCGCGGTAGCCCTCGCGGATCCGCTCCGGCGGGCCGACCAGGACTCCCCGGTCGACGTAGGCATCGGGGACGGCGGCGATGGCCTCGTCCTTGCGCCCGGCCAGGTACAGGTCCTGGATCTTCTGGGCCTCCTCCGGGAAGCCGGCCCGGGCCATCGAGTCGTTGTGGAAGTTCTTGCCGCGCGCGCCCATGCCGCCGACGTACAGGGCGATCTGCGGCTTGCGCGCGGCCAGGGCGCCGGAGATGTCCTCGGTGATGGTGACGCCGACGCCGGCCTGGATCTCGAAGCCGGCCCAGTCCTTGCCGTTCCCGGCCCGGCGGAAGCCCTCCTCGATCCACGGCGCGATGTCCGGCAGCCCTCCCGGCGCGAAGCGCAGCGGGAGGATCCCCTGGCCCAGCTCGGCGCACAGCCGCGTGGTGGCCTCGCCGCCGGCTCCGAGCCAGATCGGCAGGTCGGGGTCGGTGTGCAGAATCGACTTCAGCGGCTTGCCGAGCCCGCTGGAGCCCGGCCCGGTGTAGGGCAGGGAGATCTCGCGGCCCTCGTGCGAGACGGGGCCGTCGCGCTGGGAGATCTTGCGGACGATCTGCATGTAGTCCCGCAGCCGGTAGTACGGCACGCCCCACGGCTGGCCGTACCAGCCCTCCACGATCTGCGGGCCGGACACGCCCAGGCCCAGGATGAACCGGTGCCCGCCGGCCAGCGCGTTCACGGTCTGCGCCTGCATGGCCGCCATCGCGGGCGTCCGGCCGGCCAGCTGCATGATGCCGGTGCCGAGCCGGATCCGCTGCGTCTTGGCGGCCAGGTAGGCCAGCGGCGTGACGGCGTCCGAGCCGTAGGCCTCGGCGGTCCAGACCGAGTCGAAGCCGAGCCGCTCGGCCAGCAGGACACGGTCGACCGGAAGCTCGAGTCTGGCTCCGGAGTACCCAATGGACAGGCCCAGCTTCATCGTCTCTCTCCTGCCTCCCGCCCGATCGCGGGTCACCCGGGCCGGCCGCCAGCCGGACTCGCATGGGTGATTTCCAGAACGAGTTCTGTCTATCAGCGGGCCGTGGGCGGGTCAATATCGCCAGCGCATCGCCGCGTTCCCGCTTGTCGGCAGTTCTTGCTTGTTGACAAGGCAGATTTGCTGTGCAAACCTTCTGGCAGAGCAGACCTGGAGGGGCGATGGCGGGCCGGGGCCGGAAGGCAGGCAGCAGGACCGGGGCGCCGGCCGCTGCCGCGGACTCCGAGGCGGCGGCCGCCCATCCGACGGCGGCCCTGAGCGAGCTCGTGCACCAGCGGCACCGGCTCGGCATCCTGACCATCACCTCACGGTCGCGGCAAGCGGACTTCGGTTATCTGCGCGAGGCGCTGAGCCTGACCTCGGGCAACCTCTCCACGCACCTGACGGTGCTCGAAGACGCCGGCCTGGTCCGGGTGGAGAAGGGCTACGAGGGGCGGCGGCCGCGCACCTGGGTGAGCATCACGGGCCAGGGCCGCGCGGCCCTGGACGCCGAGATGGACGCACTGACGCGGCTCGTCCGCGCGCACGACGGCGAGCCGGATCCTGAGATCGCTGGAGGCAGCGGTGAGCGGAAACCCTGAGCACGCGGCGGCGGGAGCTGGCGACCGCGACAACCTGCCGCCCGCGCGGCTGCTCGACGAGATGCGCGCCATCGGCGACCGGACCAGCGCGCAGGCCCACGGCTACTGGCTGCCGCTGCTGCTCTTCGGTGCGCTGGTCGGCGGGTCCCTGGCGTTCTACGAACGGCTGCCCCGGCCGCGGCTGGTCCCGGCCGGGCCGCCCGCGCCCGCCCCCTGCCAGGTGGCGGGGCACCCCTGCCACGTGCTGGCAGGCGCCACGGTCCACCTGACGGTGGTCACGGCGCTGGGCTATTACTGGCAGCTCGCCATCCCGGCCGCCGTGGTGGTGATCGTGCTCTGGTACCACTGGCAGGGTCACCGGGTGGGGCTGCGCACGCCCGCGCGCGCCTTCCTCATCACCGGCCTGGTCCTGGGCGAGCTGGTGCTCCTCGGGCCGCTCCTGGCCGGCCAGGCCAGCTCGCTGACCAGCCTGGTTCGTGACACCCACCAGGTCGGCGCCCAGGTCATCATCGCCGTCCTGCTCTGGGTCCTGGCCTGGGCCGAGCGCAGCCGTCCGCTGGCCGTCATCGCGGCCGTCTACCTCGCGGCCGCGCTGGCCGTCAGCCCGTTCGACAACAGCGGCGTGGCGGGCGGCACCACCGGCGCCGCGGACCTGAGCCTCACGGCGCTGCGCCTGCTCGGGCTGCTGCCCGCGCTGATCCTGCTGGCGGCCGGCCTGGGCGCCTGGCTCGCCCGGCGGCTGCGGCTGCGGCACCCTGCCCTGGTTCCCGGCTAGCCTCGCCGGGACCTCCGGGCGCCGGCCCGCTCAGCGCGACTGTGCGTCGGACCGCCGCTGGAGGTAGCGGGCGATCTTCGCCGCCTTGCCGCAGTCATCCATGCTGCACCACCGGCGGCTGCCGTTCTTGCTCTGGTCGATGAACAGGAAGCGGCAGGCCTGGCAGGCCTTGACCGGCACGGCCGGCCGGGCCGTCAGCAACTCCACCGCCGCCGCCACGACCGGCCAGAGCGGGACGAGGAGGCCGCCGCCGGGTCCCCACGTCCACGAGTAGCCCTCCGGCCCGGCGGCGAGGCGGCCGTGCGCCAGCGCCTCGACGTAGGCCAGCTGCAGCCGCCGCAGGGCCGCGTCCGGCGGCGCAAGCCCGTCGGCGAGCGGCCGGAAGATCTCGTCCAGGTCGTCACGGCAGGCGACCACGCGCGCGAAGGCCGCGACCGCGTCCACCCCGGCCGGGAGCAGGTCAGCCTGACCGGGCGCGACAGGGCCGGGGCCGGCGGCACGGCGGCTCCAGGCCGCGAAGTCCCGGTAGCTGGACAGCCACTCGGCGTCGGGCGGCCCGCGCCTCGGCCCGCTGCGGGTGTTGACGAGGTCGAGCGCGAGATTGCCGCCCACGATCCGCAGGTCGTCCAAGGGCGGGTGCGCCACGGTGGTTTCCATCGATCGTCACTATACCGGAAACAAGTTACCTAGGCTCTCCCGTCTAGCAGGCGAACATATGATCGTGTTACCATCAAAACGTGTTTAGAGAGAAACACGGCTCGCCCGGGGGCTGACGTGCGAGCAGGCGACAAGAAGCGAGGAAGCATGATGCCCTACGGATACGCGACCTACCGGGCCGAGGGCCCGCTGAGTCCCGCGCTGCAGCGGGAAGCCGACCGGCGGCTGGGCCGGTTTTTCGCGGCCCTTCCCCGGCTGCGGCGCTCGCCGGCCAGGCCCGCGGGTGCCCTGCGCCGCCCGGCCTGCCCGACCGCCGGGAGCCGGCGGGTGGGCCTGCCCGCTGACAGCGGGAGCTAGTGCTCGCGGCAGCCGCGGTCAGGCGCCGGCGTAGGCCGCGAGGTGCTCGCCGGTGAGCGTGGAGCGGGCCGCGACAAGGTCGGCGGGCGTGCCCTCGAAGACGATCCGGCCGCCGTCGTGGCCGGCCCCGGGGCCGAGGTCGATGATCCAGTCGGCGTGGGCCATGACCGCCTGGTGGTGCTCGATGACGATGACCGACTTGCCGGAGTCGACGAGCCGGTCGAGCAGGCCGAGCAACTGCTCGACGTCCGCCAGGTGGAGGCCGGTGGTGGGCTCGTCAAGGACGTAGACGCCGCCCTTCTCGGCCATGTGGGTGGCCAGCTTGAGCCGCTGCCGCTCGCCGCCAGACAGGGTGGTGAGCGGCTGGCCGAGGCTGAGGTAGCCGAGCCCGACGTCGGCGAGCCGTTCCAGGATGGCGTGGGCGGCCGGCGTCCGCGCCTCGCCCGCGCCCAAGAACTCCGCGGCCTCGGCCACCGACATCGCCAGGACCTCGCTGATATCGCGGCCGCCGAGGTGGTGATCCAGCACCGCTGCCTGGAACCGCTTCCCCTCGCACTCCTCGCAGACGCTGGCCACGCCGGCCATCATCGCCAGGTCCGTGTAGATGACGCCGACGCCGTTGCAGTTGGGGCAGGCGCCCTCGGAGTTGGCGCTGAACAGCGCCGGCTTCACGCCGTTGGCCTTCGCGAACGCCTTGCGGATCGGGTCGAGCAGCCCGGTGTAGGTCGCCGGGTTACTCCGGCGCGAGCCGCGGATCGCGCCCTGGTCCATCGACACGACCCCGGCGTCGGCCGGGATCGAGCCGCCCACCAGCGAGCTCTTGCCCGAGCCGGCGACGCCCGTCACGACGACCAGCACCCCGAGGGGGATGTCGACGTCGACGTCGCGCAGATTGTGCGCCGTGGCGCCGCGGATCTCCAGCGCGCCGGCCGGCGCCCGCACCGCCTCCTTGAGGGCGGTCCGGTCGCTGAGATGGCGGCCGGTGAGGGTGCCGCTGGCCCGCAGCCCGCCGACGGAGCCCTCGAAGCAGACGGCGCCGCCGGCCGCGCCGGCCCCGGGACCGAGGTCGACGACGTGGTCGGCGATCGCGATCGTCTCGGGCTCGTGCTCCACCACCAGCACCGTGTTGCCTTTGTCCCGCAGCCGCAGCAGCAGGGTGTTCATCCGCTGGATGTCGTGCGGGTGCAGCCCCGTGGTGGGCTCGTCGAATACGTAGCTGACGTCGGTAAGCGAGGAGCCGAGGTGGCGGACCATCTTGACCCGCTGCGCCTCGCCGCCGGACAGGGTGCCCGAAGGCCGGTCGAGCGAGAGGTAGCCCAGGCCGATCTCCGCGAACGAGTCGAGAGCCTGCTGCAGGGCCGCGAGCAGCGGGGCCACGGAGGGCTCGCCGATGCCGCGGACCCACTCGGCCAGGTCGCTGATCTGCATCGCGCACGCGTCGGCGATGTTGATCCCGCCAATCCGCGACGACCGGGCCGCCTCGCTGAGCCGGCTGCCGCCGCACTCCGGGCAGGTGGCGAAGGTAACCGCCCGGTCCACGAAGGCCCGGATATGCGGCTGCATCGCCTCCCGGTCCTTGGCCAGGAACGACTTCTGGACCCGGGGGATGAGCCCCTCGTAGGTCATGTTGATGCCCGCGATCTTCATCCGGGTCGGCTCGCGGTACAGGAGGTCGTGCCGCTCCCTCTTGGTGAACGTGCGGATCGGCTTGTCCGGGTCGTAGAAGCCCGACGCGCTGTACAGCCGGTAGTTCCAGCCGCCCGCCGTATAGCCGGGGATGGTGAGCGCGCCCTCGTTGAGCGACTTGGCGTCGTCGAAGAGCTGGGACAGGTCGAAGTCAGTGACCCGGCCTCGGCCTTCGCAGCGCGGGCACATGCCGCCGGTGATGCTGAAGCTGCGGCGCTCCTTCACCGTCTGCCCGGCGCGCTCCAGGGTGACGGCGCCCGCCCCGCTGATCGAGGCGACGTTGAAGGAAAACGCCTGGGGCGAGCCCACGTGCGGCTGCCCGATCCGGCTGAACAGGATGCGCAGCATCGCGTTGGCGTCGGTGGCCGTGCCCACCGTGGAGCGGGTGTCGGCCCCCATCCGCTGCTGGTCGACGATGATCGCCGTCGTCAGCCCTTCGAGTACATCCACGTCGGGCCGCGCCAGCGTCGGCATGAAGCCCTGCACGAAGGCGCTGTACGTCTCGTTGATCAGCCGCTGCGACTCGGCGGCGATCGTGCCGAACACCAGGGAGCTCTTGCCCGAGCCCGAGACGCCGGTGAACACCGTCAGCGCGCGCTTCGGGATCTCGACGGTGACGTCCTTGAGATTGTTCACGCGCGCGCCGTGGACGCGGATCACGTCGTGGCGGTCGGCCGCGTGCCGCGCGGGCCGCTTGGCGTCCGTCCTCGTGGCCATGCCCATCGTGTCTCCATCTGCTCGGCGGGGCCGCCCCCGCGCGCTCGTCTGCTTACCGGTCCTGAAGCAGCCCGAGGACATTGCCATCGGGATCGATGACGGTGGCCACCAGGCGGCCGCCGCCCACGTCGCGCGGGGACTCCTTCACGGTGGCACCCGCGGCCGTCACCTCGGCCAGTTTCGCCTCGATATCCGGCACGTGCCAGTAGGCCACTGGCGAGGTCATGCCCTGCTCCGCGCCCCCCGGCACCAGCCCGATGTGCTGGCCCGCCACCTCGTAGCCGACGTAGTAAGAGGCGTCGTGCTGCGGCGGCATGCCGAGCAGCGCGGTGTACACCGCCTTGGCCTTCTCCAGGTCGGTCACCGGATGCAGCACGGTCTTGATTCCCTGGGTGGAAGAGTCGGTCATGGTCACTCCTGAGGTAGTAGCTCGAGCGGGATTGCCTGACTCAGCCGACGCTAGCTGCGGCTCAGTGACCGGCGCTTCTCGATTCCTGACCGGTCTGGACACCTGTTTCGCACCGCACGGAGGGATCCCTGCTCCCCCGGCACGATCGTGCCACGCTACGCGGGTCAGCCGGCCTCCCGGCTCGCTCCGCGTCCGCTCCGGCCCGATCTGTGTCGCGTCCGGCCGGCTGGATTGAGGTCATAGACATTCCCCACGGCAATCTCCGCGACGATCCGCTGACTTTCCCGGAGTCATTGAGATTGGACGTTTGCCAGCAAAATGACGTCAGGGACCGGCCCTGTGAAGGGTTCATCCAGCGGGGTATAGGCTGCACCCGCACATGGGGGAAATCACATAAACATCGGGGGAAACAGAATGCGCACAAAATTTCGCTGGCTCATGGCCGCCGGGGCGGTTGGCCTGGTCGCCGCAATGACGCCGGCCGTTTCAGCGCTGGCGACCTCAGCCTCGCCGACGTCGCCCTCGTCGTCAACGCGGCCGGCCGCGCAGGACGGACCGAGCAAGGAGGCGAAGGGATTCATCCTGTTCCGCGGGTTCCCGAAAGGCCAGCAGATCAAGGGCGGTATGGGCACCATCGACGACACGTGCTCTAGCGGCAACAACGGCCGCCCGTTCGATTTCACCGGAGACGCGACTCTGGACGCGACCGCGAGTCACGGAGGCTTCAGCCCGTTCTGCCTCTTCATTTTCGTGCAGTCCAGCTGGCAGCTGTCCATCGACAGCCCGGCGCAGTTCAGGGGGACGGTCGGCTTCCTCCTGAATGACGGGGGCCACGATCAGAGCGCGATGAGCTGCACGGGCTCAAGCGGTAAGCTTAAGTGCATGATTACCGGCAAATCCGGTAAGAACGGGCAGATTATCGTGGAGCCCGCGTCATAGGTTCCGCCCGCGCCTGAAGACCACGAGGAATTTCCGGAAAGGCCGGCATCAGGGTCTGCCCACGCAGCGGGGAGACGTCCTCGCCGCCCTTGATGCCGGCCTCTCCCAGTCGGACACGGCCACGCGCAGTCAGATCAGGCGGCGCGGATGTCCTGCGGCGACACCGGCGAATCACTCATGCCGGGCAGGCTAACCCCGGCCGCCGCGCCCGAACGCGGGCGCTGTCCCGGCGAGCCGGTCGCAAAGCTCGCGTGAGGTCACCAGTACCTGGCTGCGCGCGGGCGGCCCGGGGGAAATCCCCCAGTGGAAGACGGCCGATAGCCATATCCCGCCCCGGCGGCCGCGTGCCTAGCGTGATCTTCCGTAGGCGCCAGCGGCGGAAGGAATGCGAATGATCGAGGCCAGGGATCTCACCAAGCGATACGGACCGACGGTCGCCGTCGACTCACTCAGCTTTGACGTGCGGCCGGGCAGCGTCACCGGCTTTCTCGGCCCCAACGGGTCGGGCAAGTCCACCACCATGCGGCTGATCCTCGGGCAGGACCGGCCCGACGCCGGCCAGGTCCGGGTGGGCGGCCGCCGCTACCGCGAGCTGCGCTGGCCGCTGCGCGAGGTCGGGGCGCTCCTCGAGGCCAGGGCGTTCCACCCGGGACGGAGCGCCCGCAGTCACCTGGCCGCCCTGGCCGCCAGCAATGCGATTCCGCGGGGCCGGGTCGACGAGGTGCTCGACATGGTCGGCCTGGCCAGCGCGGCCGGGCGGCGGGCCGGGAAGTTCTCCCTCGGGATGGGCCAGCGCCTGGGGGTGGCCGCGGCGCTGCTGGGCGATCCGGCCGTGCTGCTGCTGGACGAGCCGGTGAACGGGCTGGATCCCGAGGGGGTCCGCTGGATCCGCGACCTGCTGAAGTCGCTGGCCGCGCAGGGCCGCACGGTGCTCGTGTCCAGCCACCTGATCAGCGAGATGGCGCTGACCGCCGAGCGGCTGGTGGTCATCGGCCGGGGGCGGTTGCTGGCAGACACCACGGTCGCCGAGCTGTCGGCCGGGTCGGCCTCGCTGGAGGACGCGTTCTTCCAGCTCACCAGCGAAGCAGTCGAGTACCGGGGCAACAAGGCGCAGGAGGCATCCTCATGACCGCGACCGCGCAGACCCGCCCGGCCCGGGTGCCGGGCGGCCGTTACGGGCTGGCGCAGGCGGCCCGGATGGAATGGATCAAGCTGCGCAGCCTGCGCTCCGCCTGGTGGACCCTGGCCATCACGGCCGCCGGAACCGTCGCGATCGGGCTCGGCGTGGGCCTCAGCAGCCGGAACGCCTCCGCGGACGTGACCAGCAACGCGCTCGCCGGCGTGGTCCCCGGCCTGCTGCTGACGGGCGCGCTCGGCGTGCTGACCATGACCAGTGAGTACTCCTCGGGAACCATCCGGGTCACGCTGGCCGCCATCCCGCGGCGTCCCCTGCTCCTGGCCGCGAAGGCAGCCGTGTTCGGCGCCGTGACCCTGGTCATCGGGGAGGCCGCGTCGTTCATCGCGTTCCTCGCCGCGGCCGCCACGCTGCGCCACGGCGTGGCGGCCCCCACGCTGAGCCAGCCCGGCGTGCTGCGGGCGGTGGTACTGTCCGGGGCCGCCTTCTGCCTGATCGGGCTGCTCGGCCTGGGCCTGGGCGCGATCATCCGGCACAGCGCGGCCGCGGTTGGGGTGCTGGTGGCCGGGGTGTACGTGGCCGCGATGGCCATCGGCGTCGCCGCGCACAGCGTGGCGACGTACATGCCGCTCCTGATCTTGGAGAACTCGCTGAGCACGACCAAGCCGGTGACCTGCGGCACCAGCGGGGCGTCCTGTCCGCACTTCCTGTCCGCGTGGGCTGGGCTGGGCGTGCTGGGCCTGTACGCCGTCGTCGCACTGGCGGTCGGCGGCTGGCTGCTGGCCCGGCGGGACGCGTAAGCAGGGAGCCGGGCGGAGAGAGGAAAATGGCGGCATGGGCCTTCCAGTGACCACGCCGGCCGCGGACCCGCGGCCGGGCGGCCAGACGCGGGTCAAGAGCCCGTGGGCGGTCGCCCGGGCGGCGGTCTCGGCGCCCTTCACCGGCCGTGCGGGCCGCGAGCTGTTGTTCAGCCTGGCCGGGCTGCCCTTCGTCGTGGCTAGCCCGCTGGCGCTCTTCTTGCTCGCCGTGGACCTGGTCGTGCTGGTGGGCGGCACCGGGCGGGGTAACCCGTCCCGGGCCGACGTGGCCATCGCCGGTGCCTGCCTGGGACTGCTGCTCGTGCTGCTGGTGTCGACGAGGGCGGCCCGGAGGCTCGGCTCGCTGCAGCGCATGCTCGCGACCCGGCTGCTCGGGATGCGCGTCGCGGCGCCGCCGCCGGCCCGGCGGATCCCCGGCCGCCGGGCCTGGCCCGGCCCGGGCCCTCGCGACGAGGCCGGCTGGCGGGTCATTGCCTACCTGCTGGCCAAGCTGCCGGTCGGCCTGATCGAGCTGTACGCCGTGTACCTCTGGATCGGCGGGCTGGTCAACCTGAGTTACCCGCTCTGGTGGGGGGCGTTCCGCAACCACCCGCCGGGGACCCGGCTGAGCCCGGTGCCGGTGTTCACGCCGTCCGGGTGGTTCGGCGAGGGCACGTTCCGCGTCGCGACCCTCCCCGGCACGTTCGCCGCCGCGGCGGCGGGAGCGGCGATGCTCCTAGTCGCCCCGTGGATCATCAGGGCCGTCACCTCCGCCGACGCCTGGCTGATCGGAGGCCTGCTCGGGCCCGGGCGGCTGGCGCAGCGGGTCCGGGACCTGGAGCGAGGGCGGGCGCTGGCCCTGGACGACTCCGCCGCCCTGCTGCGGCGGCTCGAGCGGAACCTGCACGACGGCGCGCAGATCCGGCTGGCCACGCTGGCCATGAACCTCGGCATGGCCCGGGAGAAACTCGGCGACAGCGGCGAGGTTCCGGACGCCGCGGCTGCTCGCGAGCTGGTCGACCTCGCGCTGCGGGGCGCCAAGGACGCGCTCGGCGAGCTGCGCAGCCTGGCCCGCGGGATCCACCCGCCGGTGCTCGACAACGGGCTGGCGGACGCCCTCGCCTCGCTGGCCGTCGACAGCGCGATCCCGGTCGAGCTGGAGGTCAGCATCCCGGTCCGGCCTACCCCCGCGATCGAGACCATCGCGTACTTCTGCGCCGCCGAACTGCTGGCCAACGCGGCCAAGCACAGCTTCGCCAACGAGATCGCCCTCCGGGCGGCCGGACACCGGGACGTGCTGCTGCTGACCGTCGCCGACGACGGCACGGGCGGCGCCGACCCGGCCCGCGGCACCGGCCTGTCCGGGCTCGCGCAGCGGGTCGCCGTGGTGGACGGCGGGCTCACGCTGGCGAGCCCGCCCGGCGGCCCGACGAAGATCACCGTCGAGCTCCCCCTGCGCGCATGAGCGTGCGGGTTGTGATCGCCGAGGACGCGGCCCTGTTCCGGGCGGGGCTCGCCCGGCTCATCGAGGATCACGGTCACCGGGTGTGCGCGGCCGTGGGCGACGGCGGCGCGCTGCTGGCCGCGGTGGCCGAGCATGAGCCCGACGTCGTGGTGGCCGACATCCGGATGCCGCCGACGCACACCGACGAGGGGCTGCGCGCCGCGCTCGAGATCCGCCGCCAGCATCCCCGCACCGGGGTGCTGGTGCTGTCGCAGTACATCGAGACCAAGTACACGGCCCGGCTGCTGGAAGGCAACGCGGCGGGCGCTGGGTACCTGCTGAAGGAGCGGGTGGCCGACGTGGCCGAGTTCGCCGACGCGCTCGAGCGGGTCGCCGCGGGCGGCACCGCGCTCGACCCCGAGGTCGTCGGCCAGTTGCTGCGGGCCAGCCGCCGCGCCGGCGGCCTCGCGGCGCTCACCGCGCGCGAGCGCCACGTGCTCGCGCTGATGGCGGAGGGGCGTTCAAACGCTGGCATCGCCAATGCGCTCGTGGTGACGGGCGGAACCGTGGAAAAGCACGTGGCGAGCATCTTCGACAAGCTGGGGCTGCCCCCGGACGAGGCCGACAACCGCCGCGTCCGCGCGGTCCTGCGCTACCTGGGCTCGTAACCCGGGAAGAGCTGGCGCATCGTGCCGGGACCTCGCGACCAGCGCTGTCTGTCGTCGGCAGCCATGTCGGCGGGATTCATTTAGGCAGAGCACCCGGACCGGTCGGCGGGAGGCGTGCATGGAGCTGGTCAGGGACGCGGCGCCTGATCGCCAGTTCGAGGGGGCATCGGGAGGTGAGCTGGGTTGTTTCATCCTGCCGCTAAACTCGTTGATTGCAAGAGTATACAGAGTTACTCTGATTGCTTAGGCAATCAGGGAGCTGATCGTGGAGCAGGAAGAGAAGGAACGCCTCGAGCGAGGGGCCGAAGCAGAGCTGAACAGGCGGTGCGGCGACGGGACAGTGCAGAAGGTCGAGGTGCTGCAGTACGGCGACGATCCCGTGATCGAGCCCGGCCAGGCGATGGTCCGGGTGATCCTCACCCCTACAGGCGAAGATCCGGATACGACGCTTCACGCGTTCGAGAAGGCACACAGCGGGGCCATCGAGAACCTGCGCAAGGCGATCGCTCGGACGATGCCCTTCATCGGGCGCGTGCAGCTCACGCTCCCCGTGCAGCCCGGCGAGAGAAAGCATCCCGTCATCTCGATGTCTGTCGGCCCGCCGGACCGCACCGCCCCGGGCCGCAGCCTCACCCCGGTGATGGCCCGGCTCGACCCCCAGGACGTTGAGGTCCTCGACGCCCTGATCGCCGCCGGCATCGTCCCAAACCGCGCCGAAGGCGTCCGCTGGGCGCTGACCCGCATCCGCGAGCGCCCCGCCTTCACCCAGCTCCGCGAGCACATCGGCAAGATCGACGAGCTGAAGGCCCAACTCTGAGGAAATCTCGCCCGATCTATCCGGGCTCAACCGAGCCCGGTTAACACCCTGGGGACTGTCGCACATCAAGCGAAGGCAGAGTATCG
>DASYBB010000197.1:0-21547 GCA_036501025.1 Streptosporangiaceae bacterium
GTCGGCGGCCAGGAACTAGGGCAGTGGCAGGTCGAGGTCACCGGTGGCGGCCGGATCTGACCGGCCCTTAGACCGGCTGACCGTGACGGACGCCATTTCGTCAAGGCTTGCCCTCGAAGAGCCCACGCCAATGGCGGCGGCGCATCCGTGGACGCTTGGCCGGGGCCGGGCGCGGGGATGGTCCACGCGACAACGCGAGATGGCAGTTCCAATGCGGCTGGAGACGTGGATGGTGCACCGGGCAAGCGCGGGACAGCTGGCGGATATTACCGACGACCACGCCGGCGACGCCCTGCTCAGCATCTTCGCCCAGGTCCCCGACGTCACCGTCCGGCCGGTCGGCTGCACCGAGGTCGACGACGGGGTCATGTCCTACTCGATCAGTGTCCGGCTGCCGACCGGCCGGGAACTGCTCGTCGACGTCGAGGACATCTAGCCTGCGCCTGGTGAGGCCTCGCAACCACGCGCACCACTCGCTACAGTCAGCCAATGACGCGGGCTGCCGACGAGCACCTCCTGGAATTGCTGCGCGTCTTCAAGAACACGCCCGCCGACCTCGACGCCAACCGCCTGGGCGAGCTCGGCCCCGGCCAGTTGCGCCGCCTGCGCCGCAGCGCCGTCAACTCGGTGCTCATCATGGTCGCGGTCGTCGCAGCCTTCATCGTGATCGTCCTTCTCGTCGGATCCCGTCCCATCGCCCCTTGGCGCTGGGGCCTGATCGCGGTGGTCGCCCTGGGCGGCCTGGCTGTCGGCATCCAGCGCAGCCGCGAGCTGCGCCGGGCGCTGCGCGCTCGTGCCGTCGAGGACCTGACCGGCCCCGTGCAGGTCCGGATGCAAGGCCGCAGCGGCTGGTGGCTCACCGTCGCCGGCCAGTCCTTCCACCTGCCGGTCCGGTTCTGGCATGTCGGCGCCGACTTGCCCTACCGGGTGTACGTGGCCCCCGCCGCCAAGCTCATCGTCGCGATGGAGCCGGCCCCGGCGGCCGGGCCTGGTGCGCCCGCGGCCGCGTCCCCATGAGCTTCGCCGCCCTCACCGACCGGCCCATCGTGTTCGCCCATACCGGCGACGCCGAGCGCCCGTTCACTGCGCACGTCGACGGCCTTACCCTGCTCGTGCAGGTCAACGACTTCCCGGCCGAGCCGCTCTACACCGTGTTCGCCGACGGCAGCCGACTCGGGGACCTCGAGGACTGGCCGCCCGCCTGGACCAGGCCGGAGCTCCCGCCGAACCTGCGCGACCTGGCCGCGCGGACTCCCGGCGGTCCCGGACTGCTGGGCCAGGTCGTGCCCCTGGACCCGGCCGCACTGCACGCCTGGACCCGGGCGCTGTGCGAGGCCCCGGCCCCCGATGCCCGCGGCGCCCTGCTCGCCCTGCGCTTCGGCGGCGCCATCGTGAAGGACGACTTCGGCCGCCCGGAGCTCCGGCCGCCGCCCGCCCAGGCCGAGTGGGCCCGCGTGGACGAGCGGGACGGCCAGCTGCGCGGGCTCGAGTTCAAGCCCGGCCCGGTGCCGGTGACCCGCGCCGCCCTGGAGGCCGAACTCGGCCCCGGCCGCGAGTATCCGCGCGTGCACTTTGACTCGCCGTTCACCCTGACCTATTTCGTCACGGTGCCGGCCGCCCCGTTCGCCTGCGATGTCGTCGCGTACTTCCGGGATCAGCCCGGGCCGGCCACCGCCGCCTACGAGATCAGCCTGCGCCGTCACGCCGCCAGGCCCGACCCGGCGCCGTGACCCGCCGCTAGCCCGCCCTGGCTCACCCGCGTGTAGGTCATCGCGAAATCGACCGTCCAGGCGCCGTCGTCGCCGGACCTCTCCCAGCGTCCCGCGATGACCGAGCTGGCGGCCGCGAACTCGCCCCGGAACCGCTGTGCGAAGCCCAGCGGGGAGAAGTCCGCCGTCGTCCGCCGCAGCGTCCATTCGCGGTCGCTCAGTTCCATCTGGTAAATCCGCACGACGCCCCGCGAGTCGAAGTAATGCTGGACGTACGAGCCCGCCGTCGCGCCGGGCGCCACGATGGCCAGGCTCTCGGGCAGCCCGGCCTGCGGGCTGGGCGATCGCTGCAGCAGGTACTGGCCGCCCAGTGCCCACTCGAAGACGGTGCGGCCCGCCGGCGCGTCGGGCAGGTGCACCTGCACGGCCCACTCGCCCGCGAGGGCATCGAGTGCCGCCAGGGCGGCTGGCCGGCCGGATCGCTGATCGGACACTTTCCCTCCCGGTTCCTGTCGCCATGATCGGCGGGCTCAGGCTATCCCGCGGCCTCAGCCGGCGCCCTTCGCCTCTCTGATTAATAAAGATTTGCTTTCTCCGGATATCTCCCGCACACTGAGAAGTGCCGGAAAGAACCGGCGGCCTTACGAGGAGGACACCGTGTATACCTGGTCACCCAGCTTCGAGCAGGATGGGCGCAAAGCCCGATGCTCGAACCTTGTGCTGGGCGCGATCGGGCGGCTGGTGCCAACGTAGACGCGGAAACGCGGACGCGACGGCACCGCCCCCAGGACCTCCTGGCGGGCGGTTTCTCATTTCTCTGGGACGTAGCTCAACGGTAGAGCTCCGGTCTCCAAAGCCGATGGTTGAGGGTTCGATTCCTTCCGTCCCAGCGAGGCCATTGTCCACGGGCAAAAAAGGCTTGCACATTGTCAACTGCACAGTGGGAAACGTCAGTGCGGCCGGCGGGCCGCACACATTGACGCCTGGCTCCCCGGTCCGGCTTGGCCCGGCCGGGGGCCAGGCGCCCGGGCCGCTAGCTCATCGTCGGAAGAGTGCCTGTGTCGCAAGCAGGAGGTGCGGGGTTCGAGCCCCCGGTGGTCCACGCGTGGCTCTCTAGCTGAGACGGATCAGCGTCCCGCTGAATTCGGGGAGGTGCAGGCTCGGTACCTGCGGGAGCCACCGCGCCTCATTAGCATTGTGGTGATACGCCAGCCCTCCAAGCTGGTGAGCGGGGTTCAATTCCTCGGTGGGGCTCTGCGCGCCGCAAGCATGACGGGTGATGCACTGGACTCTTAATCCAGGGAACGGGGTTCAAGTCCCTGGCGGCGCACGCATGGCGATGCCGGATCGTCTAACACAGGCAGGACAGCGGGCCCTGAACCCGTCAATCTAGGTTCGAATCCTTGTCCGGCAGCCAAGCCTCTGTAGCTCACCTGGCAGAGCGTCCCCTTCGTACGGGGAAGCCAGGCGGTTCGAGGCCGTCCAGGGCTCCGCGCGCTCGTGGCGGAATGGCAGACGCGCCAGCTTGAGGTGCTGGTGCTCCGCGAGGGGCGTCCCGGTTCAAGTCCGGGCGAGCGCACCACGCCCGCTTAGCTCAGCTGGCAGAGCGACCCCTTTGTAAGGGGAAGGCGACGGGTTCGAGACCTGTAGCGGGCTCCCGATGGCGGCTGGAGTAATAGGCAGCTCAGTCGGCCTTGACCCGGCCGGTCCACCCAAGCCCCGGGCCGGGCCGCCTCGGCCGTCCGGCCCAATGGGTCTCGCGGACATGGCGTAGTGGCAACGCATCACCGTGCCAAGGTGAAAACCCGGGTCCGATTCCCGGTGTCCGCTCTGTGTCGTGTCGGCGTTCTTCGGGAATGCGCCCAGGACCCGGTTCCGAATGTCGGGGTAACGGCTAGCGCCAAGCGGGCGCCCGGGTGGCGCGGCACTTACGCGCTCGTGGCGGAAACAGGCATACGCGTACGGCTCAGACCCGTATGCCCGAGAGGGCGTGAGAGTTCGACTCTCTCCGAGCGCACCATGGAGGATGAACCGGACAGGCGTGCCGGGCTCCGTTGCTAGCGGATGCGCGCAGCGATGCGTGGCTTTCGAGTAGTCCGTCCTCCGCTCTCCCCGCGCAGCCCCGCCGGTCCCGGCGCGGCCATGTGGGCGTGCTGATCGGTCAACCTGTCAGTGAAGTGCGGGAGCCGGGGCGATTCCGGTGTTGCGGCAGGCGACAGGAAGCCAGTACCGCCCGCGGCCATCCGCATGGATTGTGAACCCGTCAGGGAACGGGCGCCCGTTCGAAGCGGGATGGGCGCGTCAGCGCTGGGGCTCGGGTCCTCCGCAATCCGCCATGGGAGATGAAGCCGCCAGGGGCGGCCACCGGTTTGAACCCGGCCGGATGCGAAGGCACTGGGGATCGTGCCCTCCATCTCCCGCTGCTCACGTCTCGCCTGGTTGGAGAGGCTGCCCTGATAAGGCAGTGATGTAGGGTCCGATTCCCTAGTGAGCTACTGGCCGGTGGCCAGGCTGGTAAAGGCGCCTTCCTTATAAGGAGGAGATGCGCTGGTTCGAGACCCGCCCGGCCGACCACGCCGCTCGCGCCCGACTGGACGGGCACTCGCCTTTTAAGCGAGATTGAAGGGGTCCGAGTCCTCCGGGCGGCACGCGTCGATAGTGCAACGGATAGCACGCCTTGCCTCTACCTCGGCAATCCGGGTTCGAGGCACGGCACGGGAGCCGCTGGCAATGGCTCCCACACCAGCAAGCCCCGTTAGGTTAACGGCAGACCACTGGACTCTCGATCCGGTAGCAGGAGTTCGACACTCCTACGGGGTACCGTCATAGTCCCTTCGGGAAGCCGAGCCCAGTCGGCGCAGCTGGGCACCAGGCCCCATCGTCTATGGGTAGGATCCGGGATTTTCGCCCCCGGGAATAGGGTTCGACTCCCACGCCCGCCACAAGCGCCTCAAGCCGCACGATCCTTACAGTCTGCTATGCGGTCGAATAGCCGTATCGCAGCGATCGTCCGACGTGTACCAAGCCAAGGCGGCACCGCAGTTATGACATGGCGTATGTGCGCGCGGCGCTGAACCGCCCAGCACCAGGACTACTTGTAGTGTTCTTTTTTCAGGGCCAACACGTAGATATGCCCGAGGCCCGTAACTGCTTGTAGGCGCTCGATAATGTCGAGGTCGGTCATGGTGACATGGATGCCGATTCCTTGTCCGCTCAAGAATGTTCCCTCGCCTTCAAGGATGCCCGCGAGCTATCCGATCTCCGCCTCGGACATGGTCCTTGGCTGCGGGTTCCCGTACCGGCATGTGGCGCATAGGCTACTCCGTCCGCCGCAGCCGGGGCATTCGGTCGAGGTTTATCGGATGGCACAGCAGGTTTTGCAGTACAGAGAACGATTCTTCCGGTGATGGGAAGTGCTCCCGCAATCTGGTCAAACCTTCAATGGCATGTCGTTCAACGGCAGGACGCCTCCCCGTTAAGGAGTTCATGGGAGTTCGAATCTCCCCGTGCCAGCGATGTTAACGGCTCCATCTGACAGCGGGATGCTGTCGCTGGAGCAACCATGGTGGCGTAGCTCAGCCTGGCCAGAGCACCGGATTGTCGATCCGGGCGTCGCGAGTTCAAATCTCGTCGTCACCGCCGTACGCGATTAGCTCAGCGGTAGAGCGCCGCCTCGACAAGGCGGAGGTCGGGGGGCCAGCACCCTCATCGCGTACCAAGTCCCTGTCGCCAACGGAGAGGCACGCAGCATACGAAGCTGCCGATGCGGGTTCGACTCCTGCCAGGGACGCACGAGCGCGATTAGCTCAGCGGCAGAGCGGCCCGTCCACACCGGGCAGGCCGGCGGTTCGAGTCCGTCATCGCGTACTGAGGGCCAGCCTGCGCCGGTGGCAGAGCGGTCGATTGCGCCTGGCTGTAGACCAGGTTCCTCGGACACGGTGGTTCGAATCCATCCCGGCGCACGCTTCCGTGGTCTAGCGGACAGGACACCAGCCTCCGAAGCTGGAGCCGCAGGTTCGACTCCTGCCGGAAGCACCCCGACCCCGTTTCCCAGTGTGCCGCGCAACCGCCAGACCGTCCGTGCCGGTTTCCCGCCAGACGTCCCCCCGACGCCGGGCCAGACTGGAGTGTTGAACCAAGCGGCAGCCGTCACCCAGCCAACGACCAAAGACCGGATGACCGCCGCGTGGGCTGCCTTCGGGAGCCAGGACGGCGACCGGATCGTCCGGTTCCTGACCCGGGAGTTCGGCACCGTCTTCGTCGCCGACGTCGCGTTCGACATCACCGGCATCTTCGCTGACGGCGACGTCGTGATCACCGAGGCGCGCCTGACCGGCACCCTGGCCCACGGCGGCCGCTACGAGGACGACTACTGCTTCATCGCCGAACTGAAAGACGGCCTCATCCACCGGGTCCGCGAGTACATGGACACCCGGCGCGGCGCCGCCTGGTTCGCGGCCAGCCCCACCTAGTCCGGGCTACCGCGCCAGCGCGTGCCAGTGCGCGGCGACGAAGGCCGGATCGGCGACCCAGGCCGCCAGGGCCACCAGGACCACGGTCAGCAGCGGATCGACGAACAGCAGTTCCGGGCGGGTCCCCGTCGTGAACGCCAGTGGCTCGGGCAGCAGGTGCCACCGGAACTTGGACACCGGGTAGCCGAGCATGCAGCCCGAGTCGGTCAGCATGTCGCCGGCGATGTGCGTGGCGCAGCCGACCAGCACGGCGAGCGGGATGAGGGCCAGCCCGTAGCCGAACCAGATCTCGAACGCGGCGACGCCGATCGCGATGACGTCCGCGACGTGACTGCGCGCGATGCGCAGGGCCTCCAGCGCCCCCGACACCGTCAGCGTCATCAGCAGCGCCAGGCCCGCCTTCCCCGCGATCTCGCCGCGGAAATGGCAGGCCACCCAGGCCAGGGCCGTGAACACCGCGATGCCGAGGACCGAGTGGGTGGCGTGCCGGTGGCCGCCGCTGACCTTGGCGATGACCGTGGCCACCGCCTCGGACAGGAAGCCCAGGCACCGGGCCGGCGACGAGCCGCACTTGTCCAGGTCCGGCAGCAGCGCCATGCCCGCGGTGAAGCCCGCCAGCGCGACCGTCCGCGGCTCTGACATGTGCAGGAAGATCCCGGTCGCGGCCCCGGTGACCGCTCCGGAGAGCGCATGCGAATGCCCCAGCATGAGCCCCGTAGCCTCCTCGCTCGCCTGCGCCGGCCACCCACCAGCGAGCGAATCGTAACTAACCGGGCCGACAAAACCCGTCTTACCCGGCCGTGTCGCGCAGCCGGGCAAACTCGGCGGCCAGCGTGGCCGGCGTGTAGTGCGCGTTCAGCCCGCTCGGGTTGGGCAGCACCCAGAGCCGGGTCGGGCCCAGGGCCAGATCCTGTGGCCCCACGATCACCTTTTTCATTCCGAACGCGGCCGCGAACGCACCGACGCCCGCTATGGCCAGCCACCGCGGGGCCAGGACCTCGACTCTGGCCCGCAGCAGCCGCCCGCCCTCGCGAAGCTCCGCGGCGTCCAGCTCGTCGGCCCGCGCGGTGGCGCGGGCGGCGACATTGGTGATGCCCAGCCCGAGCGGAAGCAGCTGCTCCTGCTCGCTGGGGTCCAGCTGGCGCGGCGTGAAGCCGGACCGGTGCAGGGCCGGCCAGAACCGGTTGCCGGGCCGGGCGAAGTGGTAGCCGGTGGCCGCCGAGTACAGGCCGGGGTTGATCCCCGAGAACAGCACCCGCAGGCCCGGTGCCGCCACGTCGGGCAGCGTCTTGTCGCGCGCGCTCTCCAGGTCAGCCCGGCTGGGCCGGGCCCGGGGCACCGGCGGCCCGGAAGTCAGCATGGCCGCATGCTAGACGAGCATCCGGCCGCCGGCGATCAGCGCCAGGGCCGAGCCGATCAGCCACAGCCCGGCCCACAGCCCGGGGGGCATGCGGGTGAGCTGACGCAAGATGATCGCGTCGCCGGCGTTCTGGCCGTGCGCCAGCACCACCCCGACGCCCGACAGCAGCAGGAACCAGGCCAGCGCGTAGGCCAGCGCGACCGCCGCGCCGACGGGGGCGTAGCGCGCCACCAGGTAGACGCCGAACCCGAAGCCGAGAGCCACGGTGATGCCGAAGGCGCTGCGGCGGGCCAGCACGGCCAGCACGGCCAGCGCCGCCACGGCGACCCACAGCACGGCGACGGGGTGGCCCACCCGGATCAGCTCCGCCGCCCCGAGGCCGAACGCGCTCGGCCCCAGGTAGCCGACGGCCCCGGCCAGGATGAAGCCGCCGCCGCTGGCCGCCGTCATCGTGGTCAGCCCGTCGCCGTTGCCGCGCAGGGTCACGCCCGTGATCCGCCGGCCCGTGGCCGAGCCCACCGCCGCGTGCGCGCCCTCGTGCGCCATCGTGTTGACGTGCTGGGTGAACGCCCAGCCGCCGGGCAGCACCATGGCCCCGAGCGCGAGGACGCCGAGCCCGACCGAGGCGGCGGCCGGCAGGTGGGGCTGCACCGCCGCCATCCCGTGCAGGGCACCGCCGGACGGCCGGGTGACAGTCATCACATAGGGGGAACGTCCCGGCTGCACCCGTGGTGCCAGGAATGGCCCGAGTCCGGCGCTGTCAGCAGGGCTGGCTACATTCCTGGCATGACCACCGGACTCCCAGGTGCGCTCGCGGGCCTGAACCACGAGCAGCGCGCCGCCGCGGCGCACCAGGGCGGGCCGCTCCTCATCCTGGCCGGAGCCGGCACCGGCAAGACCAGGACACTCGTGGCCCGGGCCGCGTGGCTGCGCGAGCAGGGCGTGCCGGCCAGCCGCATCCTCCTGCTGACCTTCACCCGGCGCGCGGCCGACGACATGCTGGCCCGGGCGCGGCCGGCGGACGCCCCGGCCGCGGACCGGATCTGGGGCGGGACCTTCCACGCCATCGCGCACCGGATCATCCGCGCCCACGCCGAGTCGTTCGCGCTGCCGCCCGAGTTCAGCGTCATCGACCCGGCCGACGTGGCCGACGTCCTCGACACGCTCCGCGCTGAGCATGACCTGGTGGGGACCCGGCGCCGCGCGCCGCGCGCCGCCGCCTGCGCCGACATCTACACCCGCTGCGTGAACACCAGCACGCCGGTGGCGAAGGTGGTCAAGGCCAGCTACCCGTGGTGCGCGGACTTCGTGACCCAGCTCGGCGGCCTGTTCCGGGCCTACGGCGCGCACAAGCGGGCGCACGGGCTGGTCGACTTCGATGACCTGCTGCTGCTGTGGCGGGCGGCGCTGGCCGACCCGGCGGCGGGCCCGGCGCTGCGCGGGCTGTTCGACGCCGTGCTGGTCGACGAGTACCAGGACGTGAACGCCGTGCAGGCCGATATCGTCCGGCGGCTGCGGCCGGGCGGCGCGGGGCTGACCTGCGTCGGCGATGACGCGCAGGCCATCTACGCGTTCCGCGGCGCCGACCCGGCGCACCTGCGCGACCTGGGCGCGGAGTTCCCCGACCTGTCCGTCGTGCGCCTGGTCCGCAATTACCGGTCCCGGCACGCGATCCTGCGCCTGGCCAACACGGTCCGGCCCCAGCACGAGGGCCTGGAGCTGACCCTGACCGCCACCCGCGACGCCAGCCCGGAGGCCGGCGGCGTCGGGGCCGGCGTCCCCGGGCCTGGCGAGCGCGGCGCGGGCCTGCGGCCGGTGCTGGTCCGCTGCCACGACGAGGCCACCCAGGCGCGCGAGATCTGCGCGCGGGTGCTGGACGGCCACGAGGCCGGCCTGCGCTTCTGCGATCAGGCCGTGCTGGTCCGCGCGGCCAACCACAGCGACCTGGTCGAGGTCGAGCTGGCGGCGCGCGGCATCCCGTACGTGAAGTACGGCGGCCTGCGCTTCACCGAGGCCGCGCACGTCAAGGACTTCATCGCCGCCGCCCGGGTGGTGGCCAACCCGGCGGACAACCTGGCCTGGTTCCGGCTGCTGCGGCTGCACGAGGGGATCGGGCCGGTGCTGGCCCGCCGGGTCATGGATGCCCTCGCCCTCACCGAGCCGGCGCCGCTGGAACGGTGGGACGCCGCGGCGGACTGCCTGCCGCCGCGGGTCCGCCCGGCGCTGTCGGCCACCGTCGGCCAGCTCATCACGGCCGCCGGCCTGGAGCGGACCGCCGACCGGGCCGGGTTCATCCTTTCCGCCCTGCACGACCCGGTGAGCGCCCGCTACGCCGACGCCGCCGCCCGGCTGGCCGACCTGCAGCGGCTGGCCGACGCGGCGGCCAGCCGGCCGTCACTGCACGAGGCGCTAGTCGAGCTGACGCTGGACCCGCCCGCCTCCGGGTCCGACCTGGCCGGCCGGCCCCGCATCGACGACGATTTCCTGGTCATCTCCACGGTCCACTCGGCCAAGGGGCTGGAGTGGCCGGTCGTGCACCTGCCCCAGCTGGTGGACGGCTTCGTGCCCAGCGACATGGCGCTGTCCACCCCGGCGGGCGAGGCCGAGGAGCACCGGCTGTTCTACGTGGCCGTGACCCGCGCCCGTGACCAGCTCTACCTCTACGCCCCGCTGCGGCTGCACCACCACCGGATGGCCCGCGACGACGGGCACGGCTACGGCCAGCTCAGCCGGTTCCTCGGCGCGTCCGCGCTGGCGTGCTGCGACGTCGAGGAGGCGGCGCCGCCGCGGCCGCTCATCCCGCACCTGGCCCCGCTCGCGCAGACCGTCGGCCGCGAGCTGGACGCGCTGTGGGGGCCGGGCCCGGCGGACACGCCGGCGGGGATCTGACCTGGTCAGGCCCGTATTATGGTGGTTCATGAGCAACCCCACCCTGCAGATCATCATCGCCAGCACGCGGCCGGGCCGCGTCGGCCCCTCGGTCGCGGCCTGGATCCACGAGCGGGCCGTGGCCCACGGCGGCTTCGATGTTGAGCTGGTCGACCTGGCCGAGGTCAACCTCCCGCTGTACGACGAGCCGAAGCACCCCCGTTTCGGCGAGTACGTGCATCAGCACACGAAGAACTGGAGCGCCATCGTCTCCCGCGGGGACGCGTTCATCTTCGTCGTGCCGGAGTACAACCACGGCTTCAACGCGGCCATCAAGAACGCGCTCGACTATCTCAACGCCGAGTGGCGCGGCAAGGCGGTCGGGTTCGTGAGCTACGGCGGGGTGGCGGCCGGGACGCGGGCCATGCAGATGCTCAAGCCGGTCCTCGCGGCGCTGAAGATGGTACCGCTGGCCGAGGCGGTCAACATCCCGTTCGTGCAGCAGTTCCTCGACGCCGAGCGCAAGCTTCAGCCGAACGAGATCATGGAGTCGGCCGCCACCGTGGTGCTGGACGAGCTCGTCGCCTGGTCGGCCGCGCTGCGCTCCATCCGCGAGCCCGCGGCCCCGGTCGGCTGAGCCGCGGGAAAAACGGCGCATCCCCGGCGCAAGGGTGACGACACGCCGCCTCGCTGGCCGATTGTCAGCCAGCGGGCGGACCGGAGACGGCATCCTGGGCGGGCACAGCCGGGGGCGACCAGGCCCGGCGCCGGGGCAGCGACCAGGGAGCGCGGGATGCGGCGGGACATCGCGGGATTACGGCTGCGCCGCAGGCGACCGCCGGCGGCGCTGGCCGTGCTGGCGGCCGGGCTGGCGGTCGGCATGAGCGCGCTGGCCGGGTGCGGGGGCCAGGCCGGAACCGGCCATCCGGCGGCGTCCGCGGCGGCCAGCGGGTCGGACCGCGAGGCGTCGTCGGGGAAGGCCGGCCGCAACCCGCTGGCCAAGTCCCACATGCTGATCCTGACCAGGCTGAGCCGGGCGCAGCTGTGCGCGGCGCTCAGCACCAGCGAGGCGACAGCGATCCTCGGCTCCCGGCCCCAGGCGCCGCTGTACGGCCGCGAGCCGGGCCTGGGCATCTACTGCCGGTGGCCCAAGCGCGGCGCGACCAGCCTCAGCCCCGCCGAGCTGTACGTGGGCATCTCCGCGATCGTCGACTGGGCCGGCGCCCAGCAGGTCGACAAGCTGCTGCACGCCAAGTCCGTCACCGTGGACGGGCGCCCGGCGCTGACCGCCGGCCCGCTGCCGGCGATGCAGTGGGCGCAGGTCGACGTGGCCCTCGGCGGGCCCGGTGACCCGGTCGCGGAGTACCGCGCCCCGACCATGCCGGAGGCCCTGGCCCTGGCCCGGATGGCGACGCCGCACATCATCTCGATGGGCTAGCGCCCGCGCCGGAACGCAGGCGCTCGGATCGGGTCGCTCCGCCGGAGCCGGACGGGCACCTGAGGATAAGCTGGACGCCGGGGCACGGTCGAGAGTAAGAGAGTGTCGCCATGAGTCCTCCTAAGTCACCGCTCGTCCTCCTGGCGTGCGCGGCGCTCGGAGTGGCGCTGGCCGCCTGCGGCGGTAGCGGCAGCGGCGGCTCGGCCGCCAGCAGCCCGCCGGCCAGCTCGCCCGCGGCGTCGTCAACGGCGCCACCCGCCTCGGCGCCCGCGTCCTCCAGCGCGCCGGCCTCCAGCTCCGCCGCGGCCAGCACGATCGCGGCCAACTGGACCGCCTTCTTTGACGCCAAGACCCCGGTGGCGAAGCGGATCAGCCTGCTGGAGGACGGCCAGGACTTCGCCACCATCATCAAGTCGCAGGCCGGCGGCGGCCTCGCGGCGGCGGCGTCGGCGAAGGTCACCAAGGTCACGGTCACCTCGCCGTCGCAGGCCACGGTGGGCTACAACATCCTGGTCGCCGGCCAGGCCGCGCTCTCGAACCAGTCGGGCACGGCGGTCCTGCAGGGCGGCACCTGGAAGGTGGGGCTGTCCAGCTTCTGCAGCCTGCTCACGCTGGAGGCCGGGGGCAAGACCGGGGGCCTGCCGACGCAGTGCCGGGCCGCGGGCTAGGCCATGGCCTGGTCGGCGAGCGAGCCGGCCATCGCCGCGCGTCCCGCCGCCCGCAGGGGCGGCGCAGCGCTGGCGCTGACCGTGCTGTGCACCATCCTGTTCCTGACGTTCCTGGACAACACCGTCGTCAGCGTGGCCCTCGGCAGCATCCAGGTTGACCTGGGCACCGGCGTCGCGGCGCTGCAGTGGGTGGTCAGCGCCTACGCCCTGACGTTCGCCGGGGCCATGCTGGCCTTCGGCATGGTCGCTGACGAGTTCGGCCGCAAGCGGGTCATGCTGATCGGCGTCGGGATCTTCTGCGCCGGCTCGGTGCTGGCCGCGCTGGCCCCGAACTCCGGCGTGCTGATCGCCGGCCGCGCGGTCATGGGTCTCGGGGCGGCCGCCAGTGAGCCCGGCACGCTGTCCATGCTGCGCCATGTCTACGACGACGAGCGCACCCGGACCCGGGCGCTGGGCGTGTGGACGGCGGTGTCCGGGCTGGCCCTCGCGGCCGGGCCGGTCATCGGCGGCGCGCTGGTCGGCGTGTGGAGCTGGCGCGGCATCTTCTGGTTCAATCTCGCGTTCGGGCTGGCCGCGCTGGTCGCGGGGGCCGTGCTGCTGCCTGAGAGCGCCGACCCCGACGCGCACCGGGTGGACATCTCCGGCGTCGTGCTGGGGGCCGCTGCGCTGACCGCCTTCACCTTCGCCATCATCAACGCCGAGACGGCCGGCTTCGCCGCGCCGGAGGTCATCGCGCTGCTGGGCGTGGCCGCCGTGGCGGGCGCCGCGTTCTTCTGGCGGGAGCACCGGGCCGCGCACCCCCTGCTGGACCTGAGGTACCTGCGGGTGCCGACCTTCCTGACCGCCAACCTGGTCGCGTTCGCGGCCTACTTCGCGACGTTCGCCGTGTTCTTCTTCACCGCGCTGTACCTGCAGGAGGTGGCCGGGTTCAGCGGCTACCGGATCGCCCTGGCCTTCCTGCCCATGACCGTTCTGATGATCGTGGCGTCGCTGCTGGCCGGCCGCTGGACCTCGGCGGTGGGACTGCGGTGGTCGATCTTCGTCGGCTGCCTGCTGTTCGGCGCGGGCCTGCTGCTGACCACGGCCAGCCTCAGCTCGCGCCCGGCCTACGCGCCGCTGGCCGCCGCCCTCGCGCTGACCGGCGTCGGCATCGGGACCACCGTCGTGCCGAGCACGTCCGCGGCCCTGTCCGCGGTGCCCGCGCGCCGGTCGGGCATGGCCGCGTCGGCGGCCAACACCAGCCGCGAGATCGGCGCCGTCACCGGGGTGGCGATCCTCGGCGCGCTGGTCAACTCGCAGCTCCAGTCGAGCCTGCTCGGCCGGCTGAAGCAGCTGGGCATCCCGCCCAACTTCCAGGCCATCGTGATCCACGCGCTCGAGACCGGGGCGGTGCCGTCCAACGGGCAGAGCGCCGGCGCCGCGGGCGCGGCCGGGGCGGGGCACGCTTCCCTGGTGGACCAGGTCATCGCGGCCGCCTACGGCGCCTTCTACACCGGGCTGCGGGCGGCGCTGGTGCTGTCGGCCATCCTCGTGCTCGCCGCCGGGCTGGTCACGGTCGTGCTGCTGCGCCGGGGCCGGGGCGCCGGCGCAGCAGCGGACGTCACTGAGCGGCCAGCAGCCCCCTGAGGTAGGCCGCCTGGCCGACGTGCTGGAGGTCGTCGGCGATCACGCTGATCAGGCGCACGCCCAGGGTGACGGGCGGGTCCCAGCTGGTGTCGACGACCCGGTCCAGGTCCTGGTCGGTCAGGCCCGGCAGGTAGCGCAGCGTCCGCTGGTAGACCGCGTCGTGATAGCCGGTGAGCAGCTCGCCCGACTTGACCTGGACCGCCGCGACCTCGCCGGATCCGTGGCCGTACCCGGTCGCGGTGGGCAGGAACGGCAGGCCGAAGCGGTCCGCCCAGCCGTCGGCCAGCCATACCTGCTCGGTCCCCGCCACGTGGGCCACGTGATCGTCCTGGATCCGGGTCAGGTGCCAGATCAGCCAGGCGATGGAGTTGGCGGCACCGTCCGGCCGGTACGACAGCGCGTCCGGGGCCAGGCCGTCCAGGCACTGGTGCACCTCATAGTGAACCCGGCCGAAACTGTCGGCCAGCACGTCTGCTGTTCTCATGGTGCGATCCTGCCACGTACGGCACATCCCGCAGACCAGTTACCGGGCGCCGCCGCGCGTCCCGCGTAGCGCTGGCCGCCGCCGCGGGCGGACATGCGGCACAGTGGAACCGTGACGACTGACGCCGTGATCCTCCGCGATGCGGTCGCCGGGTACGCCCGGCGGCTGCACGCCGCCGCCGGCCCCGGCCACCACGTGGCCTCGCCGCTGGGCGCCTGGCTGCTGCTCGCGCTGTGCGCCCCGGCCATCCGAAACGGGGCCGTCCCCGGGCCGGCCCTGGCCGACGTTCTCGGCTGCGACCCGGACGTCGCGACCCGGCTGGCGGCCGGCCTGCTGGCCCGCCCGCATCCGCAGGTCGCGGCGGCGGCCGCGGCGTGGACCCGGGACCGGCCGGAGCTGACCGAGGTCCAGCGCCAGTGGCAGGCCGGCCTCCCGGCCGCCGTGGCCACCGGCCCGGTGCCCGACCAGGCCGCGGCGGACGCATGGGCCCGGGACCATTCGTTCGGGCTGATCGAGCGTTTCCCGGCCGAGATCAGCCCGCTCACTCACCTGGTCCTGGCGACCGCGCTGGCCACCCGGGTGTCCTGGCAGGTGCCGTTCGACCTGGCCCCCGCGGCCGAGCTCGGCGCCGGGAGCCCGTGGGCCGGGCTGGGCCGGGTGCTGCGCACGCCGCGGCGGCCGGCCGCGACCGGGCACCGCCAGTTCATCGCGGCCGTGCCGGACGCCGGGGACGTGATCGTGCAGATCGCGCAGGCGCGCGACGGGCTGCTGGTGGCCAGCGTGGGCGCGGCCGCCGACGTGCCGTCCGGCGAGGTGCTGGCCGCGGCCCAGCGCCTCGGCACGGCCGCCGTCACCGGCGCCGCGGTGACCACGCGGAAGCTCGCCGACCTGCCGCTGGGCGAGACGCCGCGGTGGCGGATCTGGGAGGAGGCGGCCGGTACGGGCGGCCCCGGGGACCGGATCACAGCCGTCCTGCCGGCCTGGTCGGCGCGCAGCGAGCTGGATCTCGGCGGGCCCGAGCTGGGCTTCGCCGCCGCGGCGGCGGCCCTGGCCGGCGGTGACCCGTGGACGGCGTCGCAGTCGGCCCTGGCCCGGTACACGCGGACCGGGTTCGAGGCGGCGGCGGTCTCGGCCGTCGCCGTCACGGCCAGCGCGCGCCGGCCGCTGGCCGGGCGCTGCCGGGTGGCGGAGCTGCGGTTCGGGCAGCCCTACGCGGTGGCGGCGGTCGCCGTCGACCTGGACGGGGACGGCCAGCCGGGGCGATGGCACGGGATCCCGGTGTTCTCCGCCTGGGTGGCCGACCCGCAGGACGCGGCCGACGACGCGGGGCCGCAGTGACCAGCGGCGGCTCGCCGCCAGAGCCGGACCCGGGGCCGCCGCCGGCCGGGTCGCCGCTGCCGGTGGCGCGGCTGGCGCCGATGCCGCACGCCGACATCGCCCTGCGGTCGTTCGGCCAGCCCAACGCGACGGCCCGGCAGTTCGACTTCCTCGACACCAGCTTCGAGTGGCGCCGGATCTTCGCCGAGGTGCTCGGCACGTTCCTGCTGGTGCTGGCGGCGGCGGGGGCCGGCATGGTGAACGCCCGGTTCGGCGGGCACGCCATCAGCAGCGCGGCGCAGGTCGTCGCGCCGGCCCTGATGGTGGTGGCCGTCATCCTGTTCATGGGCTCGGTCTCCGGCGCGCACCTCAACCCGGCGGTGAGCATCGCGTTCGCGCTGCGCGGGGACTTCCCGTGGCCGCGCGTGCCCGCCTACGTCGCGGCCCAGTTCGCGGGCGGGGCGGCGGCCCCGCTCGCGGCGTGGGCGGTGGTCGGCCGCCACGGCGCCGCGGGGCTGACACTGCCGGGAGCCGGCATCTCGCCCGGCATCGCCCTGCTGTGGGAGGCGGTGCTGACCACGGGCCTGGTCAGCGTGATCCTGGGCACAGCGTCGGGGGCGCAGCAGGTCGGGCCCGTGGCCGCGGTCGGCGTGGGCAGCTACATCGCGCTGGCCGGGCTGTTCGGGGCGCCGGTCAGCGGCGCGTCGATGAACCCGGCCCGCTCGCTCGGGCCGGCCCTGGTGCTGGCCGACTGGCGGGACTGGTGGGTCTACCTGGCCGGCCCGCTGCTCGGCGCGGCCGCCGCGGCCGGAATCGCCTGGGTGCTGCGCGGCGCCGGCGGCGGGACCACCGGCACCCGGGCGGCCCAGGGTACCCTGGGCACCTTGTGGATACCCGGCCCGATCGCATCGCCGCCGGGCGGCCCGCCCGCGCCCCCGGCGGCGGGGCACAGTGACGCCTGACGGGGCGCAACTGCCGCCGTCCGGTCGTCAGCTGTCCCCGGGGGCGGGTAACTTCGCCAGCATGCAGCGCTCGGCTCGGCTCCAGCTCGACGCGGCCGCGCTCGCCGGCGCGGTGGGGCCCACCACCTACCAGCGGGGCGCGGCGCGGATGAGCAGCGGCGGGGTCGTCCGGCTGCGCTGGGACGAGGCGCGCGGGACGCTGCACGGCACGGTCCGCGGCAGCGCGGGCGAGCGGTACACCACGACGGTCTACTTCGCGCCCGCCGACGGCATGCCGCTGCGGTTCGAGCAGGCCATCTGCAGCTGCCCGGTCGCGGTCGACTGCAAGCACGCGGTCGCGCTCTCCCTGCAGGCGGCCGAGGACCTGGCCGCGGCCGCCGCCCCGGCGGCCGCGGCGGGCGCGGTGCCCCGCACCTGGGAGCAGTCGCTGGAGGCGCTGCTGGGTCCCGCGCCGGGCCGGCCGGGCGGCGCGGCGGGCAGCACGCCGCTGGCCATCGAGCTGACCCTGTCCGGGGGATCCGCCCACTCCCGGGCGCACGGGACCGGGGCCGGGGGCCCCGTGGCCAGCCTGTCGGCGCGGCTGGTCCGGCCCGGCCGCAATGGCGGCTGGGTCGGCGGCTCCCTCGGCTGGACCAAGCTCGGCCCGCACCTGCACGGCGAGCACCCGGCCGAGCAGGTGCGGATCCTGCAGGAGCTGTACGCCGCCTACGGCGCCCGCAGCGCGGTGCGGGCCTATCACTCCTACTCCTACGCCGAGGACCGGTCGATCGACCTGACCGGCTTCGAGTCCCGCCAGCTGTGGCCCCTGCTGGACGAGGCGCAGGCGGCCGGGCTGCGCCTGGTCTACGCGCACAAGCTCGGGCCGGTGCCCCGGTACCGCGAGGCCGAGGTGTGCCTGGACGCCACCCGCGGCCCGGCGGGCGGCCTGGCCCTGGCCCCGGCGGTCCGGGTCGAGGGCGAGGACGGCGTGGCCGAGCCGGTCCTGTTCATCGGGTCGCAGGCCCACGGGGTCGTCTACCTGCTGCCCGGCACGCCGCGCAGCGCCGATCCGGGCGCCTGGCGGTTCGGCCTGGCCCGGCTGACCCGCACCGTGGCCCCGCAGCTGCAGCAGCTGGCCCTGGCCGCCCGCGGGCTGCAGATCCCGTCCGCCGAGCGGTCCCGGTTCCGTGACGAGTTCTACCCGAGGCTCCGCCAGGCGGCCACGGTGATCTCGTCGGACGGCTCGTTCACGCCGCCGGAGATCTCCGGGCCGACCCTGGTGCTGCGCGCCGACTACGGCGACGCCCATGACCTCGAGGTGGCCTGGGACTGGGCCTACCAGGTCGGCGACTCGGCCCGGCGCACGCCGGCCGAGCCGAACGTCCCGGTCGCCGGCTACCGGGACGCCGCCGCCGAGCGCGCGCTGCTGGACCAGCTGGACCTGCCGCTCGACCGCTTCGGCCTGAACCGCGGCGGCCCGGCCGGCGCGGTGCCCGCGGGCGGGCGGCTGGCCGGCATCGACACCATGCGCTTCACCACCGAGCTGCTGCCCCTGCTGGCCGGCCAGCCGGGGGTCACCGTCGAGGTCAGCGGCGACCCGGCCGACTACCGGGAGGCCAGTGACTCGCTGCGGATCGAGCTGTCCACCACGGAGGTGGCGGGCGAGTCCGACTGGTTCGACCTGGGCCTGGTCATCTCCCTGGACGGCCACGAGATCCCGTTCCGGGACGTGTTCGTGGCCCTCAGCCAGGGCGAGTCGCACCTGATCCGGCCCGACGGCGCCTACTTCGCCCTGGACAAGCCCGAGCTGGCCACGCTGGCCGCCCTTATCGGCGAGGCACAGGCCCTGCAGGACCGGCCGGGCGGAGCCTTGCGGATCAGCCGGTTCCAGGCCGGGCTGTGGGAGGAGCTGGCCGAGCTCGGCGTGGTCGGCCACCAGGCCAGCGCGTGGCAGCGCCAGGTCCAGGGCCTGCTCGAGCTGCGCACGGTCGTGGGCGAGGCGCCGCCCGCCGGGCTGGGGTCGCTGCTGCGCCCCTACCAGCTCGACGGGTTCCAGTGGCTCGCGTTCCTGTGGCAGCACCGCCTGGGCGGCATCCTGGCCGATGACATGGGGCTGGGCAAGACCCTGCAGACCCTGGCCATGATCAGCCACGCGAAGCGGGCCGACCCCGGCGCCGCGCCGTTCCTGATCGTCGCGCCGACCAGCGTGGTGCCGAACTGGGCCACCGAGTCCGCCCGGTTCACGCCCGAGCTCACGCTGGCCACCATCACCGACACCCGGGCCCGCCGCGGGCACGGCCTGCGCGAGCTGATCGCCGGGGCGGACGTCGTCGTGACCTCGTACACGCTGCTGCGGCTCGACTTCGAGGACTACGCGGAGCTGGGCTGGTCCGGGCTCATCCTGGACGAGGCCCAGCACACCAAGAACCACCAGTCCAAGATCTACCAGTGCGCCCGGCAGCTGCCCGCCCCGGTCAAGATCGCGATCACGGGCACGCCCATGGAGAACAACCTGATGGAGCTGTGGTCGCTGCTGTCGATCACCGCGCCCGGCCTGTTCCCGCACCCGCAGCGCTTCCGCGACTACTTCGCCCGGCCCATCGAGAACGGCGGTCAGGCCGAGCTGCTGGCCCGGCTGCGCCGCCGGATCCGGCCGCTCGTCCTGCGCCGGACCAAGGAGCAGGTCGCCGCCGACCTGCCCGCCAAGCAGCAGCAGATGCTCGAGGTCGAGCTGCACCCCCGGCACCGCAAGGTGTACGAGGCGCACCTGCAGCGGGAGCGGCTGAAGGTCCTCGGCCTGATCGACGACCTGAACTCGCACCGGATCGCGATCCTGCGCTCGCTGACCCTGCTGCGCCAGCTCAGCCTGCACGCCGGGCTGGTCGACACCGCGCACGCGGCGCTGCCCTCGGCCAAGATCGAGGCCCTGCTGGAGCAGCTCGGCGACGTGACCGGGGCCGGGCACCGCGCCCTGGTCTTCAGCCAGTTCACCGGCTTCCTGCGCAAGATCCGCGAGCAGCTGGACGCCGCCGGCGTGCCCTACTGCTACCTGGACGGCCAGACCCGCAACCGCGCGCAGGTCCTGCAGCGCTTCCGCGACGACCCGGTCCCGGTGTTCCTGATCAGCCTCAAGGCGGGCGGGACCGGGCTCAACCTGACCGAGGCCGACTACTGCTTCCTGCTCGACCCGTGGTGGAACCCCGCGACCGAGGCCCAGGCCATCGACCGCATCCACCGCATCGGCCAGACCCGCCACGTCATGGTCTACCGGCTGATCGCCAAGGACACCATCGAGGAGAAGGTCGTGGCCCTGCAGGCCCGCAAGGCCGCGCTGTTCTCCAGCGTCATCGACGCCGATGAGCTGTTCAGCACCAAGATCACCGCCGACGACATCCGCGGCCTGTTCACCTGACGCGGCCGGCGCAGGCGATGCAGGTGGCGGCGGCCGGGCGGGCCTCCAGCCGGGCCGGGCTGATCGGGGCGCCGCACCGCTCGCAGGTGCCGTAGCGGCCGTCGTCCAGCCGGGCCAGGGCGGCGTCGACGTCGGCGAGGTGCTGGCGGGCCTGGGCCGCGAGGGCACCGGCGTGCTCGCGCTCGAAGGCGATCGTGGCGCCCTCGGGGTCGTGCTCGTCGTCGGCGTTGGCCAGCCGGGCCGCGGCGATGATGTCCGCCTGCTCCCGCTCCAGGCTGGCCAGCCGGCTCAGCGTCGCTGTCCGGTCGGCGGCCAGCACGGCGCGGGCATCCGGTGGCGGGCTCATCTTCCCTGCTTACACCCAGTCAATTGATTCGGCGATTGTCGGCCTCATCAGGCAGGCTGTGTTCATGGCGGAAACACTCACACTGATGGCCGTGCACGCGCACCCCGATGACGAGGCCTCCAGCACCGGCGGGGTGCTGGCGCACTACTCGGCGGCGGGCGTCCGTACGGTGGTCGTGACCTGCACGAACGGCGAATTCGGCGACGCACCGGGCCAGGTCAAGCCCGGCGAGGAGGGACACGACGAGCAGGCGGTGGCCCAGCTGCGCCTCGACGAGCTGCGGCAGTCGGCCAAGATCCTGGGGGTCACCCACCTTGAGCTGCTCGGGTACCACGACTCGGGCATGCCCGAGTGGGAGTACCGGAACCGCCCGGACGCCTTCTGCAACATCCCGCTGGAGGACGTGACGGCCCGGATCACCACCCTGATCGAGCGCTACCGGCCGCAGGTCGTCGTCAGCTACGACCCCATGGGGGCCTATCAGCACCCCGACCACGTGCACGCGGCCCGGGCGGCGGCCGCAGCGGCTGACGCCTCGCCGATCCCGGCGAAGTTCTACCAGATCGCCATGCGGCGCAGCGGCTGGCGCAAGATCCGGGACGCGATGATCGCAGCCGGCGAGGACGTCGACGAGTGGGAGGAGTCCCCCGAGGACCGGGAGAAGATGGAGCTGGAGGAGCAGCGCATCACCACGACGATCGACATCTCCGACGTCCTCGCGCTCAAGCGCGAGGCGCTGCTGTCGCACGCCAGCCAGATCGCCGACTCCTGGTTCAGCAAGATTCCCGCGGACATCGCGGCGGAGGTCTTCGGCCAGGAGACCTTCATCCGGGTCACCGACCGCAGCGGCGCGCCGGTCCCGGAAGACGACCTGTTCGCCGGCCTGCGCTAGCGGAGCGGCCTAGA
>DASYBB010000198.1:0-16578 GCA_036501025.1 Streptosporangiaceae bacterium
GCCGTCCAGGTATCGGCCCAGTCCTGGCACGGCCTGGCCCCCGACGACACCGGCCGGTACCGGATCGTGTCGGCCGCCGAGGGCGGCGTCTGGCTGCTGCGCACGCCGCATCCCGAGCCGGTGACCGGGCTGGCCGGGGCGCGCCCGGTCGTGTCGACCAGCCGCCGCCTGACCGGCTTCGCGCGCTGGAGCCGGGAGGGCAGCTCCAGCCTGGCGCCGGCCCCGGTCGCCGACCCGGCACTGGTCCGGCGGCTGGACGTCGGCCAGGCCGCCTACCTGTTCCGGGGCGGCGCGACCTTCGTCCAGGTGAGCCGGCTCGTCGCCGCGCCCGCCGCGATCGCGGCCGAGCCCGCGGCCCGGCCCCCGGCGCCCGCCGCGGCCGGCGCCGAGGCTGAGACAGCGGACGAGGGCCCCGGCCGTCCGGACGTCGCCGCGCTGCTGGATGCCGCGTTCGGGCCCGAGCCGGGGAGCCGCTGATGGCCGGGGACCCGTTCCGCGCGCTCGGCCTGGACGCCGGCCCCGGCCTGACCGACGACGACGTCCGGGCCACCTGGCACCGGGTGGCTGCGGCCACCCACCCGGACCGCGCCGACGGCGGCGACCCGGCCGCGTTCAGCGCGGCCGCGGCCGCCTACAGCGACCTGCGCACCGCGTTCGGCCGCGGCGAGGCCCTCGCCGACCGGGCGCGGCGGCCCGCCCCGGGCGCGCGCTGGCCGGCCCGGCTGCGCGGCGGCCGCCCGGTGCGGCTGGCCGCGCTCGTCGCGGCCGGCGCGGCGGCCGGCGTGCTCGCGGTGCTCATCGGCGGCTGGCAGCCGGCCAGCGTCGGGATCGTCGTCGGCGCGGCCACCTGGGTCCTGCGCGGCGCACGGCGCTACCTGGGCGCCCGCCGGTAGCCGGGGTCAGGAGCGGATCAGGTTCAGTCCGGAGATGCCCAGCTTGAGTGCCGCCTCCGCGGCCCGGCTGTCCTCGATGCGCCAGTCCTGCTGCAGGACGCCGTGGTCCTGGCGGACGTCGAACCAGACCAGGCCGAGGGTCTGGTAATCGCTCATGCCGCGGAACAGGTTCCCGATCTTGGCGAACTGGCCGGCCTCCGGCCCGACCGCGGTCTCCGCCAGCAGGACCGGCTTGGCCGTGAACGTGCGCACCTGGTCGATGGTCGGCCCGAAGACCGTCGCGAAGGTGTCGGACTGCCGGTAGTAGAACCCGTCGATGCCGACCCAGGTCACGTACCGGGCGCCCGGCCACCAGTCGGCGATCGGGCCCGAGCCGGCCACGTCCGCGTTGATCGTCCACAGCCAGGTGACGTTGTCCGCGCCCTGGCCGCGGAACAGGGTCACGATGTGCCGCCAGGCGGCCACGAAGGTCGCCGGCGGGACATGCCCGTAGCCCCACGAGTACCACGGGGCGTTCATCTCATGGCCGAACCCGATGACCACGCCGTAGCCGTAGCCGCGGACGCTGTCGGCGTAGGCGCGCAGGTAGCCGTCGTAGGCGCCCGACGCGATGCCGGCCACCGACGCGAACGACGGGTCGATCTGCACGAACGGGATCATGCCGCGCCGGCGCACGGTCAGCGCGTACGACGCCGGGAACCGCTCCGCCCAGCCGCTGAAGTACCCGACCAGGTTCGGCCGGCGGCCCGCCGCCCGGGCGAAGCCGGCGATCGCGGCCGCGCTGGGCGGGCCTCCGCCCTCGTACACGCCCAGGTAGGAGGCCGGCCGGGCCGGCAGCTCGGCGTGCACGGCCGGGGGACGCGCCGGAGCGGACAGCAGGCGGGCGCCGGCGAAGATCACCGCGACGGCGGCGATCGCGACGGCCAGCAGGGTCACGAGCCGGGACTTCATGCGCTGCCCCTTCCGGCGAGGATGACGCGGCCCACGACGGCCAGGTTGAGTACCCCGAACCCCAGCAAGACGACGAAACGGGGCGGTCCCAGGGTCACGGTGCGCCAGATGGCCAGCCCGGCCCAGGCCAGCGTCGTCCCGCCGCTCCATCCGGCGGCCCACAGCCGGAAGCGCCGCAGCGCGCTGCCGGGGGTCCGCGACGGGTGCCAGCCCATCGTCGTGCCGCGCGCGCCGTCCCAGATGGCGAAGACGTGCGCCCAGCCGCGGGCGATCCCCAGCGACCAGACCGCGGGGCCGTAGCGCGAGCGGTGCCACAGCGGGTAGAAGACGAACCCGGTGACCATGGCCGGGGCGAGGGCGGCGAAGTTGCGCAGCCGGATCTCGCCGGGCAGGAAGGCCAGCATGACGATCGGGATCAGCGGGCCGAAGAACGTCAGCAGGGCGGTGTAGGCGTAGTAGAGGAACCCGG
Source organism: Streptosporangiaceae bacterium (assembly GCA_036501025.1). Classification (GTDB taxonomy): domain Bacteria; phylum Actinomycetota; class Actinomycetes; order Streptosporangiales; family Streptosporangiaceae; genus DASUBV01. The sequence goes on from DASYBB010000198.1 coordinate 2,314, forward strand.
AGATGTAGGTCAGCCGGGCCGGCACCGGCATCGGGACCGACCACAGCCGGCGGGAGAACACCACGCCGACGTTCCCGGTGCACCAGCGGTACTGCTGCCGGACGAAGGCGTCGAGGTTGTCGGGGCAGATGCCGACCGAGAGCACGACCGGCAGGTACAGCACCGACCAGCCGGCCCGGCGCACGTCCAGGCCGGTGTGCACGTCCTCGGCGTAGGGGATCAGCGTGGGGCCGCCCTCGGCGGCCAGCGCGGCCCGCCGGTAGACCGCCGAGGTGCCGACGCAGATGGCCGCGCCGAAGCGGTCCCGGGCGACCTGGACCGACCGGTAGAAGACCTCCTGGATAGCGCCGGCCGCATTCTCGACCCACGTCTGGGCGCCGCTGCCGCGGAAGAACTGCGGCGTCTGGACGATGGCGATGCCGGGGTCGTCGAAGTACGGCAGCGTCTCGCCGAGCAGGTCGGGGCGCGGCGCGAAGTCCGCGTCCAGGATGAGGATGAACTCGCCCGCAGTTCGCGCGAATGCATAGCGCAGGTTGCCGCTCTTCTTGTGCTCGCGCAGGGCGGGGCGGCGCAGGTAGGTGAACCCGAACGACGCCGCGTCCCGGCGGGCCTCCTCCGACGGGCCGTCGTCCAGCACGTAGGCCCGGGCCCGCCCCGGGTAGCCGGCCGCCAGCTGCGCCGCGGCGGCCCAGGTGTTGCGCAGCACCTGCGCCGGCTCGCCGCAGATGGGCAGGTAGATGTCGACGCTGGGGTAGGCGGCCGGGTGCCAGCGGGCCAGCCGGGCCTGGTGGGCGGCCAGGTCGAAGCCGCGGCCGGCGAAGTTCACCGGCAGGCTGATGACCTGGTAGCAGGCGTAGACGGCGGTGAACGCCGCGAACGGCCACGGCACCGGGCTGCTGAGCTCGAACCGGACCTGGCTGAAGATCAGGCAGGCCGCGCCCAGGGTCAGCGTGAGGGCCAGGAAGGCCAGGTTCCGCTCGACGTAGGAGTACTTCTCGGCGGTGGTCGGAACCTCCGGCAGCGGCGGGGCCGGGCGGCTCCGGGCCGGGACCGGGGCCGGGCCCGCGGCCGCCGGCGTGGGCGGGATGGTGGTCGTCACGACGGCGGCTCGTATCGCCAGATGACGTAGGTGCCGGTGCCGTACGGGATCACCTGGGCCAGCCGGTAGCGGTGGTTGTGCCGCACGTCGGCGGCGATCTTCCGGTCCAGGGCCGTGGTGTCGGCGAAGTTGAGGGCGATCACGCTGAAGTAGCCCTCGGTGATGAACTCCGCGAACACCCCGGCGTTGCCGTCGCCGGTGACGCCGGCGCCGGGCGCGGGCCCGCCGGTGCTCGCCCCGCTGGGCAGGGTGATGTTGCGGGTACTGGACCAGCGCTCCCAGCTGCGCCCGGCGGGCAGGTAGTACTCGGCGATCGACGGGTCCTCGACCAGCAGCCGCGCCCCGGCGGGCCGGGTCAGCGGCCCGAGGATGGCGTTCAGGCTGTAGGAGGTGGGCCAGGCCGTGGCCAGGGCACGCGACTGGGCCGCGCCCAGCGACAGCGGGAAGGACAGGGCCACGACGGCGGCGGCGACGGCGGTGACCCGCAGCCGCCCGGCCGGGGCGGCGGCGACCAGCCAGTCCGCGGCGTACCCGGCCGCGACGGCGGCGAACCAGGCGCCGACGGTGACGTGCTTGGCCAGGGACGCCGTGGTCTGCAGCCGGGCCTGCTCGGCGGGGACGATCAGGGCGGCCGCGGTCAGCAGGGCCAGCAGCCCGGTGCGGGTCCCCGGCTCGCGGCGGGCCGCGCTGATGGCCACCGCGCACAGGCCGGCGGCGGTGATGACGCCGACCCAGCGGCCCGCGTCGGCGGCGATGGTGGCAACGGGGTCGGTGCCGCCGACCCGGGCCACGGTCGTGTCCAGGATGCCCGTGGCGTAGCGGCTGCCGCCGAGCAGGACGCCCGCGGTGAGCGGGACGGCCGTCGCGGCCAGCAGCGTGAGGACGCGCAGGGCGGCGGCCCGGCTGCCGGGCCGCGGCAGGGCGGTGAGCAGGGCGAGCAGCACGATCACCGGGTCGAGCAGGGCGCTGGAGTAGGCGGTGGCGTTGGCCAGCGCCAGGGCCACCCCGGCCCCGGCCATCCAGGCGGTGGCGTCGGCCCGCTCCCCGGCCCGGACCACGAGCCACGCGGCCAGGCTGGTCAGCAGCAGGGACGGCGCGTCGAAGGTGGCGAAGGCGCCCAGGTGCAGGGTCGGCCCGGCGATGGCGAACAGCGCGGCGCCGAACAGCCCGGCCCGGCGGCCGAACAGGCGGGTGGCCGTCGCCGCCAGGAAGGCCGTGGCGCCGAGCATGAACACCAGGGACAGGACCCGGGCCGCCGCGAGGCCGCCGGCGTGGTCCGCCAGCGCGCCCAGCGGCGGGTAGAGCACGGGGGCGCCGGAGAAGTAGGCCGGGAAGGGCGGGATGGGCGTCCCGTGCAGCCAGTGCGCCCACTCCAGGTGCCCGGCCCACAGGTAGGCGGCCTCGTCCTGGAACGCGGTGTCGGCGTGGACCAGCCGCAGCGACAGCAGGGCCTGCACGGCCAGGATCACGGCCAGCGGCGACCAGCGCGCCGCGACGCCCGTGATCCCGCCGCGCGGCGGCCGGCCGGCGGGCGGCTCCGGCGGGGCGGCGGGCGGCTGCCGCCGGTGCCCGCCGGCCCGGGGCCGGACCGGGCCCGGCGCCGGATCGGTCCCGGGCCCTGCATCGGGTGGCCACATCGGAAGGCCCTTTCCTGTCATCGGGGGGTGAGGCTGGCGGCGCCGCGCTGGAAGGCCGCGATGGCGGCCGGGCCGGCCAGCCGCCAGTCCCGGTTCTTGTCGACGTCGAACCAGACGAAGCCGAGCAGGCCGTAGGCGCGGATGCCGGCGAACAGGTCGGCGATCTTGGCCGGCTTGCCCGCGGCCGGCGTCGCGGCCGTCTCGGAGATCAGGATCGGGTCCAGCGTCAGCGCCCGGACGGCCTTGATCGTGGGGCCGAACAGCGGCGCGAACTTCAGCGACGGCCGGAGGTAGTAGCCGTCGATCCCGACCCAGCTCACATACGCCCGGCCCGGCCACCACACGGCCGGCGACGGGATGGCCGGCGTCTTCTCGATGACGTTGACCGTCCACAGCCACGTCACGTGGCCGGCGCCCTGCTGCCGGAAGACCGTGACGATGTGCCGCCAGGCGGCCACGAACGCGGCCGGCGTGGCGTGGTGGTAACCCCAGGAGTACCAGTCGCCGTTCATCTCGTGGCCGAACGACAGCACGACCCGGCCGCCGTAGGCGCGGACCGCGGCGGCGTAGCTGCGCAGGTAGGCGTCATAGCGGCCGGCGGCGATGGCCCGCAGGCGGATGCCGGTCGGGTCGATCTGGACCAGCGGGACCGCGTGGTGCCGGGCCGCGGCGACCGCGAACGGGCGGCGGAACGGCTCGTTCCACGCGCTGTAGTACACGACCAGGCCGGGCGCGACCCCGGTCGCCGCCGTGAACGCGGTCACCCCCGAGTACGACGCCGGCGACGGGGGCGCGAACAGGCCCAGGTAAGCGCGCGGGCCCGGCGCCGCCGGCCGGCCGGCCAGGACGACGGTCACGGCGACGGCGGCCGCGACGACGACCGCCAGCCCGGGCACCGCGATCCGCCAGGGACGGCGCGCGGCGCGGCCGCGGCGGCGGCGGCCGGTCATGACGCGGGCCCGGGCGGGCGGGCCAGGCTGAGGCGCGCCGCGCCGCGGCGGAACGCGGCGATCGCGCCCGGGCCGTCCAGCGTCCAGTCCTGGTTCTTGCGGACGTCGAACCAGACGAAGCCGAGCAGCCCGTAGGCGCGGACCCCGGCGAACAGGTCGGCGATCTTGGCCGGCTTGCCCGCCGCCGGGGTCGCCGCCGTCTCGGAGATCAGGATCGGGTCATCCAGCGTCAGGTGGCGGACGGCCTTGATCGTGGGGCCGAACAGCGGCGCGAACTTCCACGACGGCTTCAGGTAGTAGCCGTCGATCCCGACCCATGTCACGTACGACGCGCCCGGCCACCACGCGGCCGGCGACGGGATGCCGCCCTTCTGGTCGACGATGTTGACGGTCCACAGCCACGTCACGTTGTCGGCGCCCTGCTGCCGGAAGACCGTGACGATGTGCCGCCAGGCGGCCACGAACACGGCCGGGCTGGTGTGGTGATAGCCCCAGGAGTACCAGTCGCCGTTGGGCTCGTGGGCGAAGCCGATGATGACCGCCCCGCCGGTCCGGGCGCCGTACGCCTCGACCGCCTGGGCGAACTTCCTCAGGTAGGCGTCGTAGCCGCCGTCGGCGATGACCGCGAGGCTGACCGGATCCGGATCGATCTGGACCAGCGGCACCGCGCCGTGCCGGGCGGCCTGCCCGGCGAACCCGGCCCGGAACGGCTCGCCCCAGCCGCTGTAGTACAGGTCGACGTTGGGCCGGGTGCCGGTCGCGGCGGCCAGCCGGCTGACCGGGCCGTAGCGGGCCGGCACGCCCCTGACGTAGGCGCCGAGGTAGGAGCCCGGGCTGGCGGGCAGGCTGACGACGACCCGGCCGGCCGGCGCGGGCCGGGCCGGGGGGGCCGCGACCCGCAGGAGCAGCACCGTGGTCGCGGCCACCGCCACGGCGGCGGCGACGCTGACCGCGCCGGCGACCAGGGCGCTGCGGTGGAACACGGCCGTCAGGCGGCGGGTCAGGGCGCTCATGCCGCGTTCTTTCCGGGAAACACGACCCGCAGCACGACGGCCGCGTTGATCAGGCCCGAGATGGTCACGATGGTCAGCCGGGCGGGCGCGATGGTCGTCATCCGCCAGCCGACCAGCGCGAGCCACGCGATCACCGCGGTCAGGTTGTACAGCCGGACACCCCACCAGAACCGCCGCACCGAGGTGACCCGGGCGCCCGTCGCCTGCCAGCTCATCGTCCGCCGCCGGGCGTAGTCCCAGATGGCCAGGGCGTGCGCCCACGACCGCACCAGGGACAGCGGCAGCGTCGAGCGCAGGTCATACCGGCAGCGGTGCCACAGCGGGAGCACGGTCATGCTGGTCAGCATCGAGGCCACGATCAGCCCGGAGTTCACCGGCGTGATGCTGGCCGGCCGGAGCAGGAGCAGCGAGATCGGGATGAGCGGGATCACGAACGCCGACATCGCCGTGAACACGTAGTAGCTGAACCCGGACACGTAGGTCAGCCGGGCGGGCAGGCTCATCGGCACCGACCACAGCCGCGACGTGAGCATGGTGCTGGTCGACCCGGTGCACCACCGGTACTGCTGCCGGAAGAAGGCGCTGAGGCCCGACGGGCACATGCCGGTGGCCAGCACCACCGGCACGTAGGCCAGGCTCCAGCCGGCCCGGCGCACGTCCAGGCCGGTATGCACGTCCTCGGCGTACGGGATGAGGGTGGTCCCGCCCTGCGGGGCGAGCGCCCGCCGCCGGTATACCGCCGAGGTCCCGACGCAGATCGAGGCCCCGAGCCGGTCCCGGCCGACCTGGATGGCCCGGTAGAACAGCTCCTGCAGGGCCCCGGCCGCGCTCTCGACCCAGTTCTGCCGGCGGTCGGTCCGGAAGTACTGCGGGGTCTGCACGATCGCGATGGCCGGGTCGTCGAAGTACGGCAGCGTCTCGGCCAGGAAATCGGCCCGGGGCGCGAAGTCGGCGTCCAGGACCAGGAAGAACTCGCTGTCGGTATGGGCGAAGGCGTACCGCAGGTTGCCCGACTTCATGTGCTCGCCGGGGCTGGGCCGGACCACGTAGTACAGGCCGAGGCCGGCCGCCAGCACGCGCGCCGCGGGATCGGCCCGGTCATCGAGCACGTAGGCGAACGCCGGGCCGGGGTAGGCCGCGACCAGCGCGGTGACGGCGGTCCAGGTGTTGCGCAGCACGTCGAGGGGCTCCCCGCAGACCGGCAGGAAGATGTCGACCGACGGGTAGCGCCGCGGCCGCCAGGCGCTGACCCGCTCCCGGTGCCGGTCCATGCTGAACCCGCGGCCCGTGAACGCCAGCGGCATGGACATCGTGAACGCGAGCACGCCCCAGGCGGTGAAGATGCCGAAGACCCAGAAGCCGGTGTTGATCTCGAACAGGACCTGGCTGCTGAACCCGGTCAGGAACGCGATGAGCAGGCTGACGGCCAGGTAGGGCAGCGACCGCGAGGCGTAGACGAGCTTGTCCGCGTCCGTCGGCGGCGGCTGCAGGAGCGCGCTGTAGCGACGGTGCCGCCCGGCCGTCGGCGGGGCGCGGCGCCCGGTGGCGGCCGTCACTGGACCCCGCGGCCGGCGGGTCGCCGGTACTGCGGCGGCGGCGGCCGGTACTGCCACATGACGTAACTGCCCCCCGCCGCGCCGCCCCACGGCACCGGGGGCAGGAGGTGGTAGGCGGGGTTCGCGCTCACGTCGCGCTCGATGGCCAGGTCCATGGCGGGCGTCTCGGAGAAGTTCAGGATCACCAGCGAGAAGTAGTGCCGCCTGATGGCGCGGGCGTACCGGGCCGGGGCGTGGGTGTCGTCCTGCGACCGGCCGTCCGGCTGCGTGATGCTGGCCGTGTTGGACCACTGCCGCCACGACGTCCGGGGCAGGTAGTACTCGGGCACGCTGTCGGTCTCGGCCAGGAACCGGCCGCCGTGGTCGGTCCGGGGCGCCAGGGACGCCACCAGCCGGGCGGCTCCCGGCCAGACCGTCATCGAGCGGGCCTGGCCCGTGCCGACGGCGGCGACGGGGACGATGGCCGCGCCCAGGCAGAGCATGGCCAGTGCCCGGGCGGCCCGAGGCCGCAGCCAGTCGGCCAGCCGGGCGGCGGCGTACCCGGCCGCGATGGCGCCGAGCCACGCGCCGAAGTCGACGTGCTTGTCCAGGGAGAAGGTCGTGTGGATGCGGGCCTGCTCGGCCGGGGCGAGCAGGCCCGCGGCGGCCAGCGCCCCGATGAGGAGAACGCTCGTCCGCGAGCGCGTCGTGACCGCGGCGACCACGACCCCGGCCAGCCCGGCGACCAGCACGACGCCGGTCCAGTCCCAGGAGTCGGCCAGCACCCGGGCCGCCGTCGACGAGCCGCCGGGCCGCAGCGTGGTGGTCTGGCCGATCCCGATCAGGTACCACGACCCGCCCAGCCGGAGCAGCACGGCCAGGCCGCCGACCAGGCCGGCCAGCAGCAGCGCGCCGCGGCTCAGGGCCGCCTTGCCGCCCGGCCGCGGGCAGGCGCTGAGCACCGCCACCGCGATGATGACCGGATCGAACAGGGCGCTGGCGTACTTGGTGGCGTTGGCCAGGGCCAGCGCGGCGGCGGCCGCGAGGATCCAGCCGATCGCGCCCTCGCGGTCCCGCCCCCCGCAGGCGCACCACGCCGCCAGCGCCATGAGGAACAGGGCCATCGGGTCGTAGGTAGCGAACGCGCCGAGGTGCAGCGTCGGGCCGAGCACCGCGAACAGCGCTGCGCCGAAGAACGCGGCCTGGCGCCCGTACAGGCGGGTCGCCGTCCCCCACAGCAGGCAGGTGGCGGCCAGCATGAAGCCGAGGGACAGCAGGCGCGCGCCGGCCAGGCCGCCGACGCTGTCAGCCAGGGCCCCGATCGGCGGGTAGATCACCGGCGACCCGCTGAACCAGGTGCTGAAGGCCGGGATCCTGGCCCCGTGCAGCCAGTGGGCCCATTCCAGGTGGCCGGCGAACAGGTAGAGCGCCTCGTCACCGAACGCGGTGTTGGCGTGCAGCAGCCGCGCCGACAAGACGGCCTGGACGGTGAGGATGACAACCAGCGGCAGCGGGATGGCCAGCCGCCGACGCGCGCCCGGAGGCTCGGACGGGGCCGGCGCGGGCGGCGCCGGCTGCGGCGAGACCGGGGCCGGGCCCGGCCGCGGTGCGCGGTCCAGCACAGGCGGCATTAAGGCCACTCGCTCCGCCCGGCCGGAGCCGTGGATCGTGCCGGCCATGTCAGGCGCGGAACCAGGAATTACAGACCATGGCCGCCCCCCGCAGCTCGTGTCGTATGCGCTCACAAGGTACTAAACGGCAAGACAGGACGCCGGGTAATCACGCGAAATTTGATGACTATCCAGGTCAGAGCAGGTGACACCACATTTTCTGGCCGCATTTCTAATCCGGACAATACGGCAAATATGCTGATACCCGAGGTGTGTCCCGGAGCCGCGGGAGGCCGTGCCCGGGCCAGCCGGGCGCGGCGCACCTGGCGAATTGCGATGCGTCCTCGCGTTTTTGCCGGCATTTAGCGGTTTCGCTTGAATTAGGCCGCGCCGCGTGCTCCCCTGGCTCAGGGATCGCCATCACTACGTGCGGCCCCGGGGGTGTGGGCCGCTTGTCCGAAGACGAGAACAGGGGTATCCCGCCGCTTTCACGGCGCCAGCGGGGCGAGGATCGCGGGCACCGGCCGTCGGCGGCAGCGGCACCGCCTCAGCTGCCCGAGGCGGTGCTGGTCCGCATGCTGGCCGCCGTCCGCGCGGCGGCGGGCCAGGCCGGCCAGCCGGGCCAGCCGGGCCAGCGCCATGTGGCTGCCGAGGCCGACGACGTCAGCCCGGCCGAGCCAGTCCCGCCGCAGGCCCGGGAGGCGCCCGCGGGCGAGCGCGAGCCGCCGGGCGAGCCCGAGCCGGCGCACGAGCCCGAGCCGGCGGGCGAGCCTGACCCGGACGAGGCGGCCACCACCGTCCTGCCGGCGCTGCCGCAGCGGGTGCGCGGTGACGGCGGGCTGGAGGCCGGGGAGCCCGGCCACGCGGCGGGCCGCGGCCCGGCGCCCGCGCCGGAGGCCGAGGCCGTCACCGAGCAGTTCCCCGTCATCCGGGCTCCGGCCGCCACGACGGCCGAGGTCCCGGCGCCGCAGCCGGAGGCCGCGGGGCCGGCCGCGCAGCAGGCCCCGGAGCAGCCGCGACGGCCGCCACGGCGGCCGGCCGGGCCCACTCGGCGCCCGCCGGGCGGGCGGCCGCCGGCCGGGCCGGCGCCGCGGGCGCGGCGGACGCCAGGCGGGCTGCGGTCGCGCATCGTCGCGGCCGCGGCGGCGGTGCTCGCCATCGTCGTGCTCGGGTCGGTGATTCACGCGGTACTCACCCGCAGCCACGTGTCGGCCGCGCTCAGCGGCAGCACCGGCCCGCGGGAGTCGGTCGTCCGCGGCCGGGCCGCGGCGTGGCTCGCCGCGCAGGTCAGCCGGGGCACGAGGATGACCTGTGACCCCGTCATGTGCGCGGCGCTGAAGGCGCACGGGGTGCCCGCGGCCGACCTGGACGAGCTGTTGCCGGGCGGCCGCCCGGCGCCGCTCGCCGCCTCGGGCAGCGCCGCGCCGATGGCCGTCCTGGTCGCCACGCCGGCCGTCCGCGGGCAGCTGGGCCGCGCGCTGAGCTCGGTCTACGCGCCCGCCGTCATCGCGAGCTTCGGCTCGGGTCCCGGTCGCGTGGAGATCCGGGCCATGGCCGCGCCGGGAGCCGCCGCGTACCGCGCGCTGGCCCGCGCTGACCTGGTCCAGCGTCGCGAGTCGGGCGCCGGGCTCCTGCAGTCCGACCGCATCGTGGTCAGCTCCGCCGCCGCCCGCGACGAGCTGGCCCGGGGCCAGGTCGACGCGCGGCTGCTGGTCATGCTCGCGGACCTGGCCTCCCGGCAGCCCCTGGAGGTCATGGGCTTCGGCGACCGGGGGCCGGGGGCCGGGCTGGACGACAGCCCGCTCCGCTCGGCGCAGCTGCGCGCGGCCGGGCCGCGGGCGGCCGGCGCCGCGTTCGCCCGGTCGGCGCTCGCGTTCCTGCGCACCCAGGCCTGGCCCTTCGCCCCGGCCAGCGCCGGCCCGGCCCGGCTGCCCGGCGGCCAGCTCGGCGTGCGCTTCGCGTTCGCCGCGCCCAGCCCGCTCGGCCTGCTCGGCTGAGCAGGCATACCGCCGCGTCCGCCGGGCAGTACTGCGACGTGGCTTCGTACTCAGTGAACCCGGCCGGCGTAGCGTGGGCCGAGCACCTCATCGACAGCGGCCAGTACGTGCTCGACAGCGACTGGGGCCAGGTCCAGCCCCGCGCCCCCCAGCAGAACGAGTACCTGGAGGCGCACGGGTGGGCAGACTACGCCCGCTGGCATCTCGGGCTCACCGACGGCACCAAGGACGAGACGAAGGCCCGGTACGCGTTCGTCTACGGCGACTTCCGCCGCCTGCACCGGAGCGGCATCATCGCCTGCCACTACCGCGCCGCCGAGTGGCGGCACAAGGAGGTCGAGCTGGCCGCGCACGAGCTCCTGCAGCGGCTGGACAGCCGGCGATCCTGACGGCGCCCCGGCGGCCCGCTCAGCCCGGCGCGGGACCGGTCGCGACCGGGCGGGCGGCGTCGGTGACCCAGCCCGACCAGGAGTCCGGGTACAGGGCGGCCGGGAGGCCGGCCAGGGCCAGGGCCAGCACCTCGTGCGCGGCGGTGACCCCCGAGCCGCAGTAGGCGCCCACCGCGGCCGGGCCGGACACGCCCAGCCCCGCGAACCGGGCGGCCAGCTCGGCCGCGGGGCGGAACCGGCCGTCCGGGCCGACGTTGCCCGCCGTGGGCGCGCTGACCGCGCCGGGGATGTGGCCGGCCACCGGGTCCGCCGGCTCGTGCTCGCCGCGGTAGCGCTCCCCGGCCCGGGCGTCGAGCAGGACGCCGGACCGGGCCAGCCGGGCCGCGCCCGCCGCGTCCAGCACCGGCAGGCCCCCCGGCACCGCGGTGAACCGGCCCGGCGCCGGGTCGGCCGCCATCGTGCTGACCTGGCCTCCGGCCGCCGTCCACGCCCGCCAGCCGCCGTCGAGCACGGCGACGTCGGGGTGCCCGAAGTAGCGCAGCGTCCACCAGGCCCGGGCGGCCGCCGTCGCGTCGGCGTCGTCGTACACCACGACCGGGCGGCCGGCGCTGATCCCGGCCCGCCGCATCGCCGCCTGGAACGCGCCCGCCTCCGGCAGCGGGTGCCGCCCGGCCGGGCCGCCGGGCGGGCCGGCCAGGTCGCGGTCGAGGTCGGCGAAGACCGCGCCGGGGATGTGCCCGGCCCGGTAGTCGTCGGCTCCGGGCGGCCCGAGCAGCCGCCACCGGACGTCGAGCACCGACGGCGGCCGGGTTCCCCGCAGCGCCGCGGCCAGGTCGCCGGCGGTGATCAGCAGGCCGTCCGGCCGGGGCCCTAGAGCACTCATACGGTGGACAACCCCTTACTTTCTGTGGATAACTAGCCGGGCTTCCCGGCCGCGCCTGTGGACAAACCGGGACGGCTCAGCCGGCCCGGTAGGGCAGCAGCGGGACCAGCTGATCGGCCGCGGCCAGCGACCCGTGCATGCCGGCCAGCGCGCTCTCCCGCGGCTCCTCCCGGGTGGCCACGATGGCCCACGAGCCCGTGCAGGCGGCGACGACGTCGCCGATCCGGTCCGCCCGGCCCGGGCCCACCGGCCCGAACCAGCCCTCGTCGATGGCCTCGTCCCGGCTCGCCACCCAGGCCGCCCCGCCCAGCACCTCCTGCCACCGGGCCAGCACGTCCGCGGCCGCGCCGGGAAGCGCGTAGACGTGCCGGGCCCGCGGCTCCCCGCCGAGCAGGGCGACGCCGTCGCGCAGCTCAGGCTGCCGGTCGGCATCGACCCGGTCGCCGGCGCCGACGTCGACCATGCCGTGGTCTGCGGTGACGTACATCGCCGTGCCCGGCGGCAGCGCCCCGGCCAGCTGCTCGGCCAGCCGGTCGACGTGCCCGAGCTGGAACCGCCAGGCGTCGGACGTGCAGCCGAGCGCGTGCCCGGTCGAGTCGAGCCCGGCGTGGTACACCATGGCCAGCGCCCGGGGCTCGTCGCGCAGCGCCGCCGCGGCCTGGCTGGCCAGCGCGCCGAGCGTGTCGGCCGACCGGTACCGCGCCCCCCGCATGACCGCCGTCGACAGCCCCGACTCCCGGAAGGACCCCTGGGCCACCCGGAACGGGGCGATGCCGGCCGCGGCCGCCCGCTCGAAGATGGTCGAGCCCGGCTGCCACTCCAGCGGGTCGACCCGCTTGTCCCAGCGCAGGGCGTTGAGCAGCCGCCCGGTGCCGGGCACGGCGACCTGGTAGCCGAGCATGCCGTGCTGGCCGGGCGGCCGGCCGGTGCCCAGCGAGCTCAGGCTGGTCACCGTGGTGGCCGGGAAGCCGGCGGTCAGCGCCTGGCCGGACCGGGCCAGCTCGGCCAGGAACGGGGCCGCCGCGGGATGCTCGCGCAGCAGTTCCCAGCCTAGGCCGTCGATCACGAGCAGGCAGGCCCGGCCGGCCGGGGCCAGGTCCAGGGGATTGGCCTCGCCGGGCACGCCCAGCGAGGCGAGCAGCGACGTGGCCAGGTCGGCCAGGGTGCTGCGGCCGTAGGCGGGGATCAGGGGCGCCGGCCCGAGGCCCGCGCTGGTCGCGCTGGTCACGCTGGCCGCCGTCGCGGAGGAACCCTGCCCGCGGGGGCTCACGGCCTCCGCACTGGTCATGGGGTGCCGGTCGCCGCCGCCAGGGCCTGGGCGAAGGTCAGCACCTGGCGCACGGCGGCCGCGCCGTCCGCGGCCTCGCTGACCCGCACGGTCAGGTCGTCGGCCGTCACCGTGCCGGTGTACCCGTGGTCGGCCTCGCAGTTCTCGTCGCCGCAGTGGGCCGGCTCCAGCTCGATGTGCGACAGCGCGTTCCAGCCGATGGTCAGCACGACCTCGCTGGGCATGGTGACGCGGGGCACGTACGAGGCCGGGTCGGGAATGGCCCGGGTCAGCGCCACCGAGGAGATGCGCGAGAAGCGGACCGCCTCGGTGCTGGTCTCGGCCTGGGGCCGCGCCTCCGGGTCGGTCTCGTCCGCCGGGTACTCGTCGGTGTGGGAGTACACCAGCCGCGTCGGGGTCAGCGCCAGCACCGTCATGTGCCGCCGGACTTCCATGCCCGGATCGAAGTGCGCGTCGTGGGTCACGACGAAGGAGACGACCTGCTCGGCGCCGACAGCGGACGAAACCGCGTCCGCGACCAGCCCCGGGTAGTAGCCGCTCCGCTCGATCGCGGCAATCATCCCGTCTTCGGCCGCTCGGGTATCTGTCATCTTCCCATCCTGCACCGTCTCGGGTGCCTGGCTCACGCGCTGCGGCTCACATACGAGTGGCCGCGCGCCATCTCCGAGCCGGCTTCGTCCGCGATCGCCCTGGTCAGGTCGAAGACCCGGTCACCCCCCGGCTCGGGCAGCTCGGCCGCCCCGGCCCCGGCCGCGGGCTTCGGCCGGCGCGGCGCGCCCGCGCCCGCGCCGCCACCGCGGCCGCGGTAGATGAGCAGGCCGTTCACCGGGTCGGGCACCGCGTCGAGCGCGGCGCGCACCGCGGGCAGCGACCGGAACGCCTCCCAGCGCTCCTCATCCGCGAAGCACACCTCGAAGACCACCCCGTGCGGGCGCTCGATCCAGGACCAGTCGACGGCCCCGTGCGAGATCGCGGACTCGATGAGCGCCCCGCTGTAGGACTCCTGCCAGCGCGACGCGCGGAACTCGCCGTGGAATACCTCCACCGACCACCATTCGGCCATGACGTCCACGATAAGCCCGGCAGCGGCGCGCCGCCGCGCCCGTCGGCGCAGAATTCTGGCCGATTCGGCCCGGATCAGCTAAGGGCCGAATCGGGCGGGCGGGCCGGCCCCGGACTGCCCTACGCTTGCTGGCCATGCGCGGGGGCGGGTTGCGGCTGGCAGTGACGCTGCTGACGGTGATCCCGGTGCCCGGCCGCCCGGACCCGGCGCCGCCGACCCGGCGGCAGGCGGGCGCGGCGATGGCCTGGGCGCCGGCGGTCGGGCTGGCCCTCGGCGGCGCCGCGGCGGCCGTGCTGTGGGCCGGCGCCCGGTGGGCCAGCCCGCTGCTCGGCGCGGTCCTGGCCATCGCGGCGCTGGCCGCCCTGACCGGCGGGCTGCACCTCGACGGCCTGGCCGACACAGCGGACGGCCTGGGCAGCCGCCGCCCCGCCGCGGCCGCCCTCGACATCATGCGCCGCTCCGACGTGGGGCCGATGGGCGTAGCCGCGCTCGTCCTCGTGCTGCTGATCCAGGTGACCGCGCTGGCGGCGGTCCCGCGCGCGCCCGCTGCCGGGCTGGCGCTCGCGCTGGCCGCGGTGACCAGCCGGGTCGCGGTCGTGCTCGCGACCGGGTCCGCGGCCGCCCGGCCCGGCGGGTTCGGGGCGCTGATAGCCGGACAGACCACCGCGCGCGGACGCGCGGCAAGCGTGATCCTGCTCGGCTGCGCCGTCGCCGCGGCCGGAGCCGGGCTGGGCGGAGCGGGCCTGGCGTGGCGCGGACTCGCCGCCGCCGCGGCCGGGCTGCTCGCCGGCTCGGTCATGC
>DASYBB010000199.1:0-7763 GCA_036501025.1 Streptosporangiaceae bacterium
GGCGCCGACCTGGCCGCCGGGACACGGGCCGTCGACGCGCAGGGCGACGCCGGTGATGTCGCGGACGGCGCCGGCCAGCCGGTGCGCGTCCAGGCGCTCGACCCGGGACCACGGGCGGCCCGCGCTGGCGCTCAGGGGACCGCGGTGAAGAACTCGTAGGCGATGCCGTCGGGATCCCGGATGTACACCCCGCGGCCGCCGCCGAGGTGGTTGATCTGCTCGTCGCTGCGGCGCGGCGCGGAGCCCCAGGCCAGCCCGGAGCTGCGGGCCAGCTCCAGCGCATGGTCGAAGACCGGGTCGTCGACCAGGAAGGCGTAGTGGCCCGGCCGGGCGCCGAGCCGGTCGTCGAAGTCGAAGGTCAGGTCGGCGTTGATCCGGACCGGGACGAACGGCCCGGCCGGGGCGCCGACCGGCAGGCCGAGCAGGCCGGCGAGGAGCCGGGCGCCGCGCTGCTTGTCGCCGACCGGCACGATGGTGTGGTTGAGGACGATGGTCATGGCCGGCCTCCTGGGTCGGGAGTGCGGGGGGGCGGGCTGAGGGACTCGGGGGACTGCGCGGCCAGGCGCTGGAGGTAGCCGGCCAGGCGCCGGGCGTCCGCGGCCGGCCAGCCCGCGACCAGCCCGGCGAAGGCCCGGTCCTGCCAGGCCCGGGCGGCGGCGAGCAGCGCGCGGCCCGCCGCGGTGATGCCGAGCTCGGTGCGGCGGGCGTCGCCGGGCGCGGCCGCCTTGGTCACCAGGCCCGCGGCGACCGCCTCGGCCAGCATCCGGCTGGCGTTGGACCGGTCGAGCCCGAGCTGGCGGGCCACCTCGCCGATCGCCCCGGTGCCGGTGGCCAGGGCGGCGTCGATCGCCTCCAGCACCAGCACGTGCCCGACCTGCGCCGGGTCGCCGGCCCCGTCCCGGGCCGCGTCCGCGGCCCACCGCCGGGACCAGAACCGGACCAGCCGGAACAGGGCCGGCCCGCCGCCGGCGAGCTCGGGCCGGGCCTCATGATCTGTGCGCATCGCCTACATAGTACATGCGTTTCGCATGGAGTTGCCCGGGGGGTCCGGGGCCGGGGGATGATGGCGGGCATGCGGCCGCACGCCGAGACGGTGATCTCCGGGAAGCTCAGCGCGGATTTCCGCCGGGCCGCCGGCCATCCGGGGCTGGGCGCGGCGCAGGCCCGGTTCGGGGACACCGCCGCGACCCGGCTGGCGGCCGCGCCCGGGCACGCCGCGTACAACAAGGCCCGCGGCTTCAGCGTGGCCGACAGCGGGCGGCTGGCCGAGATCGTCGCGTTCTTCGACCGGGCGGGCGTGCCGCCGGTGATCGAGGTCTGGGCCGGCGACGCCGGCGCCGACCTGGGGATGAGCCTGGCCCGCGCGGGCTTCTACGCCGCGGAGGTCAACGCCACCCTGGCCGCGGCCCCGGGCGCGCCGGCGGGCGGGCCAGATGCCGAGGCCGAGCCCGAGGTGCGCGAGCTGGCGGCCGGCGCGGATGACACGGTCTACCTGGACACGCTGTTCGAGGGGTACGGGCTGGGCGGGGACGAGCAGCGGGTCAGCCGGGCGATGATGGCGATCGAGCACCGGACGCCCGGCCTGCGGCGCTACCTGGCCTACGCCGGGGGCCGCCCGGCCACCGCCGGCGGGCTGTACCTGGCGGGCGGCCAGGCTTACCTGGCCGGCGCCGCCACGGTGCCGGACCTGCGCGGCCGGGGCGGCCAGGGCGCCCTGATCGCCCGGCGGCGGCGCGACGCGGCGGCGGTCGCCGGCCAGGTGGTGGTCACCACCGCGTTCGGCTCGCCGAGCCAGGCCAACCTGGAGCGACTCGGCTTTCGCATCGTCCATACCCGTGCGCTCTGGCGCCGCCTGCCGGGCGACAGCGGCGCCGGTTTATCACTTTTAGGTGACTAAGGATCCATTCGAGATGGCGTGCGGAACAATGGCCGGGTTGCCGACCGCGCCCGGCTGGGCCGGGCCATTGCCGGAGGGACCAGCGTTGCTCATCATCTTCGGGTTCCGGACCTTCTACCGGACCCTGGGCCAGGGCGTCTTTCACTGCCGCACGTGCGGCGGCGACCGGGAGTACCGGCACCGCGCCGGGCGCCGGTTCTTCACCCTGTTCTTCATCCCCGTGATCCCGCTGGCCAAGGCCGGGGAGCACGTGCAGTGCACGACGTGCCGCACGCGCTACGTCATGGACGTGCTCCAGCAGCCGACCGCCGCGCAGATGCAGGCGGCCCTGCCGACCGGCATGCGGGCGGCCGCCGCGGCCATGCTCCAGGCCGGCCATCCGGGCCACCCGGCGGCCCGGCAGCAGGCCGTGGCCGCCATCCAGGGCGCCGGCGCCCGCGACTACGCTGACGCGCACCTCGACGCCGATGTCGCCCAGCCGCCGCAGGCCCGCAGCGCGGCGCTCGCCCAGGTGGCCCGGCAGCTCACCCCGGACGCCCGGGAGTGGTTCCTGGCCGAGACGGTCCGGATCGGGATGGCCGACGGGCCGCTCACCGACGCCGAGCGGCAGGCCGCCGAGGTCGTCGCGGCCGAGCTGGGGATGACCCAGGCCCAGGCGATCGGCGTGGTCACCATGACCGAGCGGGCCGCCCGCCAGTACTGACCCCCGCCGCCGCGGCCGGCCCCGGAACGGCCAGCCGTCATGATCGTGACCGGAATACCGCAGGACAGCCGGGACAGCCGGAAATTCGGTCACGATCATGAATTGCCGGCTCCTCGCGCGCGGGGGGAGGGTCAGGGGAGGCGGAGGATGCGGGCGGCGTTGTCGCGCAGGACGGCCGCCTGGACTTCCTCGCTCAGGCCGAGCGCGTCGAACTCGGCCAGGCAGCGGTCGGGCGTGAAGAACGGGAAGTCGCTGCCCCACAGGAACTGCCCGGACAGCCGGCCGCGCAGCTCGCGGATGACCTCGGGCGGGATCCGCCGCGGCGCCCAGCCCGAGATGTCGATGTAGACGTTGGTCTTGTGCAGGGCCACGGCGGCCAGGTCCGCGTGCCACGGCCAGCCGAAGTGCGCGGCCACGATGGTCAGGTCCGGGTGCGCGGCGGCCACCGCGTCCAGCTTGAGCGGGTGCGAGTATTCGATGCGGATGCCCTGCCCGCCGGGCTGCCGGGCGCCGATGCCGCTGGTCCCGGTGTGGAACAGGGCGAGCAGGCCGTGCTCGGCGCAGGCCGCGAACACCGGCCAGTAGGCCGGGTCGTCGGGGGCGAACGCCTGCAGCGACGGGTGGAACTTCACGCCGCGCAGCCCGAGGGCGGCGATGGCGGCCACCTCCGCCACCGCGGCCGCGCCCTTGTGCGGGTCGACCGAGCCCAGGCCGGTGAACACGTCGGGGTACTCGCGGCATGCGGCCGCGACGGTCTCGTTGGGCACCCGCGGGCGCCCGGTCGCCGTCTCGGCGTCCCAGGCCAGCAGGACCGCCCGCAGGTCCAGGTCGCGGTAGCGCCGGGCCAGGTCGGGCAGCGACTCGCGCTGCGCGGGCGAGCGGAAGTACCCCTCGGCCGCCTCGACATAGCCGGCCATGCTGCCGTCCAGCCAGTCCGGCGTCGGCAGGTGCACGTGAAAGTCAATGGCCCGGATCGACACCGGCCTATCGTAACGTGGCCGCGGCCGGCGGCCCGTTACGCACGAGAGCTTTCAGTGCTCTAGGTGCTAGTCAGTGGTTTGCGCAGCTAGTGACGCGCCTAGCGTGACCGGGTGCCGAAGATTAACAAGATGGACGGCGACTACAGCTACCTGCAGGTGGCGGACTCCATCGCGGAGCGCATAGCGCAGGGCGAGTTCACGGTGCGGCTGCCCGCCGAGCGGGCCCTGGCCGACGAGTACGAGGTCGCCTACCAGACCGTCCGGCGCTCGATGAAGGTGCTGCGCGAGCGCGGCCTGATCATCACCCGGCAGGGCCGCGGCACGTTCGTCGCCCCGTCCGCCCGGGTGACCGGGGCCGGCACCCCCGAGGGCTAGGGCAGGGTCAGGATCTCGGCGCCGTCGGCGGTGACCAGCAGCGTGTGCTCGAACTGGGCCGTCCGCCTGCGGTCGGCGGTCAGCACCGTCCACCCGTCCGGCCAGATCTCGTAGCCGATCGTGCCCAGGGTCAGCATCGGCTCGATGGTGAACGTCATCCCGGGCTCGATCGGCACCGTGGCCTCGGGGTCGTCGAAATGGGGCACGACCAGCCCGGAGTGGAACGTGGTGCCGATGCCGTGGCCGGTGAAGTCGCGGACCACGCCGTAGCCGAAGCGGCGGGCATAGGACTCGATGACCCGGCCGATGACGTTCAGCGGGCGGCCGGGGACGACCGCGCGGATGGCGCGCATGAGGGCCTCGCGGGTGCGCTCGACCAGGAGGCGGGACTCCTCGTCGACGTCGCCGGCCAGGAAGGTCGCGTTGGTGTCGCCGTGCACGCCGTCGAGGTAGGCGGTGATGTCGATGTTGACGATGTCCCCGTCGGCGATCACGGTGTCGTCGGGGATGCCGTGGCAGATGACCTCGTTGAGCGAGGTGCACAGCGACTTGGGGTAGCCGCGGTAGCCGAGCGTGCTCGGGTAGGCCCCGGCGGCGATGAGGAACTCGTGCCCGATCCGGTCCAATTCGTCGGTGGTGACGCCGGGCGCCACGTGCCGGCCGACCTCGGCCAGCGCCTGAGCGGCGACGCGGCCGGCCACCCGCATCCGCTCGATGGTGGCGGCGTCCTTGACCTCCGGCTCGCCGGCGGCAGGGTAGCGCCGGCCGACGTACTCGGGGCGGGTGATGCCGGCCGGGACCGCGCGCATCGGGGAAATCCGGCCGGGCTGGAGCAGGGTCGCCATGATCTGGGAGTCTAGTAGGCATGGCAGATGAGCAGCAGTGGTGGTTTTGCCTCCGGCACAACACCGTGGAGCCCGATGACGGCTGCCCCGGCAAGGACCGGCTCGGACCTTATCCGAGCAGGGAGGCGGCGGCCCGCGCGCTGGAGACCGTCGAGGACCGCAACAAGGAATGGGACGCGCAGGACCGCTGACAGCGCCGTGCGCGGGTATCGCCCCGGCTGCCGGTATCGTAAGGGGCAACGGCGATAGCCGGCGGAAGGGGCGTGCGGTGGCGCGGCAGGAGGGCGACGATCTGCCCGAGGCAGCCGAGGCCCGGATGGCCGAGATCCGGGGCAGCGGCACCTGGGGCTCCTCGCTCAGCGCGGACGAGTTCGCGGCGATCAAGAGCACGGGCTTCGAGCCGGTCGGCCAGGTCCTGGGCGCCGCGGTCTACAACATCGGCTACACCGGCGGCTACGCCTGCCCCGGCGCGTGGGCCGGTTACGGCGGCTTTGTCACCCCCACCCGCGGCGTCACGTCGGTGTCGGGCGGCGGGGCCGCCTACAGCGCGTTCGGGCCGATGGTGGCCACCCTCTACGAGGCCCGGCACAAGGCGCTGAGCCGGATGGAGGAGGAGTGCCGCGAGCTCGGCGGCCACGGCGTGGTCGGGGTCGACCTGACCATCGGGGCGTTCCCGGCCGGCGGGCTGGAGTTCAAGGCCATCGGGACGGCCATCCGCGCGCCCGGCAGCGCGCCGCTGAAACGGCCGTTCTCCTCCGCGCTGACCGGCCAGGGCTTCGCCAAGCTGATCCTGGCCGGCTGGGTGCCGGCCGGCCTGGTGCTGGGCATCTCCATCGGGTCCCGGCACGACGACTGGATGACCGTGACCCAGACCCGCTGGGGCAGCGGCAACTCCGAGGTGCACGGCTACACCGACCTGGTCAACCAGACCCGGCACGACGCCCGCAGCCAGCTCGAGCGGGACGTGGCCCGGCACGGCGCGGCCGGGGTGGTCGTCCAGGAGATGACCATGCGGGTCCGCGAGCGGGAGTGCCCGATGCAGGAGGGCCGCCGCGACCACATCGTCGAGGCGACCATCATCGGCACCTCGATCGCCCAGTTCGCGAAGCGCGACCGGCCCCCGGCCCCGCCGCTGGCGATCATGTCCCTCGACCCGCAGCGCCGCCAGGCCGCGCGGGTGCGCCTGTAGCCCCGCGTCATGACTGATCCCACGAGGAGCGAGATGACCGAGCCCAGTACCGCCGGCGGCGTGGATGTCACCGGCGTCCCGCAGGACGCCATGGCCCGGCTCGCCGAGCTGCGGCCGGGCAAGCCGGGCGGCATCTTCACCTCGGACCTGTCCGTCAACGAGTTCCTGCTCGTCCGGGAGGTGGGGTTCCGGCCCCTCGGGCTGGTCCTGGGCAGCTCGATCTACCACGTGGGCCTGCAGGTCGCCCGGTGGGGCAAGAGCCAGGAGCTCGACGTGCTGTCCCAGGCCATGTACCACGCCCGGGAGCTGGCCATGAGCCGGATGGAGGCCGAGGCCAACGCGCTCGGCGCCGACGGGGTGGTGGGGGTCCGGCTGGACGTCGAGCTCAAGGAGTTCGGCGCCGACATCGCCGAGTTCATCGCCATCGGCACCGCGGTCAAGGCCGAGCCGGGCGCGGGCGGCGGCGGCGTGACGAACTGGCGCAACAACAAGGGCCTGCCGTTCACCTCGGACCTGTCCGGCCAGGACTTCTGGACGCTGATCCGGGCCGGCTACGCGCCGCTCGGCATGACGATGGGCACCTGCGTGTACCACATCGCCCACCAGCGGATGGGCGCCAAGATGGGCAACATCGGCCGGAACGTCGAGATCGAGCAGTTCACCCAGGCCCTGTACGACGCCCGGGAGCTGGCCATGGCCCGGATGCAGGCCGAGGCCGAGGAACTGCACGCCGAGGGCATCGTGGGCGTCCAGCTCCGCCAGCACAGCCACACCTGGGGCTCGCACACCACGGAGTTCTTCGCCATCGGCACGGCCGTCCGGCCGCTGCGCGACGACCACGTCATCCAGACCCCGACGATGGTGCTCAGCCTGGACTCGTAGGGCCGATCAGTTCCTGGCGCCGTGCGACGGCAGACCGCGGCCGGTTGGTGATCAGCACGTCGACCCGGCCGTCGGCCAGGAACTCGTCGAGGTCCGCGTCGCCGTCGACTGTCCACACCATCACGCCCACCCCGGCCCGATGGCAGGCGCGAATAACCCCGAAGCGAGCCAGCTGGTAGTTGACCGCGACCCAGTCCGCGCCGCACCGGCGGACGCGGCGCAGCGGCGCGAGCTCCGCGGCCCGCACCCCCAGCCACCGGTGCGCGGCCACCTCGCGCAGATCCCGCCCGAGCGACAAGGCGGCCCTGACCTGTGGAAACGTTGTCTTTATCGCCCGTACCGACCCATCCTCCAGGGTCGTCGCCACGAATCTGGACGGGTCGCCGAACGCGGCCAGGGCCGCGCCGATGACGTCGGCCTCGTCCCCGGTCTCCTTCAGGTCCAGGTGGCCGGCCAGGCCGCCGCGGGCCAGCAGCCGCATAACGTCGCCGGCCAGCGGCACGCGGTAGCCCGCCGCCACGCACAGCCCGGCGTAGGTGAGGTCGCCGACCCGCTGCCGGGTCGCGCCGGCCAGGCCGTCGTGGTAGACCGCCAGCTTGCCGTCGCGGGTCCGGCGGAGATCGAACTCGGCGTACTCGGCGCCGGTCGTGACCGCGTCCTCGTAGGCCTCATACGTTCCGGGCCGGGCGCGCTCAGACCCACCCCGGTGCGCCGAGATGCTCGGGTTCAAGGCGCAGCCGGGCCGGGCGGGAGGCCCTACTGGCGGTGGGAGATGGGGATGTAGGGGCGCTGGGCGGGGCCGGTGTAGAGCTGGCGGGGGCGGCCGATCTTGGTGTCGGGGTCGTTGACCATCTCGTGCCACTGGGCGATCCAGCCGGGGAGCCGGCCGATG